>JBCCCA010000001.1:0-43773 GCA_039033735.1 Pseudomonadota bacterium
CGCCTTCGTGATCTCGGGTGCGATTACCGGATTGGCGGGCGCGCTTTTTGCCGATCTCAATCGGTTCGTCAGCCCAACCATGTTCAGCTGGCAGCTATCAGGCGAACTGATCATTCTGATTATCATTGGCGGTGTTGGCCGTTTGATGGGTCCTGTCATCGGTGCCGCGCTTTTCGTAGCGTTGGAGCATTGGCTTGGGGGCCTGACCGAGTTCTGGCTGGTTTGGCTGGGTGTGATCTTGTTGCTGATCGTGCTTTTCGCGCGTGGCGGCGTCATTGGGCTTTTGACTGGGAAAGCGGGGCCGCATGTCTGAACCGGTGATGGCCACGCATGGATTGAAGAAGGCATTTGGTGCGTTGGTTGCAACCGATGACGTGTCTATTGATCTGCGCTTGGGCGAGATCCATGCCATCATTGGCCCGAACGGCGCCGGTAAATCCACGCTAATTGCACAGATTTGCGGAAGCCTTGCGCCGGATGCCGGACGGGTTCTGTTTCAAGGTCAGGACGTAACGGACCTTTCCACATCCCAGCGGGCGCGACTGGGACTTGGGCGAACCTTTCAGGTGTCGCAACTGGCGATGGAGGACACAGTTCTTGAGAACGCACTGCTTGGTGCAATCGGAGCCATTGGGCGGTCATGGAGCATATTTCGGCCAGCAACCCGCGACAAAGATCTGAATGATCGTGCGCTTGCTGCTTTGGGGCATGTGGGGCTGGCGGAACTTGCCGATGTGCGCTGCTCTGACCTGTCCCATGGACAGCGGCGTCAACTTGAAGTCGCCGTCGCCCTGACGCTGCACCCGAAGGCCTTTGTGATGGATGAACCGATGGCAGGCCTCGGGGCGGACGGTTCAAAACAAATGACCGAATTTCTGGACGGTCTTCGAACCGAGGCGCCCATTTTGCTGGTGGAACACGATATGGACGCCGTGTTTGCCTTGGCCGACCGGATCACCGTGCTTGTTTATGGGCGTGTCATCGCAACGGGTACCGTTGATGAAATCAGGAACGCGCCTGATGTTCGGGTGGCATATTTGGGGGCGGGGGGATGAGCTTGCTTCGTATCCAGGGCCTCACGGCGTCGTATGGAAGTGCGCAGGCATTGTTCGATGTGAACCTGACGGTTCAAACGGGTGAGGTGGTTGCGCTTATGGGGCGCAACGGTATGGGGAAGACGACCACGGTGCGGGCGATCTGTCGGATGATGGCGTCCGAAGGGACCCTGAGTTTTGAAGACCAATCCCTCCACTCTTTGCCAAGCCACAGGGTTGGACGGCTTGGAGTTGGTCTGGTTCCGGAAGGGCGGCGGTGTTTTCGTGACCTGACTGTTCGAGAAAACCTCGTGGCTGCTGCGCGACCGGGCGATTGGACACTGACGCGCGTTGGAGCGCTATTCCCCCGCCTGTCCGAACGCGCGCAGCAAAAGGCGGCCAGCCTGTCCGGGGGCGAACAACAAATGCTAGCGATTGGTCGCGCCTTGATGACCAACCCGAAATTGCTTGTGTTGGACGAGGCGACCGAAGGGCTTGCGCCTGTTGTGCGTCAGGAAATCTGGGCCGCGATCACCCGTTTGAAGGAAACGACGGGGGTAGCGATCTTGTTGATTGACAAGTCAGTGGCAGAACTGTCCCGGGTGGCGGATCGCGGCGTCATTCTGGAACGCGGCGCAACGGTATGGAATGGCGCCATGCAGACGCTAACGCCAGAGATTTCCAAACGATACATCGGCGTCTGACGCAAAAAGAGCCGCGCCGAAGCGCGACCCCTCGTTTTCAACACTGCTCGGATTATCCGTTGATCCAGCCGTTTACGATGTCGGGGTTATCTTCAATCCACTCTTCAGCCACTTCCAGCGGATCGCGCTTGTTCTCGAACATTTCGACGATCCAGCCGTTGATCTCATCGCCCGTGAACTGAACGTTTGACAGCATCTTGGCGACCGGCGGGTTGCGATCATAAAGCGATTTGGAGAAGGCGACGAAGACATCGTTCGGCGCAATCACGCAATCGAACTCCGAGATCTCAAGCCAGTTTTCGGCGTCAAGATCGACATCTTCGCAGCCGTCATAGCGATCGGGTTCGCTGACAATCGACAGGTCGTACTGCACATGCAACGCTTCCGGCGTCCAGTGATAGAAGAGTTGCGGCTGAGATGAAGCGTAAGCCGCAGCGAGGCCCGCCTTGAACGTATCGGCAGAAACGATGACCGGTTCCCAAAGACTGTCGAGGCCATAGGACTTGAACTTGATCTGCCAGCGCTTGGTCGACGCCCAGGTCACGTCGCCGGGCCAGTATTCGCCGAGCCCATCGCCATCGGTGTCGAACATGGCGGCAATCTCGGGGTTTTTCAGGTCTTCAATCGACGAAACCGTGTCGGCAAGATAGCTCGGCACATACAGGTTCGACGTGCCCTGATAGGGCGTGTTCACGGCGATCGTCTCGTTGCCTTCGACATATTCATCCCACGCGGACTGCCAGTTCGGCATCCACATATCGGTGTGAATGTCGATAGAGCCATCGCCCTTGTCCATACCGGCATAGATCACGGGCTGCTGGTTCATGCCTTGCACGATTTCGGCTTCGGAGCCCATCGGGCCAGTGATGATCGCCTGCAGAACGTTGCCAATGGCGCGCGCGCCGTTCCAGCTGAGATCGCTGATCATAACCTTTTCCTGAGCCGACGCGGACCCGGCCACAAGCGTTGTCGCCAGTGCGGTTGCCGTGAGTAGTGATTTCATGACGTTTTCTCCCTGTGCCATGTTTTCTTGTGTCAGATCCGGCTGTACGACGCGCGGATCCCTCTTAGGATGCGGTCAATCATCATCGCGACGAGTGCAATGGCGATCCCCGCGAGCAGGCCTTTCCCGGCCTGAGCATCCCCCAGCGAAGCGGTAACAAGCGCGCCCAGACCCTCGGCGCCGATGAACGCCGAAATCGTGGCCATCGAGAGCGCCAGCATGATGGTTTGGTTGAGCCCGGCCATAATCGACGGCACGGCCATCGGCAGTTCGACCTTTCTCAATAATTGTCGTTCCGAAGCGCCAAAAGCGAGAGCGGCTTCCTTGGTGCTCTCTGGCACTTGCCTGATCCCGAGCGCGGTCAGTTTCACCATCGGCGGGATCGCGAAGATCACGGTTGCCAAGACGGCGGGCGGTTGCGAAATGCCGAAGAAAGCTACTGCCGGGACCAGATATGACAGCGACGGGATGGTCTGCATCACGTCAAGGATCGGCTCGGTGATAAATCGTGCGATCTTGTTCTTCGCCATCCAAACACCGGTCGGCAGCCCAACCAGCACACAAATCGCTGTCGAAACCACGACCAGCGCCATGGTCTGCATCGCGATCTGCCAAAGTTCGAACACCGCCAGAAAAGCGAGCGATGATCCAACGAAAAGTGTTGTGCCGGGCCCGGTAAAGGCCCAGGCCAAGGCAATGAAGAGGAATGCAACGACCAGCCACGGCGTTTCCATAAAGGCCACTTCGACCCGGATCAGCGATTGTCGCAGGACATTTGTCGCGGCATCGAAGAATGCCGCATAAGACGCGCGAAGATAATTGATTCCGATATCAATTGATTCCGCCGTATAGGTGAAGATGTTCACCGTCCGACCTTCAACTGGATCCTTTACCGTGCGTGTCAGTTTGGTGGCGCCCTCCCGTCCGGCCGCAATGGCCTCTTCGTCGGGCATGCGGCGATAGCTCACGTCCTCGGGCGGTGCGATCCGAGCAAGCGTCGGGAAGTCGTCGATTAGGGCGCAATCGAAGCGATCCCGTGCCGAGATGTCCGAGAAGTTATTCACCGTCCCGATTTGACGGTCCACATTTCGGATTTCACTTCGCAAGGCGCTGCGTTCCGCACGCTGCTCATCCGTCAGTGTCTCCAGCGCCTCGAGGGTGCCGCGGCGGGTCACAAGCTCGGAACGTGTAGTCTCCAGGATAGGCAAAAGGTCATTCGGCGTCGTCAAGCTATTGGCCGAGAGCAGCGCCTGCACGTCCTCGCCTGCGCGCATCTGATTGAAACACGCCCTTTCATCAAGGCGTTGCTGGGTCGCGCGATAGAAGGTCAGAGGGGCCACGATCAACATGATGGCGACCGCTATGCCGACCCGTTGCAGGCTGATGCCCGACGGCACGGCACGGTCAATCCTCCAGCGCGAATATTGTTTGTAGTACCACGGATTGGCAACCGATCCCATCCACAGGCGACCCGCCAAAAGCACAACAGCGCCCGTCCAGCCAAAGGTCTGCATCCAACTTGAATACCTGGCGATCAGGGTGCTGTTAGCCGAAGGATCCAATTGCGCCTCGGCCAAAAGGGGGCCGTATTTCAGGAGCTGCAACAAACAAACGACCGCCAGGACGTCCAACGCGAGTGATACCCAGAACATCAGCCAAAGCCCGCGCCGGGCTGACCAAACCCAAGGGATCAACAGCGCCCAGACATTCATCGCCCAGAACGGCTGTTCGCCCTTCTGAATGCGTTCGAATTCCGCGCTGTAGTAGGAGGCCCCTTCGTCCACGAATGCACCAACGGCCACATCGCGTTCTTCAATCTGCCGATCTTCGGCTCCGCCTGCGATAGCTATTGTGCTCATGCGTTTGCGCCCCCTTGAATGCCCTGCAGCAGCGTTGATTTGTCGACTACGCCAACGATCCTTTCGTCGGCTTTGATCAAGACAGGCAGTTCGGCCTCGGTGCTGAGTTCAACCAGCGTGTCCAGGTCAACGTCTGGGTGTGCGACCGGGTGGTCGAGAGCGATGTCGACGGGACCCCGTTTTGCTTCATGTTCGTCCAACGACACCATGATCTTGGCGGCAGACACCAATTTCAGACGTGAGATACCCGCAACAAAATCGGCGACGTAATCGTCGGCAGGGGCGGTCACGATATCCTCGGCCGTGCCGATCTGTACGATTTCCCCATCCTTCATGATCCCGATCCGATCCCCCATGCGAATGGCCTCGTCCAGGTCATGCGTGATGAAGACCGTTGTCTTCCTGAGGTTCTCGGACAAGCCAAGAAACTCGTCCTGAAGGTTCCGACGGATCAGCGGATCGAGCGCCGAGAAAGGCTCGTCCATCAATAGGATCTCTGGGTCGGCGGCCAAAGCCCGTGCCAAGCCCACGCGCTGTTGCATCCCGCCGGAAAGCTCGGCCGGCAAGCGGTCGCCATAACCGTGAAGCGAGACAGTCTCCAACGCCTTGTCGGCCAACTGCGCACGGTGATAGCCGTCCATCCCCCGAAGTTCGAGCGCGAAGCCGATATTGTCCCGGACGGACCGATGGGGCAGAAGCGCCATGTTCTGAAAGACCATGCCAATTCGGGTGGCGCGGGTGGCGCGAAGTTCTTCGTTGTTCATCGCACCAATGTCCTGACCCAGGATGCGGATGGTCCCGGCTGAGGGCTCGATTAGACGATTGATATGACGAACCAGCGTCGACTTGCCGGATCCTGAAAGCCCCATCAGGCAAAAGATTTCGCCTTCACTGACTGAAAAACTGGCATCTTTGACGCCGACAACCGATTGATATTGTTCAAGAACTTCGGCTTTCCCTAATCCTTCCTTGCGGATCGCCTCCATGGCTTCCGGCGCGCGGTCGCCAAAGACCTTCCAAACGCCTTCCAGTTCAACGACTGCGTCACTCATGCGCGTGCCCTTTCGCGTTTAGGATCGTAAAACGGGATTGAGCACACGGTTGCGGTCAGCCGCTTCATGTGCCCGTCCATCTGGCCCACTTCCAGGACTGTCCCAAGCTCGGCTGTTTCGACCGAGAGCCGAGCCATGGCTATGGCCGTTTCGAACATCGGGGATCGTGTGGCCGAGGTGATGAAGCCGACTGGTCGCTCGCCCGAATAGACATGTGCGCCGTGCAGCGGCACGTCGTTGCACTCAAACGTCAGGCCGCGCAAAACGCGACGCGGGTCGCGCGCATTTCGTTCCAAGGCCGCCTGCCCGATAAAACCTGACTTGCCGGGACTGATGGCAAAGCTTAACCCAGCTTCATGCGCATCCACGCCTGGCGCGAATTCAGGTCGGGCGGCTAACCCCGCTTCGATGCGCAATATCTCAAGCGCGGCCGACCCCATCGGCGCAATTCCGAACTCTTCCCCCGCGCCCATCACTGTATCCCACAGGCGCGTCGCGTCGGACGCCGCGCAAAACAGCTCGTATCCCAATTCTCCGGTGTATCCCGAGCGCGACAGCATGAACGGGATCCCATCCCGGTCGTTCAGCCGCGCGATTGTCACGCCGAACCATTTGACATCATCCAATGCGGGATGGGCGGGCTGTGTGAACACGATTTTGCGGAGCACATCGCGGGCGTGCGGCCCTTGAAGGGCCAAGTTGGGCAAGGCGCCGTCCATCGACATGATGCGGGCCTGTAAACCTTCTGCCTTCGCCAGCGTCTCAAGCGCGCGAGCGCTTTCTTCCGTGCCACAGCACCAGCGGAACAGGTCAGGTGCCAGACGAAACAGCGTTCCGTCATCGATGACACTGCCGGTGTCGTCGCACATCAAGGCATATGTGCCGCGCCAAACTGACAGGCGGGCGATGTCGCGTGTCATCGCGCGCTGCAAAAGCCGTTCCGCGTCGGGTCCGACAATGTCGTATTTCCGCAGCGATGACATGTCTTGTAGGGTCACGCGCTCGCGGCAGGCCCAGTATTCGCCAACTGTGCCAATGGACGGAAAGCTGACCGGGGCCCAAAGATCGCGGGCAGGGGCAAAATTGCTGGTCAGCTTTGCGGTCGCGTCATGAAACGCGCTTTCCTGACTGATCGACATCGGGGCGTCTTCCTTTTCCCGCCACGCAATCGCGCGTTGGAGTTTGGTCTCGGGGCGATAGATGCGCACATGGATATCTGTCGGGTTCCAACCATTGATTGGGTCCAGATCATCCGGACATGCGGTTGAAACGCAGACCAGCCTTTCCATGGCTTCCAGCGCGACATAATCGCCGGGCCTCGAATAGCTTTCTTCGGTCATAAGCTGATGATTTTGCTCATCAACCCATGTATTCCAGAAGAAATTGATTGCAGGCCAGGCGGGCCTTTTTTCGACCCCAAACGGGTCGAGCGCGTCCGAGATATTGTCTGAACAGTTCAAATGCCCCGGGAAGCCACGATCTTCGTAACCGCGGGCGGTGCAGGCAAGACCGAACGTGTCATGACGACCGCAGGTGTCTTGAAGGACCCGCATCATCGGGCTGAGTGAACTGTCAAAGAACTTGTTGAATAGACCCGGGCCCGGATAGGCCCCACGCACCATCGACCGGGTGGCGGTGCTGTCGATGGTCCGCTCGGTGCCCTGTTCCAGCATGTCGTGGCGAAGGGCCATGAAGTCCGAACATTGCTGGCCTTCGATGTCGATGATCTGCAAAATCTCACCCGGTGCCAGCTCATACGCTGTCGCTGTGCCACGGGTCACCGTGAACTCGTCCCGAATGTCGCCCAACGGTGGCGGCAGCAATGGCGCATTGCCAATCGCCGCCGGTTTGACGGCAACTTCGATGGCGCCGGTCGAGCCAGTTTGCGTCAGGTCCGCTGCGCTCAGCGGTTTGATGAGCCACAAAGTGCACGGCGCTTCGGCCTTGAGCACGGCCAGGTCTTCCAATGTAATAGCCACGGTGTGTAGCGGCATGTCGGCCGCGCCGCCGTTCCGCGTGATCCAGCCAAGCAGTGCGGCGCTGTCAAAAAGGTTTGGGGGCAGGGCTTCTGTCTCATCGGTAAGCCCAAGCAGCTCTGGTTGAAGTGTGCCGTTGGGACTGAACACCAGAAGACTGACGGATTGTTCGGCGGCACGTGGCAGCAGTGAGACCACGTCGCCCGGGTTCAAGTCACAGCGCAGTGCGCCACGCGGCGAAAGCCTTTGTCGGAAGGTATCAGATTTCGTCGGGAAACCAGGGAAGCGCCTGCCGTTTGCAGCACTTCCAACATTGTTGAAGCTATGAATGAGCCCCGTATTGAGCACTGAACCCCCTCGGCAAGATCCCAATGTAACTAGTTTCACAACTGATAGACTGCGACTGTCAAGTATTATTGTAACTAGTTACAGATGTTCTTACACTCGCTGCATGAATTCTAGGCGCGATAAGAAAAGAGCGAACCTGCGCGACGTGGCAAGGGCTGCAAATGTCTCGGTCGCGACGGTCTCGAGAGTGTTGAATTCGCCTGCAATCGTTCAGCAGGACACGCGCCTTCGTGTCGAGACCGCAATTACCGAGTTGGGATTTCATCCAAGCGCGGCCGCGCGCGCAATCAACAGTGGGCGCAGTAAAATATTCGGTGCTTTGATCCCGTCGCTTGATAACGATACGTTTGCGCTGACAATCGAGGCGATCGAGCGTCGGCTGGGCCAGTTCGGGTTTTCCCTTGTCGTCGCAACCACCGCCGAGGTGCCTGAACAGGAGGTACAGCGCGCGAAGGAACTTTTGGACATCGGCGTCGAGGGGCTTTTCCTGCCGGGCATTTCTCATGAGGCAGCACTTTATGATTTGCTTGCACGGCGTCGTGTACCGGCGATTGCGATATCCTACTTTGATCCTGGGTTTTCCTATCCGACAATCGGATATGACAATCGCAAGGCCGCACGCCTGGCGCTTGATCACCTGTTTGAGTTAGGGCACCAGCGCATTGCAGTGGTTCATGGCCCCAAAATCCATAATGACCGTACGCGCGAGCGGATCGCCGGGGCTTCTGAACACCGGAAGGACGTTGCGCTCACCTTCCTCGAAACCGAGCTTTCGGTCGCTGGCGGTGCAACTGTGGTGGCGCAGGCGATGGCTGAGAAATGGTCATTTGATGCGTATCTGTGTGTTTCGGATGTACTGGCCTTTGGGGTCTTGTTCGAGCTGCAACGCTATGGTGTTGCCGTGCCGGATGTGGTGTCGGTCATCGGTATCCACGATCTGCCAAGTTCCCAGATGACCACACCGCGCTTGTCGACTGTGCACTTGCCCGCCGAGGAAATGGGCCAGCATGCGGCAGAGGCGCTGGCGCAATGGGTGGAAGACGATGTCGTGCCGGATGCAGTGTGTTTTGAGTGCAAGCTTGTCGCCCGGGAAACCACCGCGCGCAAGACAGCCGTAACAAACAGCAAGAGCGCCTCTACGGCACCGAAGCATCCGACGAAAGACGCATGACTTTGACGCCGGATTTTGCAATTATTCACACATTGATACTCACATCTGTTCACTCCCGCGAGAGGGGTAGTCGCCCCTCGCCAATTTAAGGCTTAGGACAGGCACATGATCGCAAACATTCCTCCAAGGAGAACACTCATGAAGTGGCTCATCGCATCTACTGTCTTCGCTCTTTCGTCGGTTGCCGCCTTTGCTGGTGATCAATATGTCGATGATACCGGCTTTGCCGTGTCTGGCTTCGACGTTGTCTCGTATTTCGGACTGGAACAATCGCCTGTTGGCACAGCACAACCGGCGCCTGCCGCAGGCAACGCCAACATCACCGCTGAGTATAATGGCGCCACCTTCGCGTTCTCGACGGAAGCCAATCGTGACGCTTTCCTCAGCGACCCTGCAAAATTTGCACCGCAATATGATGGCCATTGCGCCTATGGCGTGTCCAAAGGGGGCAAGGTTCCGGCAAACCCGAACCTGTGGCGCATCGTGGATGGCAAACTTTACTTGAACATCACCAAGAACGTTGTTGGGTTCTGGGAAGAAGACATTCCGGGCAACATAACGCTGGCCGAAGGCAACTGGACAGACATTCAGGACGACCCACGGTCCGAACGTGCGATCCCAGATTTCATGTCTGATGCGCCGATCAACTAAGAACGGCTTCTGAAAATGCTCTCACGTCGATCTTTTCTGGCCCTAGGGGGCACCGCGCTGATCGGCGTGGGAGCATATGCCGGGCTGACATTCTCGAACGCGCGCGCCGACACGGCTCGCGTCATGTCGCCTGACGAAGCCCTTGCTGCTGCGGCTGCGGGCGACATTCTTCTGGTCGATATTCGGCGACCGGACGAATGGAAAACAACCGGCATTCCGCAACATGCTGTTGCCTTCGACCTGCGGGATGCAGGGTTCATTGAAAATGTAAAAGGCGCTCGGTCATCCCAAGCGCAGCCTGTCGCGGTTATCTGCGCACGCGGTGTTCGCTCAGCGCGAATGACCAAGCGTTTGGCAGACGCTGGCGTTGGACCCCTTGTTGACATACCAGAGGGTATGCTTGGGTCGCTGGCGGGACCAGGCTGGCTAAAGCGCGGCCTTCCCGTCGTGCATGTAAATTAAAAGGCAAAAGTGCGTATGAGAATGCGGTATCTGGTTTCTGGGCTCGCGGTGGCTTTTCTTGGGCTGGTCAGCCCGGCGACGGCCTGCTCGATCAATACCTCGTGCAAGATCGATGACCGTGCCTATTTTATTGCGATGCCAGACGACGCGGCGGCACCCGTCCCGGCAGTTGTATACATTCACGGATGGGGTGGCAGCGGGAACGGCGCATTGCGCAACGACGCCATGGTGTCCAGCTATCTGGATCGCGGATATGCCGTGATCGCACCCAACGGGATGCCCCGCCAGAACGGAGGCGGCCGCAGCTGGGCGTTTCACCCAAGCTCCGAACGGCAGGACGCGGATATCGCGTTTCTGGCTGCCGTGCGGGATGACGCCGCAAAGCGGTTCGGTCTGGACCCAGACCGCATCATCCTTGCCGGGTTTTCGATCGGCGGGTCGATGACCGCCTATACCGCCTGTTTGGACCCAGACAGTTTTTCAGCCTATGCGCCCATTGGTGGAAATTTCTGGCGCCCGCACCCGACCGAGTGCGCGGGGCCAGTCCGCCTGCTGCATACCCATGGCTGGACCGACGGAACCGTTCCGTTGGAAGGGCGGGTGGTCAACCGGTTGCCTGCCGATGATCCGAATGCTTTTGCTCAAGGCGATATCTTTTATGCGCTGAACCTTTGGCGGGATACAAATGGGTGTCGCCATCTGAAGGCAGATCGCTTTGCAAACTCCGGCCCATTCATGCGCCGCGCCTGGGATCGCTGCGACACCGGAAGTGCACTTGAATTTGCGCTGTTTGATGGCGGGCATGTTGTGCCGCCCGAATGGCCCGCCCTTGTTATCGATTGGTATGAAGGTTTGGACGCGGAATGACTCTTTTGATCGCCATGGCGCTTGCAGGATTGGTTCTTGGCGCCGTCCTGCCGCGCAGTTGGGGTATCCTCGGGTATCTCGGGGCTGCCGCCATTCTCTTCGCGTTGCAGATCGGCATTAATGCTGCTGCAGGATTTGCCGGCTCGAGCATTGAAGAAAGCTTGCTGCTTTTCAACGGATCCTACGCGTCTTATCTGGGGTTCAATCTCCAGATCACGTACCGGGCTTTCGCGGTTCCGTTGCTTGCCCTGTCGATTCCCTACATCTATCGCCTGGGCCGCTAAGGCCTATTCCGCGGCAATCGAGCCGGGTCGCGGATCGGTCAGGATCGACTTGACCCATTCCCGTTCAGTACGCGCCGATGTGATAATACGGGGTTCTCGCAAGGTGTGTGGCGTATCCAGCCGAAGAACACGCGGTCCGCTATTGGCCACAGGGACCGAACTGAGCTTTGACAGCGGCACGGCTGCGGCAAGGCTGAAGGCGATTGGCAAGATTAAAAGCGGAAAGTTCCCAGCAAGAATGCCGGCAAGCAGACCAAGGCCAAGCACCGTCTCAACCACGTGGAACCTGAAAGTCGCGCCCCAACTATAGCCGGCACCGCCGCGGTTCTGTGCCGTCCATGAGATATCTCGGCCCAGCAATGCGAAGATCGTCGCGATCGTGTGCTGTACCATCATGATGGGCGCATACAGCACCGACAGCAGCAACTCGACAAAGAACGAGCCGACATACATGCTGCGCGATCCATAGGCACGCTGCGTGCTGCGGCGCAGGCCAAACAGGATGGCGCCGACTAGTTTCGGAAACAACAGCATTCCATAGACGAATGTCATGTAGATCCAGGCGACATCCGCTTTCTGTTCCGGCCAGAACGGCATAAGCGGATTTGCAGGTGAGAAATAGCTGCTTGGCGCCTCGGCCGTTGTTCCGACGAACGACCAAAGGATCACAACAGCCAGCCACGCGGGTGACATCAGAAAAGCCAACGCGCCCTGCAATAGATGGATGCGCGAGATAACGTGGAAACCACGCGCCGCAAGTAGTCGCAAATGCTGCATATTCCCATAGCACCAGCGACGGTCGCGCAGGACATAGTCAATCAGCGTCTGGGGGCTTTCTTCGTAGCTGCCGTCCACGCGGGGCAACAGACGCACCGCCCACCCGGCGCGGCGCAGCATACCGGCTTCAACAAAATCGTGGCTAAGGATCAGCCGATCATCGCCCCGCCAGTTCTTCAGATGCGGCAAGCGCGCGCTTTCGGCGAACGCACGCGTGCGGATAATCGCATTATGGCCCCAATAATTTCCCTCGTGCTGCGACCACGAGGCCAGCCCTTCGGCCAGCAGCCACCCGTAGACCGAGCTTGAAAACTGCTGAACGCGCCCGAAAAGGGTCCAGGCGCCAATCAACATGGGACGGCTTTGGATCAGCCCGGCATCCGGATCGGCAGCCATTGCTTGCGCAAGGTGCCGGATGGCAAAGCCGCTCATCAGGCTATCGGCATCCAGCACAACCATGGCACTATAAGCCGCGCCCCAATTTTCAATCCAGTCTGAAATATTGCCGATTTTCTTGTCGGTATTCTCAAGCCGTCGCCGGTAATGAACCACGTCCACCCCGTGTTCGGTCTGGAGTGCGCGGAAGGCCCGTTCTTCATCCATTGCAATTTGCGGCTTACGCGTATCGCTTAAGATGAACAGGGTATAGCTGTTGCGGTCCGGATGCGCTTTCAACTCGCGCAACATCGCCGATGCGTTGCCGAACACATCCGACGTGGCCTCGTTATAGACCGGCATCAAGAGGGCAACGTCCTGCGGCTCGACTTCGGCGGGCGGCAGCGGTGTGCTGGTTCTGTCCAACGCGACCTTCACCAGTCCGATGCACGCCGTGTTGACCGAAAAGGCCAGCCAAACAAAGGTCAGGCCCACAAGGGTCAGAACAAGCCCTTCGACCAGCATCACGCCATTCTGTCCCAGATAGCTGGTCAGTGAAACGCAAAGCACAAAGGTCAGCAGAATCGTCGGGATGAAGGCGGAGAGGCGCCATAGCATGTTGCGCATATTCCGTGGCTTGTTGAATTCGCGCGTCCGGTGGACCTCGGTAAACGTCTGCGCGGGCCGGTGCAAAGGGGCGGGCGCGGGCATATGAGCAGCGGCGTAGCGTGTCACGCGGTCCACCTGTACAGCCAGACTTCGCTCAATGGCGCGTTGTTCAGCCGAAGCTGCGCGCGGAATTCAATCAGGGTTTCCTCATCCGTATGAAACTTGAAGGCCAGGCGCGGCCCGCCGGTTTCCGGGTTCCGTTGCAAAACACCCGAAGATACTTCGCCAGCGCTGCTTTGGACGACGATATCAACCTCGCTCAAATCTTCGGGCACTTCGGCGCCCGCTGCGAAGTCGATCAGGACAATAGTGCCATCGTTCTCAAAAGCCGAGCCGATCATCGTGTTCAGCACAATCAACCCATCGCCATAGTCGACCTCATCGCTCCACGTAAGACGATACTCGAACGTGTTTTCCGACCCGCGCGCCGCGCCATCGGCCGGACGCCAGTAGCAGACGATATTATCGAAAATTTCGGACGGCGTCGGAATTTCGATAAGTGAAATCGAGCCGCGTCCCCAATCACCTTTAGGTTCGATCCAGACGCCCGGGCGGCGATGATAGAGCGCTTCAAGATCGGCAAAATCGCCATAGCTGCGCGCGCGCTGCATCAGCCCGAAGCCCTTCGGATTTGAATCGACAAAGGCGCTGATCTGCAAATTGGTTGGGTTCGCGAGGGGACGCCAAATGGTTTCGCCCGCGCCATTCTTGATCAATAGCCCATCCGAGTCGTGAACCGCGGGTCGGAAATCCGTAAAGCGATGCCGGTTGGTCTGATCATATTGGAACATCGATGTCAGCGGCGCGATACCGATATTGTCGATGTCACGACGCGGAAACACATGCGCTGCAACATCCATGGTCAGGGCTTTGCCGGGTGTGATCTCGAACCGGTAAGCGCCCGTGCAACTTGGACTATCCAGCAAGGCATGAAGAACGAAGGTGTCCGTACCTGGCGCGGGCTTTTCCAGCCAGAATGATCGGAACTTGGGGAACTCCTCGCCCTGCGGGTCGGCGGTCTCGATCGCAAGGCCACGGGCCGACAGACCATAGATGTTGCCGGTGCCTATGGCGCGGAAGTAACTTGCACCCTGGAATACGGCAAACTCCTGAAAAGTCCCGGGCTCTTCCAACTCGGACCTCAGCCGAAGTCCCGAGTATCCAAGCGTATCGTCAATCGGCAAGCTGGGAAATTTGTCGGTTGTATCAAAGACGCCCAGATCGAACCGCAAATCGCGTGCCTCGCCGTTTTCGACAATCGCGATGTCGATTGGGTGCGGGAAATACAGTCCTGGTGCAAAGACATCCAAACGCAGTGGCGTCGCATCTTCCTTGGCCCAAAGCGCGTTCCGACCATCGAACCAGATCGATTGATAATCTTCATAGCTGATGCTGGTCCATGCCTCGGGGATGCGGGGGCGCTGCCTAAAATCCGCTTTGCTTAGCTCCCTTGCCAGGGCAATGACGTCCTCGGGCGCGAAAGGGATACCGGGCTTGGTCTGCAATCCGGGCTCGCCCGCGCCTTCCGCAAAGCCAGGACCGGCCGCAAGCGCGGCGAGGCTGGCGATAAACTCACGACGCAACATTGGGTGACCTCTTTGTTTTCCAAGGCTGCGATTTGTACCACGCGGCCAGGTAAGCCACGCCAACGATGAGCGCCGCGCCCAGCAGATTGACCCATAGCATCGAAAAATGTGTGCGCCCCACTTGGTCCAGCATCGCGCCCATCAGGCGGGCCAGGAACATTGATGCAATGAAGACTGCCAGAGATTGCTGCCCGACCTTCAGAATTACGGTCAGCACCGTTTGCCACAGGCGTGAAAGGTACCCGTTTGAATCCCCGGGCTGCAGTCGCGCGCCCATAGGGCCTGCCAGCACCCAGGCGACATAAGCAAGCGCCAAGAAGTGAACATACCGCAAGATGCCAAAATCGGTCTTGTTGAACAAGAAACCCCAGTCTTTCCGCCACTCAAGAAGCCACGTCACTTCGTTATAGATGCGGAAATAGGCAAAGGGGACGATGGCCAGCACAATGAATAGGGCGGCGCCGAACAGGCGCGCGTTGACCGGTGGCGCAGGAAGCCAGCGCGACATGAAGGCAAATCCGGTGAAGAAGATCAGCTGCCAGCCAAAGGGATTGAAGAACCATTGCCGCTCGGACCACGGCTCGGCCGGGAAGTTCACATCCAGCAGCGATGCCGACAGCCAGACACCAAGCACAAGCGCAGCGGCAAGGCGCTGGTCGAAACTGGCGACCGCGACAACGATCGGCAGCATCGCCAAAATCACCAGATACATCGGCAAGATGTCGAAATAATTCGGCACATAGGTCAACGTCAGGAGACCGAGCAGGTTGTCCTGTGTGTTCTTGAAGAAGGGATAAAGGTTCAATTGACCGATGTAGTCACGGCCGTCGGGGAAAAGGCTGTTTAGTATGACCATTGCTGTGGCAATGGCGAAAAACAAGCCGATATGTGCCCAATAGACCTGCCAGACACGATAGCTGATGCGCAGGGTCCCCATCGCATTGCCTTGGTCACGGAAGACCCGCCCGAAGGCAATCGCGCTGGCCATGCCTGAACAGAAGACGAAGATCTCGGTCGCGTCCGAAAATCCGAAACGCGCAGGAATCCAAAGCGTCAGCCAGTTGCTGGGAACATGCGCAATCAGAATAATGAACATCGCAATGCCCCGAAAGAAATCCAGGCGAATATCACGCGCGCGCACAGCAGAATGCGACGCCGACGGCGCGTATTGATTTGGCGCAGATGCGAATGTTGGGTCCACGGCAGCCATCGTGCTTGTCCAGGTCTACTCGGCCGCCGTAGTCGAGGTCGCAAGCGCGCGCAACTCATTGATTTGCGACATGCGCTTGGCCGCAAAGCTGTCTTCGCGCCCGTCGCGCAAAGTGGTGCGTGCACGCAGAAGGGTCTCGGTATCGGCCAATTGGCCTGCGCGAAGCCCGGCCTCGATGGTCAAACGTTCAAAGACGTCGCGCTGTGCATGGCTGCCACCCATCGCCTGAAAGTCCGGCTGTGCCACTTTCAGATGGGCGAAGGCAGACCCGTAGTCGGCTTCACCAAACGCCGTCAGGCCACGCGATGCCGCAAGGCCTGGCGTTGTCATGACGGCGGCCATATCGTCGTCCGCGCTGGCCTGCATTGCGACGGTGGCGTTCAGCCGCGCCACGGCATCCGTGCGTGTCTCACCTATCAGGGCCAGCATATAGTGCATGTCCGCGAAGGTCAGGCACCCATCCTCGGCACGCGTTTCGGCCAAATCCGCAAGCTCTACCCAACGGCTCCCGACATCGATACCTTCCAATTCAAGCCGCATCAAAAGTGAGCTGGCATTCGAAAAGTCCCGATAGTCGTCCGTCTTTTCGTCCCGAACTTTGGTGTCGTAAAGGCGCAGAACGGTCGAAAAGTCACCTTCGTCCAGGTGCAGCAGTGCTTTGTGCCACCACACGTGAAACCGGAAGTTGTTGCAGTGGCTCCAGGCCGGCATGTTCTGGTCGATCAGCGCAATGCCGCGCGACGTGTCGTGTGTCATGTCATAGACATGAGCCACAGCGTGCAGCCCCCATGCGTCGTCATCGGCAAACTCAAGGCCGCGTAATCCGACGCGCTCGGCCTTGTCGTATTGCCCTGTCTCTTCCAACGCAAAAGCGTGGCAGCCTAAAGCGTAGCCATACAGCGCGTGGCTGGGACCATGGGCCGAGAGTATACGTTCGACCGAACGCAGCATCCCATGGTTGTCGCCCAGCATGAACCGGATGCCGTGCGACAATTTCATGCTGATCGTATCGGCCGGGTTCAGCTGGATTGCGGTTTCCATCCGCTGGATTGACTGTGTTGGACGGCCAGCCAGCCAATCGCTCAGTGCAAGACACCAAAGACGTTCCCTTTCGGTTGCGCCGCCAAACTCAAGGCAGCGCGCCATCTCGCGATGTGCGGCTTGAGCTGCCGCAATCAATTCGCGGCGTCCCAACATGAGACAGGCGAGGCCTTTCATCGCATGACCCATCGCAAAGTCAGGATCACTCGAAATCAAGGCTGTAAGATGCTCGCCCGTTGATTGGCCGTGAGACAAAACGCCCAGGATGACCCCATTCCATGCCTCCAGTGCGTCGTCCCTTGTAAGACTAACGTCGCACGAGCAAATGTCTGTCAGCATGAACCCACCTTTCTAAGACCACATCATACGTTGTCATGTGTTATCTCAAGCGGGCGGAAAGGGCTTATCACCAGAGCGTTATTCCGCGAAAAAGTGAATATTTATGAACGATTTGTGAGGTCACGCGGTTTGCCGTTTTTGAGTGGAAATCCGCCACCACTGGCACGTTCTGAAACACGCTTTGCAAAATTTTCAGGCGAAGCGCCAGTTCGTTGAGGAAAAGTTGGCGGATCAGTGGCGCCAATTGCGATTCTGTGTCCCATCGCCTGTGCGAATGCCTGCCAAAAAATGCCCGTTAGGGCTGAACTTACCTAAGGTCAGGGCCCAAAAGCTGTAACACTTCTTGCGCCGACCTACTTGTCGTTGCGGACATCACGTTACACTTTTTGCTCAAAATGCGCCATCATACGCCTTTCGATCGATTTGGACGGCGATCACACTGAAGCAGTCCGCATCTTTCGCTTCATTCAAGGCGTCGCGCAATTCCGCTTCGGACGAAACTGAAAAGCCAAGTCCGCCAAAGGCACGCCCGACGCGCGCAATGTCGGTGCCTTCGAAGTCCACGCCGGTGTTTTTCAAATGACGGCCACGTTGCTTCAATTCGATCAGGGCCAGCGAGGCGTCGACAAAAACGACGAAGATCGTGCTTAGCTTGCGTTCTGCCGCTGTTGCCAAATCGCCTACGACCATCAGAAAGCCCGCATCGCCCGAGAATGAGACGACCGTCCGCGCGGGCTCGACCATCTGCATGCCCATCGCCAGAGGAACGGCGCAGCCCATCGTGCAAAATCCTGACGACTGCACCAGCGCCCGTGGAAATCCGCAGGTCCACATCTGACTGAGCAAGATGCGATGCGCGCCGCTGTCTGCGGTTGCCAGAGTATCGTCGGGCAAAACCTCCTGACATACGGATATCGCCTGAGCCGGACCCCACGTATCGCCGCGCGGGAATGCAGAGCTTAGCGTCTTGCGAGTGGTCTCGACATCGCCATCGGTCCAGACGGCGGACAGGCCGTCTGGTAATAGCGCGGTAACGGTTGCGCCAGGGTCGCCGATAAAATTATGTGTCGCCTGATGCATGTAGTGGTGGTTTGGTTCGGCCGTGATATCGATCACAACCTGGCGGGCCGTATCCCACGGCGCACGCCATCCGATGCGCATTTCAATCGGATCGTATCCGATGGACAGGATAACATCTGCCTTGGCCACAAGCGGAAGTAGGATATCGTCCGCCTTTGGCGAAAGCCCCGCACCCCCCAGCGACAACGCGTGATCCTCGGGCAAAAGACCTTTTGCTTTATAGGTCGTGATGATCGGTGCACCCAAACGTTCTGCGGCCAGTCGTACCGCGTCCGGCTGGTCCAATGCGTCGACGCCCGCCACAATGAGCGGGCGCTTCGCCCCGGCAAGTGCAGCCCGCGCCTCCTCAAGGGCAGGGCTCGCGGGCGCCATGGGGTGTGCGGCGGGACGCAAGATGCCGGTACCGGTTGCTGCGGCATCCGCCACTGAAATCGGGACGTCGATATGAACCGGACCGGGACGCCCCTCGGTCGCAATGCCAAGCGCCTTGTCGATGATGACATGCGCGGCGCTAGCGCTCAGCTTAAAACTTGCCTTGGTGATGGCTTCAAATACGCGCCCCTGATCCAGGACTTGATGGGTGTAGGTTTGGGCTGTGTCGGCATCGACACAACCCGTCAGTACGATCAGCGGTACGCGGTCTTGCCGCGCATTTTCCACCACATTGATTCCGTTCAACGCACCGGGCCCCACGGTTGCCAAAAGAATGCCTGGCGCACCCGTGCGATGATAAGTGCCTTCCGCCATGAAGCCTGCGGCATTTTCATGCCGGGACAGAACGAATTCGATCCCGACCTTTTGAAGCGCATCAAGCAGGGTCAGCACTTCGCCACCCGGCATCCCAAAGGCCCAACGACACCCCTGGGCATAAAGCCTTTCGGCCACTACATCCGCTGCACGCATCTTACCCTCGCGTTAGGTTACGCGCGAGCTATGCGGCAGAACATGTGATGTGACAAGAGAACCCACGGGAACGTCATCGGCCGTTGTCCCCGCCGCCCTCGTGCTGCGTGTCCGCCAGCGGAAAGGCCCGTGACGGTATGTATTCGCGAAAACTCGAAAGAGTTTGTGCATTGCACTCTTCCTGCCAGCGGGTGCCCGGTTGAATGGCTGTGATGACCGGAAAACGGTTGCGAAGCTTTAACGCGCGCGGTGTATCTTCCATCGCAATTGCAACCAGCCCGGTCACAGTTCCGTTCTGTCGCTGGATAAGTTCGATTGCGCCTTCCATCGTGCCACCCGTTTCGATCCATTGATCCACCAAGAGAACACGTGTGCCGTCCGAAAACGCCGGCAGTCGCATTTCCATGTCCTGCGTCCGGCCCGAGTAATTCGTGAAGCTGACGCGATCCGTGTCGACGCACAGCTTGTCTGCTTTTCGAATGGGCAGGAAACCGACGTTGCGCCGCGCCGCGATTGCAGCCGCAAGGACAAATCCCATCGCATCCAATCCGCCCACGACATCAAAGTCATAAGGCTCAAGATCGACCAGAAGATCGTCCAAAAGGTCGGTGAACGCCCGTTGGTTTATGTAGATCGAGGTTGGGTCGAGCCATGCGAATTTATCGCCTTTTGTGTTTGGCGCCATCAGGCTGAAATACCAGCGATCGTCGCGCGGGCCCTTCGTCATGTCACGTCTCCCAGTTGTTCGGCGACAGCAAGCAAGCGCTTCAGCCGGCCCGGTTCGATATCATAGAAGTTGCCGTCATGATTGATGCCGGTTGCAACCATGAAGGCATCGACCTCGCGGTAGCGATGCGCGTTCTCGGGTGTGATCCCCGACGCCAAGGCCAAGGCATGGTCGCCGATTGCGGTGCGGAAGGTGCTGATCTTCTGATCCTCGGCTTCGACGCCGGTGGCCTGACCGGATGTGCACACAACATCCATCCATTCACATGCGAGTGTTGCGGCCCGCTCATAGTCTGCCTCAGCCACGGGGCGCTGTTTCTTGAAAGCCGTTCCTCCGAAGTAAAGACCGCTCCAGCCCACGCGGGCATCCGCTATTTCTTCCGCTTCGGTTTGCGCGTCGGTTCGTTCATCAATCCGCGCGTCATCCGCCCAATAGGCGTCGATCCGGCAGCCGTCCCGTTCCAGTTGCGCGAGCGTCGGGAAGGCGTGGCGTCCTGTCACGTCAAGAAAATTCACGCCCATCCAAAGAGTGGGGCAGGCGGCCCTTACATCGCGCAAAATCCGAAGGAATTGTTCAACGCCGAAGTCATGATTGATCAAGAAACACCCCGGCGCGTCCAACTCGGTTAGGATGTCGATGTTGGCCAATGTACGGTCTGTTTCAAGCACGTGGATCACGGGCAGAACGACGGGGCCGCGCTTACCGAAGCTTGCCCGAAACTCCGTTCTGTTCATTTCATAACCCCCACTGCATAAAACTTGTGCAACGCATCAATTTTTGGCGCAGTCTTGATCCAACGCCCGGGAATCGGATGCGGGCCAGCGCGTCTGATCTCATAACCGAGCTGTTGGAAAACTGGAAACAGACAGGGAGAGTGGGGATGTCTAACGCCAAATTCATGCAAACCAAGCGGAGTTTTCTCAAAACCGGGCTTGCCTCGGTTGCGCTGACGACACCGTTCGTCAATCGCGCTTGGGCGCAGACCGTCGAACTGACCATGCTAGGATGGTACGGAACTGCCGAGCCGGACATGGTCGCCGCGTTCGAAGAAGCGAACAACGTCAAGTTTGTACCGAAATACTATGCCGGCGGAGACAACATGCTGGCCGCACTGGCGCAAAACCCGCCGGGCACCTTCGACATTATTCACACCGATGCCGAGTACGCCAAGCTGCTGGTCGCAAACGATCTGGTGATGGAACTGGACCCGAACGCCTATGCGTTTGACGATCTGCTGCATGACGATTTCAAGAACTTTGCGGGCCATTGGGACGACGGCGGTAAGTTGTATTCGTTGATCACTCGCTTTGGTCATTTGGGTGTGTCCTATAACAAGGATGTCCTGACCGCAGAAGAAGCCGCCAGCTATGACATCTTCTGGGACGGACGCCTGACAGGCAAAGTCGGCCACTTCGATTGGCACCTACCCACACTGGGGCAAATGAGCCTGTTGATGGGCAACGCCTCGCCGTTCGACATCGGCGGAGATGCCTGGAGTGCCGTGCAAGAGAAGACGCTTTCGCTCAAGCCGCAGGTCGGGGGATATTTCGACTTTGGCGGCACGTTCTCGGGCCTCAAGAATGGCGAGATGCTGGCTATGGTCGGCATTGGAGACTGGGTGACGGGAATCTTGGAACGTGACGGCGCGCCAGTCTCGTCGGTCGTCCCGAAGGAGGGCGGCATTCAGTGGACCGAAAGTTACTCGATTGCGAAGACATCTGAGAAAGCGGACCTCGCGCTGAAGTACCTCGACTACACGATGTCGCCAGAAGGTCAGGTGAAGACCGCACAGATGCTCGGCTATCCGGGCCACTGCGTGACCAAATCCGGCCGTGCCATGTTGAATGAGGTCGACGGCGCCGAAGCGCAGCGTTCCGGTCAGGTGGACGGCGATCCACGTGATCCCATCACGATGATCAACGAAGGCCGCATCAGCTATCGTGACATCCCGGTCCAGCAGACGCTGGAGGATTGGAACGATTTCTGGTCAGAATACAAGAACGCCTGATCCCATGACGGTTAAGTCGAGGCGGGACTTATGAAGTCCCGTCTCAACATTTATGCGCTGACCTTCCGTCTGCCGATCATCATCTGGCAGACGCTCTTTTTCATTGGCCCGCTGATTTTTGTGGTGGCGATGTCATTCTTCGTCGTGCGCAACTTCCAGATGGTCGAAACCTTCGAGTTGGACAGTTGGTCGCGCATGCTGTCGCGCGATTTCGTTTGGGACGCTTACGTTTACACGATCCTCATGGCGGGCAGCGCGGCGATCTTGGCGTCGCTCATCGCCTTCCCGGCCGCCTACTGTTTGGCGTTTCAGACCTCAGCCTCGACGCGACAAATCGCGATCATGCTGCTGATCATTCCGTTTTTCACCAGCTATCTTGTGCGTACCTTCAGTTGGTACACGATCCTCGCTGAAGCGGGTGTGCTGAATGGCGCGGTGGGTCTCATCGGGCTTGGCCCCTACACGCTCTTGAACACCGCTATTGGCACACTGATCGGCTATCTGACACTGATCATGCCACTCGTGCTAATCCTGCAGACCGTCACTATGGCTAACATCGATGACCGTTTGATCCAGGCCGCGCGCAATCTTGGCTGCTCGCCCGCGCGCACCATTCGCACTGTCATCCTGCCCGCTGGCAAGACGGGTTTCGTCATCGCCGCGCTCTTTGCCTTCATCCTGTCCTTCGGAGATTTTGTGGCGCCGTTCTATCTCGGCGGCTCCAATCCGCCAACACTGCCGATCCTGATTATCGACACCACAAAGGCCGGTCAGCAATGGCCGCGTGCCGCCGTCGTTGCCGTCATCATGATGGTGACGCTTTTTATCGTGGCCTTTAGCGCCATCATGTATGCCTACCGGAAAAGGGCCAGCCGATGACCCTGTTCCTTCGCGCTTGGCTGATCCTTGTGGCAAGCTTCATCTTACTGCCGATATTCGTTAGCATGCTCTTTTCCTTTAACGAGGCACGCTTTCCCACACTGCCGCTGACAGGTTTCACAACCCATTGGTATGAAAACATATTTGCCGATGATGACTTCTGGCGCTCGGCCGGGAACAGCCTGACAGTTTCCGGCACCACCGCAGTCATTGCCACCTTCCTCGGTTTCTGCACAGCGTATACCGATTACCGCTACAGCTTCCGGGGCAAGAGCCTGTTCCTCGCCATTATCCTCCTGCCCCCCACGATCCCGCTGATCATCATCGCGCTCGCGATGCTGGCGTGGTTCAGCCGGGTGGGCATGTCGGGGCAGGTGGCCTCGATCATCGCTGCCCACACCGTTCTGACCGCGCCTTTCGCGATGGCCATTATTCGGCTGAGGCTCTCACAGATTGACGAAAGCCTTGAGGCTGCCGCCTGGAACCTGGGCGCCAGTGAGTGGCGGGCGATGCGTGAAGTGATCCTGCCGTTCTGCAAACCTGCGATCTTGTCGTCACTGTTTTTGACAGCGGCTGTGTCCTTCGATGAGTTCACCGTCTCGTGGTTCGTCTCTGGCCTGAACAAGACGCTGCCCGTCCATGTGCTGGAAATCGTGCAAGGCACCATCGACCCGCAGGTCAACGCTATCGGTACGCTGGTCTTCGGTGTCTCGATCACGCTTGTGATGATCTCTCAGGCGCTCATCTTCTTCCGACTACAGAGAGCAACGCAATGACGGCTCCACTCGTTACCCTAGACAAGGTCGAAAAGCGCTTTGACGACTTCGTCGCCGTCCGCGAAGCCAACCTCAATATCGGGGCAGGGGAGTTCATCGCGATCATGGGGCCGTCGGGCTGTGGCAAGACCACGACGCTTCGCATGCTTGCGGGCCTCGACGCACCAACGTCAGGTGAAATACGTGTCGCGGGCAAGGTCATGAACGAAGTCGCCGCGCATGAGCGGGACACGCCCATGGTCTGGCAAAGCCTTGCGTTGTTCCCGTTTCTGAACGCCCGCGAGAATGTCGAGTTTGGCCTCAAGATGCGGGGCATCGATCCGACTGAGCGTAAGACTCGCGCCATGAACTGGCTCGACCGCATGGAAATCGCCGAGTTCGCCGAGCGCAATGTCGAAACCCTGTCCGGGGGGCAACGACAACGTGTGGCACTCGCCCGTGCGCTGGTGACCGAACCGCAACTTCTGCTGCTCGATGAACCGCTTTCCGCCCTGGACGCCCATCTTGTGATCCGGATGCAGGGGGTCCTGACCAAACTCCAAAAAGAGTTGGGTATCACTTTTGTCTATGTGACCCACTCCCAATCCGAAGCCTGTGCCATGGCCGACCGCGTAGTGATCATGTCCAGGGGCGAGATCGCACAGGTTGGCACACCGCGCGAGGTCTACCGCGCGCCGCGCACCCGTTTTGTCGCCGAATTTGTCGGTCGGAACAATATCTTGCCTGGCACAGTGAAGGCATCCGACGCAGGGGAAGTCACGGTCGAGACCGCTCTTGGCACATTCCAAACCCCCGGCGAGGCCCCAGTGGGCAAGTCCGCGTCCATCGTCATTGCAGGCGATATGATGCAGATCGGTCCAGGTGAGAATTCAATCGAAGCCACGGTCATCTCGGAGGAATTCGTTGGCTCCATCGTCACCGCTTTCCTCGAAGCCGACGATGGCACCGAGTTGAAAGTCCAGGTGCAGGAACGCGTGTTGGCTGAGCTTGATCTGACAGCGGGCAGCAAAGTCACGCTTCACTGGTCCACGAACGACGGCCACCTGTTGCTGGAGGACACATGATCCAGAACCCCATACCCTGGCCCAACGGCGCAAAATGCGCGTGCGCCATCACGTTTGACATGGACGCCGACAGCCTGATCCACATCGCCCGTCCCGAAGACAGCATCGACCGGCTTTACCCAATCTCCATGGGCCGCTACGGCCCCACGGTCGCCATCCCGCGCATTCTCGACACCTATCGACGTCTTGGGATCAAACAAAGCTTCTTCATCCCTGGCTGGTGTATGGAGACTTATCCCGAGGCTGTGGAGGCCATTCTGAAAGACGGCCATGAGATCGGCCATCACGGCTGGATCCACGAAGACCCTATCGTCACCAAAGGGGCGGCGCAGGAGGAATCGTTCGAGAAGGCACTCGACACCCACAAGCGCATGACCGGCACCAGTCCGCGCGGCTACCGCGCGCCAGTTTATAACGTCACCCAGCAAGTCATTGATCTTCTGGTGAAACATCAATTTCGTTATGACAGCTCTCTGATGGCGGATGACATCCCATACAAGATGCAAACCAGCGACGGTGCACTTTACGAGATGCCCGTTCACTGGGGCACCGACGATTGGCCGCCCTTCGCCCATTACGATGAGATCGGCTACATGATGCCAGTCCGCGGCCCTTCCGCTGGCCTCGAAGGCTTCTGGGAAGAGTTCGAAGCGCAGTACGAAGCAGGTGGCTTTTTTATGCTGATCGTCCATCCGTTCCTGACCGGCAGGCTCGCGCGCTGGAGGTTGGTCGAGCAATGGCTGCAAACCACACTGGAAGAACGTGACGTCTGGTTCGCACCCTTGGAGGTGATTGCCGACCATCTTGATACGGTTCAAAGTCTCCGAACCGAGCATCTGCCGTATTACTCCGACCCCCAAAGCTAGGGAGACCGACCATGCTGTCCGACACTGATGCCAAGTTTCTGCGCGTCGCCTATGACGAAGCCAAGGGTGGCTATGACGAAGGCGGTTGCCCCATCGGCTCTGTCTTGGCGCGTGGCGACACGCTGGTGGCTCAAGGCCGCAATCAACGCGTCCAAAAAGGCGACCCCATTGCTCACGGCGAAATGGATGCGCTGCGCAAGGCGGGTCGCCAAAAGACCTACAAGGACACCACGCTCTACACTTCGCTTAGCCCTTGCATGATGTGCACCGGCACGATCATCCAGTTCGGCATCCCCCGGGTCGTGATCGGCGAGAACACCACATTCGGCGGCAACGAAGACTTGCTGCGCGCACGGGGCGTCGAGGTGATTATCGCCAACGATCCCGATTGCATCGCGCTTATGACCAAGTTCATCGAGGAAAAGCCCGAGCTTTGGAACGAAGACATCGCGGAGGATTGAGATGGAAACGCTCATCACTGGCGCGCCAGCACTGCCCGAACGCACCATCTTCGAAGACACGGTCGTCCCTGCACGCGCGCCTTGGAGCGCGAAGCTGACCAAGGGCCAATCCCTCCGCCTTATCGACCTAGAAGGCCAGCAAGCCATCGACTTCCTCTGCTTTGGCGCGGAGCCTCATGACGGCCAGATCGAACGCTACCATATGCCGAATACCATCAAGATCCCGAAGCAATTGACGCTGAGCAAGGGCACGACGCTCTATTCGCAATTCGCCCGCCCCATGATGACCATCATCGACGATAGCTGCGGTGGGCATGATACCATCTTCGGCTGCTGCTCGTTCCATGTCGACCAAGTGCGCTATGGCAAACAAAACGCCGAATGCTGCCAGCGCAACTTCGAACGCGAGATGGCTCGACACAGCATTGGCCCCGAGCATGTCGTTGCCAACGCCAACTTCTTCATGAATGTGCCGGTTGGTGCGGACGGCCATGTGGAGATTACAGACAGCCAGTCAAAACCCGGCGATTACGTGGATTTGCGGGCCGAGATGGATGTCGTCGCCGTCTTGTCGAATTGCCCGCAAGAACTGAACCCAGCGGCCGGTCAGGGCCCCACTCCGATCCGCGCGATCGTCTTTAAATAGACAGCCGCAATGATCTGCCACGTAGTGAAAGACGCGACACTGGATGGATGCCAGAATACGGGCTTCTCCTGTATTGGAATTGCACTGCCGCCGGCCCAGCAATGCCGGCACCTAATTCTCGGCGACGGCCCATCTTTGCCCATTGCTGAAATGCTCCAACAAAAAATCCATGAACACGCGTACCTTTGCCGACAAGACATTGGTCTTGGGATAGACCAGCCAAAGCGCGGATTGCGCCTGAACAGACCATTCCGGAAGCACATGCACAAGTTGCTGTTCCGAGACTTCCCGATGCACGCTCCAAATTGAGTTAATAGAAATTCCAGCACCGCTGAGTGTCGCAATCTTTTGGCTTAGGCCGTCATCCAGGATCATTGCACATTTGGCACCGCGTGGGGCAAATCGGCCGATGGCATTTTGCGGACCGACCAGTGCCTTTTCCATCAGGTCCTTGAACGCAATCAGTTGATGCGTGTTGAGGTCATCTGGATGCATTGGCTGGCCATGGGTTTTCAGATAGGCGGGGCTTGCGCATAGGATCCTGCGGTCATCGGCCAGCTTCCGCCCTTTCAGGCTGGAGTCTTCCAGAACCATGTTGCGCAGCGCCAGATCAAAGCTTCCTTCGATTAGGTCGAATTCGGCATCTGACAGGCGCAGGTCCAGCACGACACCGGGATGCTGTTCCAGAAACTTGGGCAGGATGGGCGCGATGTAAAGCTGAGCAAACGTGCTGGGTGCTGTGAAGCGCAGAGTGCCTGTGGCTTGCGCTTCGCCGTGGCCAAGGACGGCAAGGGCCGCATCTTCCTGCGCGAGAATTTCGCGCGCATAGGGCAGGAACTCGGCTCCTTCGAGGGACAGCGACACCTTGCGCGTGGAGCGGTGCAACAGATCAGCACCCACCGATTGCTCCAGTTTGGCAAGCCGTGCGCTGGACACAGCAGGCGCCAAACCAAGGTCGCGGCCCGCGGCACTGATATTCAGCTTTTCGGCAGCCAGCACGAACAAGCGCAGCGCATCAGTATCCATTATTATATCCAAAACCAGAATTGAGAGCACTAAATTCAACTATTTATCTGTGTTTTTCAATGTTTGCGATGAAGTAGGGAAAAGGATGAGACGGGCCGCCATCACGTGCGCAAACTGCAACAGTAACCAGCCTTCTGTCGCGCACGGTGCCAGTAAAATCGCAATAAAACCATGCCCCAAACGGTTTCGCTATGCGTCAGCGAGCCGTTTCAATGAAGCGGCACCAGGCCAGGGCCAGTCCGCCATGGGCGAAAAAAACAGACGGATCGTTACGTCTTCGCACCTTTCGGTATCCGATTGCGTGAGCGCTGATGTCAGGCTTTTGCAAGGTGGAGACACCAGTCGAAATCCAAGGGAGGAAACCTGTGAAAAAGACTCTTATCTCTAGCGTTTCAGTATTGTCGCTCTGCGCTCTTGCTGGTGCGGCATCTGCTGAAACTTTGAAAGTGGGTGTTCTTGCGACACTCGAAGGAACCTATACCCAATTGGGCGAAGACGGTGTGCGCGGCGTGAAAACCGCGCTGGAAAAAGCTGGCTATTCAGCGGGTGGTCGCGACATCGAAATCATTATCCAGTCGACAGATACCAGCCCTGACAGCGCGGTGCGCGGCGCGCGCAAGCTTGTCGAGCAAGATGGTGTTGAAATTGTCGTTGGTCCGCTGTCGGGGTCTGAGGGTATCGCCATCCGCGACTTCTCCAAGACTGCACCTCAGGTGACTTTTATCAACGGGTCGTCCGGTGCGCTTGAAACCACTTATGTGGATCCATCCGAAAACTTCTTCCGGTTCAACACAGAAGGCGGCCAATGGTCTGTTGGTCTTGGCGACTACGTGTTCAACGAGAAGGGCTGGGAAACAGTTGCGACCGTAGGCGAGGACTATTCCTTTGTTTATACGCAGGTTATGGGCTTCACGATCGACTACTGCAAAGCCGGTGGCGAAGTTACCGAAGCACTTTGGGTCCCACTTGGGACAAAGGACTTCGGATCGATCATCGCATCGCTGCCTGATGATGTGGATGCGATCTATCTGGGTCTGGGTGGCGGTGATGCCGTCAACTTCCTTAATCAGTACCAGCAGGCAGGGGGCGATGCGAACCTGATTGGTGGCACGATTATGGTGAATGGTGACGTTCTCAACTCCAAAGGAGACGCCAAGAACGCCCTGATCGGCACACCCTCTTCCGGCCCACAGGCTGACACGTCGGATACACCTGCGTGGAAGGAATACGTGAAGCTCTATCAGGACACATTCGCGCCTGAAGATCGCTTCCCGTCTCCATCGCTGTTGGCAACGACGTACTACAACGCGACATCTGCCATGTTGGCATGTGTTGATCAGACCGGCGGCAACTTTGGCGATGGACAGGCCGATCTACGCTCCTGCCTTTCTACTTTGGAGTTGGACAGCCCCACCGGCAAAATCGTACTCGACGAAAACCGCCAGGCGATCGCCACCACCTTTGTCAACGAAGTCGTCGAAATGGATGACGGAACGCTGGCGAATGCGATGGTCGCAAAATACGACAACGTGACGCAAACGCTGGGTCTCGACAAAGCTGCATTCGATGCGCTTGGTCTGCCGTCGCGTGAACTGCCCGAGTGTAAAACCTCATACTAAGTAACAGACCGAGCGGCCCGGACGTGATGCTGGGCCGCTCACATTGCAACACTCGATAACCATCACAGTCTGTGTACCATGACCCTGATCACGATGCACTCGCGCATCCACTTTGCCAGCAACATCCTGGAGGAGGCTCTTCGGGCCGAGATCGACGACCGGCGTCCTGTGGCCCCAGTCCTGATCTATCCCGATGCCTTGGACGGGAGCGAGTTCCTCTCTCGCGTCGAGGAAGGGCTGCTGAGTTGCAACAAGGTGCACCACTGCATGATCGCACCCAAGCAAACGAAGTATGACACTGCCGATCTTGTCATGGCTTATGCCGACAAGCATGCCGTTGATCTGATCATCGCCATGGGCAGCGCCGAAGCTGTCATTCATGGTCGCAAGTGCCGCCATGCGATTGGCATGTCACGATATGCTGCCACCACGTGGCCCGAACGCGGCGTCTTGCAGCATCAGGAGCTTGGGCCTGAATTCTTCATTATTCCCGGCATCACCGGCCTTCCGGACCCTTGTCTGGACACGACGGGCACGCAAAGGCTCAAGGGAACGCCGCCCACGGTCATCATTTGCGACCCCACTGTCATTGAGAAGGCACAGGAGGCCGAACTGGCGCGCACCATTGCCCAAACCGTCGGGCGCTGCATGACTGTGTTGACGGCTGATACATTCAATCCGCTGGCAGACGGGCTGGCCATTGACGCGTTGACCCGCATTCACAGCGGAAAAGACAGCCGCAATCCGCGCGATCTGATGGCCGCCATGTTGAACGGCGCTATTGCGCAGCAAAAAGGGCCCGGCTTCGTTGAAGCGTTTGGCTATAGTTTTGTCAAAGCCACCGGTCGCGCTGTGGACAGTGCACTGCTGCACCGGGTGCTTTTGGCCCGCATGCTGGCCTCGGAAAAATCCAGCAATCACGAGGTAATCGGTCGGGTTCTGGGATTGCCAAAGGAGGTGAAAATAGCCGATTTCATTGATAACTTCTGGCAAGAGTTCACACTTCCCGACAATCTGCGTGACATCGGCATGGAGTGGGAAGAAGTCTCGGAGACACTTGATTTCATGGAGCCCCGCTTTGGCGCGCCACAGATTGGGTCCTCCTGGGAAGTCCGTCAGATGCTGGCCGAGGCGTATTGATCGGCAAGGAAACGCATGAAGCAGAATTACATAAATGGCCAATGGGTGGGCAGCAAAACAGCGACACCCAATATAAATCCGTCGAACACGGATGACATCATAGATCACTACGCGACTGCTGGGCGCGCCGAGACGGAACAGGCGGTAGATGCCGCTGCGCGCGCCTTTCAAAGCTGGCGGTTTTCCAATCCTCAAACGCGCCACGATTGCCTAAAGGCGGTTGGCGACGGGATCATGGCGCGTGTTGACGAGATTGCGCAGATGCTGGCGCGCGAAGAGGGCAAAATCCTGCGTGAGGCGCGTGGAGAGACCGAACGCGCGGCGCGGATATTCTACTTTTTTGCAGGCGAGGCGTTGCGGTTGGCAGGCGAGTTGATGGCTTCTGTCCGACCCGGTGTTTCGGTCGAAGTGACGCGGGAGCCTGTTGGACCTGTGGGATTGATAACGCCGTGGAACTTTCCGATTGCGATCCCGGCTTGGAAAATTGCGCCCGCCTTGTGTTACGGCAACACGGTCATCTTGAAGCCGGCCGAACTGGTGCCCGGTTCAGCGTGGCTGCTAACCGAAATTATCGCCGAATCCGGCCTTCCGGATGGTGTCTTTAATCTGTTGATGGGTCCAGGCGCCGTGGTCGGCCAAAGCCTGCTGGATGCGCCGGGCGTCCGGGCGATCAGCTTTACCGGTTCGACCGCGACCGGTGCAAGGGTGGCCGAGGCGTCGGTGCGGTTGGGCCGAAAGTTCCAACTGGAGATGGGCGGAAAGAACCCGCTTGTGGTGCTGGACGATGCGGATGTCGAAGTCGCAGCAGCTGCCGCATTGGATGGGGCATTCTTTTCGACCGGCCAGCGTTGTACTGCGTCTTCAAGACTAATTGTCACCGAAGGCATTCATGGTCGCTTCGTTGAAGTGTTGACTGAAAAGGTTAGGGCCATGAAAGTTGGACCCGCTCTTGATCCGACCTCAAACATGGGGCCCGTCGTCGACCAAACGCAGCTAGATCAGGACCTCGGTTTCATTGACGGCGCGCGGCGCGATGGGGCCAATTTGCGTGCAGGCGGCAATCTTGTGTCCTGTGAGACGCCTGGGTTCTTCCTTGAGCCGACCCTGTTTACAGACACCGACCCCATGATGCGGATCAATCGGGAAGAGGTGTTTGGCCCGGTCGCTTGCGTGATCCGTGCCATCGATTATGATGCGGCCTTGGCTTTGGCAAATGATACCGAGTTTGGCCTTACAGCAGGTATTTGCACCACGTCCTTGAAGTATGCGCAGCACTTCAAAGCGAACGCACAGGCGGGTATGGTGATGGTGAATTTGCCCACGGCAGGCGTTGATTATCACGTGCCCTTTGGGGGAACAAAAGGGTCAAGTTTCGGCCCTCGTGAGCAAGGGCGCTACGCGGCGGAATTCTTCACAACCGTGAAAACATCCTATGTGAACCCCTGATCAAGGCGGTCATTCATACCCAATCGTCTCTTTTTGGGCGATTTGATTTGCCAAGATAGCGACTGCTATTGTCTACTTTCAGCGTCTCCATACGCTTCTCTCAGAAGGACGCGGTGGGGCCTGGGAGGACAAAAATGAGTAAAGCTTTGGCAGTGGGCCACGGCTCGTACGGACGCGCGGCGCTGTACGATCTGGATCGCCCCATTACCACACATGCGCATCGCGAAGGCCACCTTATTTTCTATGTTGGAGGAGACACACCGCGCATGCGCGTCGGCTCGGATGAAATCATCTGTAACAGTGACACCGCGGCAGCTGTCAGCCCTTGGATGCCTCATTCATTTGAATCCAATCAGCGTTGTCTGTCCCTGACGCTTTACATCAAACCGATGTGGTTTCTCGAGAATACCAATTCATCTGATTTTGCACTGAACTTCGGGCGTACATTGCTGAAGCTCACACCCGAAATCCAGACGACCGTTGCCAAGCTGACGCATCAAATGATGACAGATATCTACGACGCAAGCGTCGAGCATCTGCTGATCGAACTGACATCCCTGTGCTATGCCTTGTCGTGGCGTAACATCAAGGCCCCTGCCTTTGACGCGAACACTATGCGCAGCAGTGACTTTCGCATTCGCCGTTCGCAGAAACTGATGGTGAATTACTTGTCCGACCACGAGGGTCTGGACCATCTCGCGCGCGAGGTCGGACTGTCGCGGCCACATTTCTTCAAGCTTTTCAAAAAGCAGGCCGGTGTGACGCCGAACGTTTATTTCAACACGCTGCGGTCAGAACGGGCGATTGCAGACCTGATGGAAACCGATAAGTCCGTGACCGAGATCGCTTATGATTTGGGCTTTGCAAGCCAGGCGTCTTTTACGCGGTTCTTCTCTCATAATGTGGGAATTGCGCCGTCAGATTACCAACGGGTGGCGCGCCAGTAGTCCCAAGAATTTGCGACAACGTGGAACTGTCTGAGACTTCTGGATACGCGCGGGGCGCGACAGGGGCGCTACTGTTTGGCCAGTGCATGACCTTGGAAGAGCAAGGACGGCGCCCGGAGGAGACAATGTCAGTTAACTTGTATCGCCGACAAGGAAGTCATTCGTGAGGGACTTTATTGAGCGTCACTCAATTTGGTCTGCAATCATTGCGCTTGTTGCGTTGGTCTTGCTTTACCTCATCTTTGCGATCTGGCCGGAATGGTTGATTGACGCCATTGGGCGCAAGAAGGTCTTCTTGAACGCATTGTTCAACGGTATCACTCTGGGTGGTCTCTATTTCCTAGTGGCCTCGGGGTTCACACTGATCTTTGGGCTGATGCGCAATGTGAATATGGCGCATGGAGGTCTATACCTGCTGGGCGGGTATATCGGATTTTTTGTGGCCGATGCGACCGGGTCTTGGCTTTTGGCGTTTCCAGTTGCGTTTCTGGTCGCCGGTTTTCTGGGCGTCATTCTGCAGCTTACGGTGTTTCGCCGGATGGAAGGACAGGATCTGCGCCAGACGCTGGTGACGATCGGTATCTCAATCGTGCTGGCGGACTTGATGCTATGGGGCGTTGGCGGGGACTTTTACAATATAAACCCGCCCAGCTGGTTGTCGGGTCCGATGGAAACCGGTTTGGTGACATCCCAACGTGTGCGTTCGTCCGGTGAGGTCGTCACGTCTTATCTCAAGTATCCGATGGTACGGATCGTGATTTTCCTGGCTTCGGTGGCGATTGGGCTGGCGATGTGGCTGGTTCTGAACAAGACCCGGGTCGGTATGTTGATCCGGGCTGGCGTCGATGACCGCGACATGCTGAGCGCTACAGGCGCGCGCATTCAGCTGGTGTTTGTGGGCGTTTTCTTTTTCGGCGCAGGTCTGGCGGGGTTGGCCGGTGTGGTGGGGGCCACGTTTCAATCTGCCGCCCCGGGCGAGGATACAAGGTTCCTGCTTGCCTCGCTTGTCGTGGTAATCGTAGGGGGGATGGGGTCGATCCCCGGCGCCGCTCTTGGCGCATTGTTGATCGGTCTGGCCGAGCAATTCGGCTCCGTCTACTTCCCAACCTACGCGGTTGTGCTGACATTCCTAATCATGGTGGCGGTGCTGGCGTTCCGCCCCCAGGGTTTGATGGGCCGGTGACGACATGGCTCTGAGCGAAACAACGACATCCCCAAACGAGGACACAAAGGTCTGGATCGAACGGGTCCCGGCACCTTACTGGATCGTCGGTGTGATCCTTTTGATCATCCCGTCCTTCGCGTCCGACTTTGTTATGTTCCAGATTTTCGGATGGACTTTCATTCTGGGGATGATCGCCACGTCGCTGATGTTTCTGGGCGGTTACGGGGGCATGGTGTCCCTGGCTCAAATGACTTTTGCAGGGGTCGCGGGCTATATGGTCGCGATCTTCGGCGAAAGCGCGATTGACACGATCTCGCTTGGATGGCCGTGGTATATTGCGATCCCGTTGGCCTTGATTATTGCGATGCTGTTTGCGACCGCGATCGGCTGGCTCGCCGTGCGCACTGAGGGCATCTACACGATAATGATCACCCTTGCGATCGCGGCTGCGTTTTTCTACTTCACGCGCCAGAACTACGACATATTCAACGGCTTTCAGGGGTTTAATTCCGTCCTGCCCCCGCCACTGTTCGGTGTGGATTGGCGGGGGCCCGAGGCGTTTTATTATCTGACACTGTTCTGGGCGGCTGCGACCTATTTTGCGGTGCTCTATCTGTCGCGTGCGCCATTTGGTCTTGCGTTGCAGGGGGTGCGAGACAATCCGCGACGCATGGCCGCCCTTGGCTACAACGTCACCGCCCACCGCGTTGCGGCCTATGCGTTTTCCGCCATCCCGGCCGGGGTGGGAGGCATCCTTCTGACGTGGCAATCGGCGCAGATCAGCCCAGGCACTGTGGGCATTCAACCGGCCATCGACATCCTGATCATCGCAGTGGTCGGTGGCCTCAGCCATCCGGTCGGCGCGTTTATCGGTGCGTTCCTTTACGTGGTGCTCAAGACCTTTGCCGTTGATTTCCTGATTGCCATCGGGCTGAGCGGGGACCGCTTTCAGCTGCTGATCGGCCTAGGCTTTTTGCTTGTCGTGGCATTCTCAGAAGACGGTCTGCTGGGACTTTGGAAGAAACTGCGGGACAGCCGCAAACGCGACCCTCTTACCGGTGAGGTGCGGGAATGAACGCGCACCCCAATACCGGAACACAAAACGCGCTGGAACTGCGCGGCATGTCCAAGCGGTTCGGTGCGCTGGCGGCACTGAGCGATATCGAGCTATCCGTGCGCCCCGGCGAGCGGCGCGCGGTTCTTGGCTCGAACGGCGCGGGCAAGACGACGTTGTTCAATTGCATAACGGGGGATTTCCCGCCCTCTGAGGGGGCGATCCGCTTTTTTGGCGAGGATATCACGCGCTTTCCGGCCCATGAGCGCATCCGTCGTGGTCTGCGCCGAACCTATCAGATTTCACTGTTGTTCACTGGTCTGACTGTGATGGACAACGTCTATCTGTCCTGTCTTGGTGTTTCGCGAGGGCGGTTCTCGTTCCTGCGAGCGCGAAGGGACGACGCGCTTGTCGCCTCGGCCGAGGAGTTGGTTGAAACGGTCAATCTTTGGGATGTGCGCGACACGCTGGTTAACGAACTAAGCTATGGTCAGCAACGCCAGCTCGAGATTGCCATGGCCCTGTCTGGTGCGCCGCGTTTCATTTTGTTTGACGAACCCGCCGCCGGACTGTCGCCAACCGAACGCAGCGAGCTGATCGAGATCCTGACCGGGCTGCCCGGTCATATGGGTTACATCATCATTGAACACGACATGGACGTGGCCCTGCGCGTTTCGGAGTTTGTGACCATGATGCATAACGGGCGCATCTTCAAAGAGGGCAAACCCGCAGAGATTGAAGAAGACCCCGAAGTCCAGGCGCTTTATCTGGGGGGCGGCGATGAGTAGTCCCAGCCTCGAAATCCGCGACCTCAATGTCTACTATGGCCAGTCCCATGCCTTGCAAGGTGTGAACCTGACGCTGGATCACGGCGTGCTTTCAGTCGTGGGGCGCAATGGCATGGGCAAGACCACCATGTGCAAGGCGATCATTGGGATGGAACCGATCGCGTCTGGGTCTATTTCGTTCAATGGCCAGTCTTTGGCGGGCATGGCGTCGTCCGAGATTGCGCGGGCCGGGATCGGATATGTGCCGCAAGGGCGCAGGCTGTGGCGCTCGTTGACGGTGGATGAACACCTCAGGCTGGTGGAGCGGCGCAGGGGTGCTTGGACGATCGAGCGCGTTTATAGTGTCTTTCCGCGTCTGGCAGAGCGCAAGTCAAATGGCGGTTGGCAATTGTCCGGGGGTGAACAGCAGATGCTGGCCATCGGACGCGCACTTTTGCTGAACCCCAAACTGCTTGTGATGGACGAGCCGACCGAAGGTCTGGCCCCAGTGATCGTCAATCAAGTCGCCGAGATGCTGGTGCGTTTGGGCCAAGAGGGTGACATCGATGTGCTCGTGATCGAGCAGAACATCGGTGTTGCGTGCGACGTGGCGTCCGATGTGGCGATTATGGTCAACGGAAGGATCAATCGCGTGATGGACAGTGCCACTCTGGCCGCTGACCGCGATTTGCAGCAAGCCCTTCTGGGCGTCGGACGTCATGCCCATGATGAAACAGATGGCGTGGCGATTGGCAGTCCAAAGGGTACGACGGATACCGAACGCGTCAAGCGGCAGGACAGCTATTCGGTGGCCCGCATCTATGATGTGAACCCGACTGCCCCGACAAGGTGGAGCCCGGCCGTCCCGATCTCAATCCTTGAGGGCGCAGCACGCTCGGTCACCGAAACCCCCACAACATCTGGCGAGGTCGTTCCCATGGTCGCAACAAAGGCCCAGTCTGCGCGCGGTGCCGTTTATGTCTGTGGTACGTTTGACACCAAGGGACGCGAGCTGTCCTTTATGGCAGACATCATCAAGGCGCAGGGCCTGACCGTTAAAACCGTCGACCTGTCGACCACAAGCGGGCAATCCAGCGCCGATGTCCCGCCGCACGTCATTGCCTCCAACCATCCGCGCGGAACCTCTGCCGTGTTTACCGGCGACCGTGGCACGGCGGTTGCCGGCATGACCACGGCGTTCGAGCGTTGGATCGCCCAGCAATCGGACATAGCTGGCCTTATCTCGGCCGGGGGCTCGGGGGGGACTGCGCTGGTGTCTCCTGCGTTTCGCGTGCCGCCGGTGGGCGTGCCCAAGATGATCGTCTCAACCGTGGCCAGTGGCAGCACCGAACAATATGTCGGTCCTGCCGACATCGCGATGATGTATTCGGTTGCGGATGTGCAGGGCATCAACTCGATCACACGTGAAGTGCTGGCCAATGGCGCCCATGCCATCGCAGGCATGGCCAAGGGGCGGTTGAATGCCAAGCCGACGGACGATGACAAACCGGCCATCGGCCTGACCATGTTTGGCGTGACGACGCCATGTGTGCAGCAGGTCGTCGCAAATCTGGAAAAGGACCATGACTGCCTTGTCTTCCATGCCACCGGGGTGGGCGGTCGATCCATGGAAAAACTGCTGGATAGCGGCATGTTGAAAGCGGTTCTTGATCTGACCACGACTGAAGTCTGCGACTATGTGGCGGGCGGTGTGTTCCCTGCGACAGAGGACCGTTTCGGGGCTTCGATCCGGTCGGGGCTGCCGTTTATCGGATCGTGCGGCGCGCTTGACATGGTGAATTTCGGAGCCCCCGACACGGTGCCCGAGAAATATAACAACCGGCTGTTTTACGAACACAATCCGCAGATCACCTTGATGCGCACCACGCCTGAGGAAAATGTTGCCATGGGCCGTTTCATCGCGGAGCGGTTGAACCAGATGACGGGGCCTGTGCGCTTTTTCTTGCCAGAAGGCGGAGTGAGCATGCTGGATGCCCGGGGCAAACCGTTCTGGGATCCCGATGCCAATAAAGCGCTGTTCGAGACACTTGAAAGCACAGTCAAACAAACGCCCAACCGCCAGTTGGTGCGCGTTCCCAATAACATCAATGACCCAGAATTTGCGGAGCTGATCATTCGGACCTTCCGGTCGCTCAACGCAAAGTCTTCGCGGGCAAAAGGAGCCTAGCCAATGCATGATCGCAAAGACCTGATGAAGAAATTCCGAGCCATGCGTGATGCGGGTGAGCCGATCATTGGCGGTGGCGCCGGGACGGGCCTGTCTGCCAAATGCGAAGAGGCGGGCGGCATTGATCTTATCGTGATCTACAACTCGGGACGCTATCGCATGGCGGGCCGCGGGTCTCTGGCCGGGCTGATGCCGTATGGTGATGCAAATGGCGTCGTGATGGAAATGGCGGGCGAAGTTCTGCCCGTGGTCGAAAGGACGCCTGTTCTGGCAGGTGTTTGCGCAACTGATCCGTTCCGGCTGATGGACAAGTTCTTAGATCAGATAAAGGCCACCGGATTCTCGGGTGTGCAGAATTTTCCGACCGTCGGCCTGATCGATGGCAATTTTCGCGCCAATCTTGAAGAGACCGGCATGGGCTATGCCCACGAGGTCGAAATGATCCGCATGGCTCACGAACGCGATCTGCTCACCACACCATACGTTTTCAGCGAAGACGACGCGCGGGCCATGGCCGGCGCAGGCGCGGACATTATCGTGGTGCATCTTGGCCTGACCACAGGCGGGTCGATTGGGGCCGAAACGGGCTGCACGTTGGAACAGGCGCCGGCTTTGACGGATGCGTGGGCCGGCGCAGCGCTTGAGGTCAATCCGGACGCGATCGTTCTGGTTCACGGAGGGCCCGTCGCCATGCCCGAAGACGCGGAATATGTTCTTAAGAATACCAAAAATTGCCATGGGTTTTATGGCGCTTCGTCGATGGAACGACTGCCGACAGAAATCGCACTGCGCGAACAGACGGCACAGTTCAAGAAGATTGGGCGTTAAGGGAGGCATTCATGACTGGTCAAATCATCGGACAACTAATCTTGTGGCTGATCCTCGCAGTCATTGTGATTTTCATCACGTACTGGGTGATGCACTGGCTGTATCGCCGTTCGACTAAGGAAGTCGCGTTCGTACGAACCGGTTTCCTTGGGGAACGTGTTGTGATCGACGGCGGTGCTTTCGTGTGGCCCATCATTCATGACATCACTCCGGTCAACATGAACTCGCTTGATTTGGCCATCGAGCGGGTCAGGGAGGAGGCGCTGATCACCGCGGACAATCTGCGGGTCGATGTGAATGCAGAGTTCTATGTCCGCGTCCGCGGCACCAAAGAGGCGGTCAGCCTCGCGGCCTCGTCGATGGGGCGGCGGACTTTGGAACCTGAACGTCTGAACAGTCTTCTATCGGGTAAATTCATCTCGGCCCTGCGAACGGTTGCGGCCGAGATGACGCTGGAAGAACTGCATACCAAGCGTTCCGAAGTCACGGATCGTGTGCTTCAGATTGCGCAGGAAGGTCTTGATAAGAACGGGCTGGAACTGGAATCTGTCGCCATTACCGACATCGATCAGACGGACATCCAGTTCTTCAATCCGTCCAACCGCTTTGACGCCATCGGCTTGACCTCTGTCATCGAACAGGTCGAGGCACGCCGCAAGATGCGTAACGACATCGAGCAAGACGCGATCATTCAGATCCGCACGCGCAACCTCGAAGCCGAAAAGCAAACCCTTGCCATCGAGCGTGCCTCGGAAGAAGCGCGCCTTGAGCAGGAACGCGACGTCGAATTCCGCCGCGCACAGCAACGTGCTGAACTGGCCCGCGAGCGCTCTGAGCGTGAAAAGGACGGCGAAGAGGCGACGCTGATCAACCGCGAAGCAATTGAAACCGCACGCATTACCAATGAAGAGCGGATCGCCGAAGCCCGCATTGCCTCGGAACGCAAAATCCGACAGCAGGAAATCGAGCGCCAGCGCGTCATTGATGAAGCTGAAATCTCAACGCGGGAAGCGGTGGAGAAAGCCCGCATCGGGCAGGAGAAAAGCCTCGCGGAAACGCGCATCAAGACCGAAAAGGATACGCAATCGGCGGAAATTGCCGCCAACGAAGCGGTTGAAAAGGCCCGTATCGCTCAGGAAAAGGCGTTGCAAGAGGCGCGGATCGACAAAGATCGCGAGACCCAATCCAAAGAGATCGAACGCCAACGTATCGTGGACGAGGCCGGCATTTCGGCCAAGGAAGTGATCGAAAAGGCTCGCATCGCCCAAGAACGCGAAGTGACCGAAGCGCGCATCTCACTTGAGCTGAACACACGCGAACAGGAAATCGCGCGTAACCTGGCTGTGGATCAGGCGACGATAGCAGCGCAGGAAGCGGCCGAAAAGTTGCGTATTGCGCAAGAACGCGGCGTCAATGCCGAGCGGATTGCATCGGACAAGGCCACGCGGGAACTTGAGATCGAGCGGCAAAAGGCGCTGGAAGAAGCGCAAATCGCGTCGGATCAGGCAACTGAAGCCGCCCGGATTGCGCGCGAAAAGGCACTGTCGGTCGAGCGTATCGCAGCCGAGCAGGACACCCGCGCCCGTGAGATCTTGCGACAGCGCGAATTGGACGCACAGCAGATCGTTGCGAGCGAGGAGACGTCGAAGGACCGCATTGCGCAGGAACAGAGGGTGCGCGAACTTGAGATAACGCGGAACCAGGCCGTTGAGGCCGCCGAGATTGCGTCGAAAGAGGCCGTCGAGGCTCAACGGATTGCACAGGAAGCTGCGACTTCCCTGCGTCAGATCGAAAGTAATGAGAAGACCTCGGCGCGTGACGTAGAACGCGCGGCCGCCGTCGAAGCAGCCGAGATCGCGAAAGCCGAAGCATTGGAAGCGGCCCGCATCGCCAAGGAGAAGAAGCTGGCCGCCGAACGCATTGCTTATGAGCAGGATATGCGCGAGCGAGAGATTTCCCGAAATCGCGCGATTGATGTGGCCAATGTGAGCGCCAGTGAAGAGGTTAGTCACGCGCGGATCGAGGAAGAAAAACGCACGCGTGCCCTTGAGATTGCCAAAGAGGCGGAACTGCGGTCGCGCGAGATCGAAAAGCAGGAGGCCGTCGAGGCCGCCGAGATTTCGTCGCGCCGTCTGGTCGAACAGCAGCGTATCGAAAAGGAGGCGGAAACAACCGCCGAAAAGATTGCCCGCGATCAAAAGATCCGCGCTCTCGAAATCGAACGCAACAAGGCCATGGACGCGGCCCAGATCGCAGCGGACGAGGCCGTCGAAGCAGCCCGGGTGTCCAAGGAAAAGGCCGTCGATGCCGAACGGATCGGCGCCGAGCAGGAACTGGATGCCAGGAAGCTGGAGCGCAAGAAGGTGCTCGAGCAGTTGGAGATCGGCCGTGTTCAGGCTTTGCGCGAAGCCGAGATCGCCAGTCAGGAAGAGGTCGAGCGCGCCAAGATCGCGTCAGAACGCGGATTGGACGATGCGCGCATCGGTCACCAAACCGAACGTCGTCGTCTGGAAATCGAGCGCGAAAAGACGGTCGAGCAAGCCGCGATGGACAAGGCCATCGCGCTTTACCAGAAATCGCTTGATGAAAGTGCCGCAGCCGTCGAGGCCGAAAATGCCAAGGCACGTGCCCTGGAAGCGGCCGAAAAGGCCAAGACGCTGGCCGAAACCGAAAGTGCCAATCGCGCCAAGACGTTGGAAACCATTGCTGCGTCAACAGATGCCGAACGGATGCGTCTGATTGCCGAGGGCGACAAGGTGCGCGCGGCTGTCGAAGCGGAAGCGGCGCGGTTGATAAACGAAGCCGAGAATGTGCTGTCGGATGAAAGCCGTCACAGCCTCTTTAAACGTAAAATGCTGGAGCATGTCGAAGGCATCATCGCCGCTTCTGCCAAGCCGCTGGAGAATGTAAGCGATATCAAGATTATGCAGCTTGGTGGGGCTGGCACCCAAGGGCTCGACTGGGCCAACGGGGGTGACGGAGGCTCGGGCGGTGGTTCAGGTGGCGGCACAAGCCCCACGGACGAAGTCATGAATTCGGCCCTGCGCTATCGCGTCCAGGCTCCGATGGTCGACAGTCTGATGAAGGATATCGGCATAGACGGGTCCAACGTCGCGAAGTCCGACATCTTTCGCTCGGCCTCGGACATGACGCGCGCCAATTCGGAAATCCAACGCGCGGAAGCCGCCAAGAAGGCAGCAAAAGCCAAAGACAGCGACAAGGACAAGTCATAATGGCGCGTGTGTTCGTCTCGACGGTGATCAATGCCCCGGCCGATCGCGTGTGGGATCGCATCCGCGATTTCAACGGGTTGCCCAAATGGCACCCGAGGATCCGCGACAGCCGGATCGAGGACGCACTGCCCGCAGATCAGGTCGGCTGTATTCGCAATTTCAACCTGCAGAATGGCAACAACATCCGCGAACAGCTTTTGGGGCTAAGCGATTACGACATGTTCACCACCTACGCGATCCTCGACAGTCCGATGCCGGTCGAAGACTACATCGCCACGCTTCGGCTGACGCCTGTCACCGATGGTGCGCGCTGCTTCGCGGAATGGTCGGCGGAGTTCTCGGTCGATCCGGATATCGAATCCGAATGGATCGCCAATATTGGCGGTGACGTGTTTCAGGGCGGGTTCGATGCATTGAAGCGGCATTTCGGCGGGTAGGGGCGCAGCGCAGTGGTCAAGGTCTATCGCAGCACCATTCTGGAAGCGCCCATCGAGGTGGTCTGGGACATCTTGCGCGACTTCAACGGGCATGACCGCTGGCACCCGCTGATCGCGCGTTCCGCAGTCGAGCGTGGGTATCCATCCGATAAAGTGGGCTGCGTGCGCAGTTTCGAGCTGCAGGACGGTTCGAAATTGCGGGAACGTTTGTTGACACTGAGCGATCTGGAAACCGCATTCAGCTACTGCCTGCACGACACGCCCTTGCCGCTGTTCAACTATGTGGCCCACGTGCGCCTGACGCCCGTCACGGATCAGAACTGGACGTTCTGGGAGTGGGAAAGCCGCTTCGACCCGCCGCCCGACCGCCGCGATGAATTGACAGCCTTGGTGGGCGAAAACGTATATCAATCCGGCTTCGATGCGATCCGGGCGACGCTAGAACTGGAGAGCGAATGACCCGTGTTCTGACTGTACCAACGCTGGCCGAAGCCGCGCATGCCGATGGCGCGATCCTTGGCGGTGGCACGCTTTTGATGCGGCAGGTCAATGACGCGCCGCAAGAGGTGCCCAACCTTGTCCATGTGACCGATCCCGCCTTGCGTGCGGTGTCGTCTGACGCACACCACTGGCATATCGGCGCAGGTGTCAGCATGGCGCACATCATCGCCAATGCAGACCTTGCGGCCTTGCATCCGGTTGCTCGCTCAATCGGGGGACCCGCCTTGCGCAACATGGCAAGTGTGGGGGGCAATCTTTTTGCGCCGCACCCGTATGGGGATTTCACCGTCGCCCTGTTGGCTCTAGGGGCCGATATTGTCTGGTCTGATGGGCGCACCCAGGACGTCGAGTCCTTTCTGCGCGGACGCGACATGGCGCGTGGGGCCGTGCAAAGCCTGCGTGTTCCAAAGGTCGCGTCTGATAGTTTGAAGTACCGCAAAGTCAGCCGGACTAAGCCTAAGGGGATTTCGGTGATGTCCGTGGCCGTCGCCCTGGATCAGTCCGGTGGTCAGATCACCTCGGCCCGCGTGGCCTTTGGGGCCATGGGGCCGACACCGATGCGCGCACCCTCCGCCGAGGCTGCGCTGCGCGGCGCGCGATTGGA
>JBCCCA010000002.1:0-37880 GCA_039033735.1 Pseudomonadota bacterium
CCACGCTTTAGTTTGTCTCGGAACATTGCGCGTGTTTGCTCTCGGGCGTTTTCGCCGGCAATGGCGGCCAGCACTCTGTCTTCGGCGGCGCGTTGAGCCTTCGTTTTTACATCTTCGCGCATTAGGTCGCGCGTCATGGTGATACCAGCTTCAACAAGGTCGCGGACAATCTGTTCGACATCCCGGCCGACATAGCCAACTTCTGTGAACTTCGTCGCCTCAACTTTCAGAAACGGTGCTTTTGCCAACTTGGCCAATCGACGCGAGATCTCGGTCTTTCCGACCCCGGTGGGTCCAATCATCAGAATGTTCTTGGGGTAAACCTCGTCACGTAAATCGTCCGCAAGCTGCTTGCGCCGCCAGCGATTTCGCAGTGCGACGGCAACGGCGCGCTTTGCATCCTTTTGACCAACAATGAACCGATCAAGCTCAGAGACAATTTCGCGAGGTGTAAAGTCAGACATGATACGTCCCGATTAGTGCGCAGGAGGGAGATAAGCGCGAAAACCCCCAAGCGGAAGAGTGTTGAGAATGGTGGTTCGGATACGCGCCCAAAACGCGCCCAGCACAAGGAGGAAAGCGCCAAGGCCAAGAATGATGCCCGCACCGCTTGAGTTTTCCAGCGCAGGATTCAGCGTCAGAAGCACCGATACGACGTAGGCGATCGCGGCCAGCAGAAAGCTTCGCCGGTCTATGATTATGGCGATAATCGCAAACACTGCCATGGCTGCGAGTATGGAAAGATATGCTGTGTTCGTTTCATTGGACAGGATCGAAAGAGCGACCGTATTGATGACCATTGGTGCCGCTACCAGATGTAACCAAAATCCTTGGGCCGAACGGCGCGTGACACGGTGAGGATCAGATCCATCGAAGATCATCGCAACGCAAAAGGTCAGGCTTCCCAAAGCCAGTGTTATCCACGCAAAACTGGACTCGGCTGAAAAGACGAAGATGTCGGTGATGTCCTGCGGTGTGCCGGATCGTGTTGCGGCCACCAGAAGTGCGGTCCCGAACAACCCAAGTGCCACCAAGGCCATCGCAAATGGAACTTTGAATCGCAGCCAAAATACACAGACGGCACCCACAGTCAGAATTCCTGGCAAAATCAATGAAGAATAGTCCTCTTGTGCGAGCATGAACACCTGAGCGAACTGCTGCGTCAGGCCGAAGGCCGCATTTCCTGCAAACATGAGCGACAAAAGTATTGCAGGACCAACCATGCGACGCCGTCGAACGAAGTACTCGGCTAAAGACCAGATTAGAACTGCCGACAGTGCGGCGTAAAAAATTGAAGTGCTGCGCCAAGTTGCAAGTTGATCATATACCGACCAACCGACAACGCCGATCCAGCCGGCTGCAAGGATCACAAGGCCTACCATTATGAAGACTTCGTTGAACCCGCGGAACAGTTCGAAAGGCTCATCTCCGGGTTCAAGCCCTTCACGCGCGCCGCTTCGACTATGGGCAAGCGCTGTTAAAGATGCCGCTTGCACTTCTGTCAAAAGACCCGAGCCGACCGCAGCACGAATATCGTCCGTATTGATCACGGCTTATGCGCCCAGGCTTTCCACAGTTAGATTTCCATTTGTGTAAACACAAATATCAGCCGCGATGGCCATCGCCTTCCGAGCGATATCTTCTGCACCCATCTTGCTGTCCATCATGGCGCGTCCTGCAGCAAGTGCGTAATTTCCACCAGATCCGATTGCTGTTACATCGTGTTCCGGTTCCAGTACGTCCCCTGCCCCTGTCACAACGTAAAGCCCATTGCCGTCAGTCACGATCAACATGGCTTCCAGTTTTTGAAGGTACTTGTCAGTGCGCCAATCTTTGGCAAGTTCTACACAGGCACGTTGTAACTGGCCGGGCGTGCTTTCCAGCTTTGCTTCAAGTCGCTCCAATAGCGTGAAAGCGTCCGCTGTAGAGCCAGCAAAACCCGCAATAATGTCGTGCCCACCTGGTGATAGCCTGCGGACCTTGCGCGCAGTTCCTTTGATGACGGTCTGCCCCAGGCTGACTTGCCCGTCGCCAGCGATAACCACTTTTTGGTCTTTCCGGACACCGATGATTGTTGTGCCGTGCCACCCCGGAAATGCGTCAGCCATATTCAATACCTCCGTCTGGGTTATATGCGCAGCGTTCTGCTGAACTGCAAGCAAACGCCCCGGTGACACAAGGTCAGCCGGGGCGTTTCTATCCTGGACGATTGTCCGGTCAGGTTATAGCGCTTCGTCAATCCAGCCTTTCAGCATTGCTTTCGGCGCAGCGCCCGTTTTGTTAGAGACGATCTCTCCGTCTTTGAACAGGAAAAGCGCAGGGATGCCGCGAACGCCAAGCTGAGCGGGCGAGTTTGGGTTGTCGTCGACATTGACCTTAGCAATCTTCACTTTACCGGCGTACTCGGCGCTGAGTTCTTCAAGCGCTGGGCCAATCTGTTTGCACGGTCCGCACCATTCTGCCCAGAAGTCTACGACCACTGGGACGTCCGATTGGCGGACTTCAGTGTCGAATGTGTCGTCTGTGACTGCAACTGTGGCCATGTGAGAATCCCCTTAGATGAGCATTGAAGGTATGAACACGGCTTTATAAGGTCAAGATGTAGTAGCTCGGGACAGGGCGTCCCTCACGATCCCGTGTCCAAGCGGCATAAGTGTGCCGGTTGCGGTCCAAAGAACGGCTACTTCAACAAGCCGATTTGGATAGATGGCTTCGATCACCTCCAGATACGCACCCATCTGTCGCAGAATGGCTTCTGGTGTATCCGTCGCAATTTCCGGAACGACCGCGTTGGTCTTGAAGTCGACAACCAACACTCTTTCACTTTGCACCACCAGGCGATCGACTGTGCCCGCAACACGTTCATCAAGCGTTCGAGAAAATCCGGCAATATCAACCTCGGCCAAGCTATCCGGTCCGAAGAGTTCCGGGTTCTTTCCAATGATTGCCTCGGCCTCGGCCAGAAGCGAAAGAGTTTCTTCGGTCGTCGCAGCATCTGGGCCGACAGTCAAAAGCGAAACAGCAAGCGCTTGTGGGTCCTTGGACCGGGGAAGATGCTCCAAAAGACGGTGCATGCGCCGCCCTTTCAGCGCCCCCCCCGATTGCAGACTTCCATCTGAGTCTATGACCTTTTCACCGCCAAGCTCCGAAGGGCTCTTAGGAAAAACCGGTGCAATGTGATTGGCAGGACCAAGATCAGGAATGCCTGGGGCCGGTTCGGCTGGTTGCGACCCAGCTTCAACACTGTCCTTCCAATCACTGATCTTATAGCGCACGCCTTCACCAAATGCCGTCACGAGGGGAACGGTTGGAAACTGATCCATCGCATTTTGTACCTTCTGATACCAATTAATGCGGCTGGATCCCTGATGAGCGGATTCTGCACCGCAGACGATAAGCCACTTTTCGGCGCGGGTCATGGCGACATAAAGCAAGCGGTCACGCTCGGCCGTTTCTGCTGCTTTTAGTGCTTCATAGGAAGCGCGCATCTCCGGTGTACTTTTTTCTTTTCCAGAGGTTAGAATTGGGACGTCGCCGGGTCCACGAATGATCCTTTGACGTGTTGAATTCGGCGCCTGCACGGTGTCAGGCAAGATAACAATTGGGCTTTCAAGCCCTTTCGCGCCATGAACAGTCATTACGCGCAAAAGGTCTCCACCGGCCTCCATTTCGCGCTTCACATCAACTTCCGCCGCGCGTGTACGGGCAAGAAATCCGGTCAAAGTTGGCACCGCCGTGGCTTCATAGCCAAGCGCCTGGTTCATGAGTTCGTCGATACCATCTTCGGCCTCTGGGCCCAAACGTTGCAGCAACTTTTGACGCCCGTGAAACGTCGTCAAAAGCGTGTGGATCAACTCATACGGCCGGTCAAAGTCGACGCGATCCCTCAGCTGCGTCAGCGCCTCGACAGTTTTTGGGTGTGCAGCAGTCATGCCCCGCAATGTTTGCCAGAGGTAGTGGCCGGATGGGCGGTTTGCAGCAAGGTCGAAGAGATCCCCCTCACTCCAACCGAAAAGTGGTGACCTAAGTGCGGCCGCAAGTGAAAGATCGTCCTCAGGCAACGCCAAAAACGACAGCAAGGCAAGGACGTCTCGAACGGCCAATTCGGACCCGACCCTTAGTCTGTCGGCTCCGGCAATCGGGATTTCTTTTGACTTGCAGACGGCAATAATCTTGTCAAAAAGCGCGCTGCGGCGTTGTACCAGGATCATGATGTCACCCGCTGAGATACGCCGCCAGTTTCCATTTTTGTCTTGAATAGAGCCTTTTTTGATCAGGTCGAAGGCGTGATCGGCTACAGCTTCAGCCAGTTTATGTGACGTGTCGGTGTCGACCACACGAAGCGATGCATCGTACCAGGGCAGTCCGTCCGCTTTTTCGGCCGCGGGGACCAAGGGCCACAGATCGACCCGGCCAGGCATGACGTCGTGAAACGCAAGGTGACCGCGTATATCATCTGAACTGTTCGGTTGCGCGAATGCAGCATCCACTACCGATAAGATAGCAGGCGACGACCGAAACGAATAAAGAAGACTGCCTTTTGCAAGGCCCGGCCCGCTTTCCAACTGCTTGCGGAAACCTTCTTCCCTTGCATCAAATCCGGCCGCGTCGGCGCCCTGAAAGCTGTAGATCGACTGTTTTTTGTCACCAACCACGAACAAAGTCCGCTGTTTGTCCGTTTCCCCTGCCGCAAGCTCCTCGGCAAGAGCACCAATGATATCCCATTGGTCTGGGCTGGTATCCTGCGCTTCGTCAACAAGGATATGGTCTATTCGCGAATCAAGTCGGTAGAGGACCCATGAAAGACTTTGGCTGGTGAGCAATGCTTTGGTTTTCCGGATGAGATCGTCAAAATCCAACGTGCCGCTCGTCGCTTTTGCGCGTTCGTAGCGCGGTAAAAAGGACTGCGCGAACTCTTGAAGTGTAATGGCGTGCTCGGCGGCTTCCAACGCGATCCGACGATGTCGGGCCGCCTCGACCCGTTCGGCAATCGCCAGGAATTGCGGAAAAAGAGGTGCAAAAGTTGCGTCGTCTTTCACTTTCTTGGTCGGTGGAGTCATCTTAACGGTGAAAGGCGGGTTGGTTTTCTCTTTCGTCAACAAGCAGTCTTCGAGGAGCCGTAGGTTGTATAGGGTGGGTCCCTCCTCAAGCTGTTCCAACATCTCCGACAGATTCTGATCTGTCGAAGAACCAAGCGTGCGAAACGTTGGTATCAGTGACTTCAAGAATTGGATGTCTGATTTTGAAACCGCAGTTTGCACAAGTTCTGCAATGCTGTCCGAAGGCTTCAACCCAAATGCCGTGAATACTGTCGTACGTTCACCATTGAGATCGAAGTAAGGGGCGTTCGTGGCCACGTCCCTGGCAAGATCGTTTAGGTTTTGTCCACTATAGATGGTGTGAATATTCTCAAGTACATCTGGAGTTGCTTGAGCGATATCATCCAAAACGCTCCGCACCAAATCAGTCCGAGTAATGTCATCCATTTCCTTGAATTGTGGGTTTACCCCAGCTTCCAACGGAAACTGGCGGAGAATTTTCGAACAGAAGGAATGAATTGTTTGAATCTTTAGACCGCCAGGCGCCTCAATAGCGCTGGCGAACAAGGTTCTTGCTCTTCCAAGATCGCCTTGCGGTATCTCTCCAAGTGCTTCCAGTGCAGTTCGGAGGTCTTTCTCTGGCAGCATTGCCCAAGCACCAAGCGTCTTGAACAGGCGATTCTGCATCTCACTGGCTGCGGCCTTTGTGTAGGTCAGGCACAGAATGCTTTCGGGCCGAACGTCGTTCAGCAAAAGGCGGGCGACGCGATCCGTCAGTACCCGTGTTTTCCCCGATCCGGCATTTGCCGTAAGCCAAGTTGAGACGGTTGGGTTTGCGGCGTTGATTTGCGCTTTGCTTGCTTCGTTCATTGGCCGACACGCTGGATGCACGCAGCATTCGACGGATCCCATTCGCCAAATCGTGCAAGATGGTCATAATCACCTGAAAAGCGGGATGTCTCCATAGCGCGGCGCGACATGAAGCCATGGTCTTCTTTTAGAAACGAACGCAGAAGACGGGCAATTTGCCCAGCAATAGTGACGGTTTCGTCTTCGCCCGTAAGCATAGTAATCCGTTCACTTGGGCTTCGACCGACACCAATGTGGCTGACATATGCTACGGTCGCGGCGGGCACCGCCTCAAACGCACCGCTTTCCGCCATAACGGCTTCCAACAACAACTGGCGATCGAAGCGGGTAATTTCGATCCGCGTCGGCGGTGTGCCGGACTTATAGTCATAGATAACCAATCCTCCGTCAGGAAAACGATCTATGCGGTCGGCTGTTCCGCGTAATGCAAACTCGGTATCGGGAACGGAATAAGTACCTTTTGCTTCGGTCGCGAGGGGATTGGCTATATCGCGTCGCTTCACTTCTTCGCGGTGAAACCATTCGGCATTGTTCTTGAGCTGACCCAACCAAACTGCGCGGGTGGTGGCGTCCGGGACACGGTCCGCCAGTGCGCGCGAAGCGATATCCACCAAGCGTTTACGTGTTGACGGCAAGTCTTCGAATACAGCGCTTGGGTGAAACAGATGCTCTAGTACTTCGTGGAATACGATCCCTTTTAGGCGGGCGTTCATTTCTGGCACCAAAGGGTCAAGAGGTCGAAGCCTAAGGACGCGACGGGCGTAGACCGCATAAGGATCCTGAATCAAGCGTTTGATCTCAGTCACCGCAAAGTCACGGGGGCGCATGTGAACCGGTGGTGCCGGGGCAGGGCGCGTCGCCGGTGTCGGGCCCTTGGCAGGTCTGTCCAAGTTGCGCGCGTAACTCAGGAATTGGTGTCCCCGCCCAGACATCCCTTCCAAAGCAGCTGGGCCGTTGTTCTCCTTTAAACCTGTTAGAAGGTTGGTCAGCCGGCTTAGCCACCGGGAGGGCACTGTTTCAGACCCGTCGGTCCGCATCGAGCGGGACAAGATCACAGTCTGAGCGCCAATGGCTTGCTGAAAGTCATGAGCTGCTAGGCCGATCTGTCGTTCGGGAAGTAGAAGCCCAACTTGTCGACGCATATCTCGGTTTAACCATGAATCCGCGACCGGTTGCTCGGGCCAAACGCCTTCGTTGAGCCCTGCAAGGATCACAGTATTCGCACCTTGTGCCCGCGCTTCCAATGTCCCCCAGATCATAACGTTTGAAAAGACGCCGAGCTGCATTCTGGCGCTGTCAGACATTAAGAAGCGCTCAAGCAGCTGCACATACTCGCCGAAGGGAAGGGTGCTTGGCTCGGTCGTGGCCTCTCTGAATAATTGCAGAAGGGCCAAAACCTTTTCACCCGCATCGCCGTTAAATAAATGGTCCGCGCTTGCGCCTGCGAAAGCCGTGTAGACTGCGGTGTGACGATCAAATGCGTCTTGCAAGCTTTCTTTCCGTGGCATTTCTGTCTGTGCGAGCGCGTCCTTCAGCCAATCTATCCAATCTCCTGCGTCGGCACTCTGCGCGGCGAACTGACGCAAGCATCTCTCATCCACTTTGATTGAGCCGGTCTTGCGCAAGAAAAGCTCAAACTCCTGAACTTGCCGCATGTATGCTCCGCGGTTCTCGCCGGCGAATGTGAAGGGGTGCTTCAAGAGTGCGATGATTGAAACCGGATCACACGTTCCGCCGGCTACAATGGCTGTTTGCCGTAGGAAGCGACCTGTCGGCGTCAAACTAAGTGGCACACCACCACTTTCGTCCGGAGAAATGCGCCATCTCTTGAGTTCTGCGGTTACACGCCGGGCAAGCGTTGCATCAGGCGTTACCAGCGCGACGGTCTCGCCATCGTTCATTGTAACGCGCATCGCGGTTGCGATCGCCAGTGCTTCTTCCTTCGGCTCCCTGGCTTCGATCAATGATAGACCGCTTGTGATAGCTTGCAAGTCCCCAAGAAGCGGGCCGTCGCGCAACCATTGGTCAGTAATCGGCGCAGGCCTTAAGGCAATTGACACAAGCTTCGTTCGCGCCGGATCCGGTGCCTGACCAATGCGTTTAACGTTCGAAGGTGTCACCGAAAGGGAATGCAGGAATGTCGCAAACCGATACTGCGGATGGTCTTCGCCTGCATCCGAGGTGGTTAAGCGGTCCCAAAGTTCGTTTGGCATCTCGAAATCAAACCCGGGCAAGACGATTTGGCCATTTGGTAACTTGGCGACGGCTTCCATAAGCAAACGTGTCGTCGCCCGAGACCCTGTAGAGCCTGCCAAGATAACAGGCGTCTTCAACGGTGCATCCGACCATTCGTTACAAAGCGCGGTTACATTCAATCTGTGTTGGGCTTCCGTTCCCGATGGTTGGTCTGCCAGCGCCTCCACATATGCGCGAATGGTTCGCAGGAACGTCAGGCTTTGTTCCCAATGTCCGGACTGGTCGCCTGTTTCCAGTTGTTCAAGTGCCTCGAATGCGACGCATTCCCCTTCCATTTCGTCCAACAGTTTGGTGAGGCTGAAGGTCAGATCGATGACATCCGATCGTGAAAGGCGCGGATCGAGTTCGGCAAGCTTCGCAACAACCTGTTTAAGGTCGAGCACCCGGCGCAGCTGCGAAACGGGTTTTGGCGAAACAGGCGTGTGAAGCAAGTGCGTCACATCGCTGACAAGCCCAATTTTTGGCAGAATGAGGTTTCCGTAACCTTCCATTACGGACTTAAGGCGGCGTTGCATGCGGCGTGTTGGTACCAGAACCTGGATTCTTGCGGCGCTTTCTGGTGCCATGCTGTCTTGAAGGCTGTCGAGATGTTCAGTCAGACAGGCCACAAAATCTGCGCCCGGCGGGACGCCAAAAATAGCGTTTGAAGGATCCCCAGGTACGATGCTCATGAGCTGTACCGCGCGTTGGCGGCATGGAAGTCGGCCTCGGTCCCCACGTCCTGCCAATTGCCCTTGTAGACGCTGCCATGCAGAGCGCCCCTGGACAAAATGCGATCCCAAAACCGATTGAGCGAAAATACCTGCTGTTCTATGTCCGAGAGCCCTTCAGGTCGGATCACCTGCAGTCCCGTGTAACGAAAAGGCCCGTTTCGCTGCAGTTCCCCTTCATAGAGACGAAAATCGCTTTCCTCGTGCCCTGCTTCACAAACCATTAACAGAGCTGTCATGTCAGGTCGCCATGCTTCCAAAATAGCCGTAACAGGGTTGGGGCCATGCCAGAGGACATCCGGGTTTATTGTGATCACAGGCCCGTCACCAAGTAACGGTAATGCAGCTTTCAGCCCGCCGCCTGTCTCAAGCAATACATCTTCTCGGCTTGTGATCACACCTTTGTTGCTCAGATGTGCTTCGAGCTCCTCAGGAAGGTAATGTGTGTTCGCTACAATTTTAGTGATACCGGCGTTTTGGAGAAAGTCGAGGCAGTAGTCGATTAAGTGACGGCCATTGAACGACAGCATCGGCTTAGGTGTAGACGCTGTTAGGGCACCCATCCGCGTACCTAAGCCGGCGGCAAAAATCATGGCTGACGTCGGCTTCATGCTGGCTCGGGAATAGCGCGGATTGTGTCGCCTTTGACAGCGTCAAAAGCGGGATGCTCCAATGCTTCGATGAAGTAACGATATGTGTTTGGCAGATAGGTCATATGTTTTCCCGAGCGGGCGAATATCCCCATGATACGCAGGTTGCGCTGGGCCGAAAGACCGGCAAAGGCGAGTTCAAACGCATCAACACTGTCGCCGGACTTTTCGATGTATTGAGCCAGGACCGCGAGACGACGTTCTTTCGATACCCATGTGCGCGCGTCCGTCAGAAGGGACATCAGATCGTACGCGGGATGCGTCAGGAACGCATCTTGATAATCCAACAACCCCAACCGTTTGAAACCCTTCCGGTCAGGCAACCACATCATGTTTTCGGAGTGAAAGTCTCTTAATGACACTGTTACTGGCGCTTTGAAGACACCGTCAAGAATTTCGGTCAGGCGCAGACGAAAGACTGCAAGCGCCGCTTTGTTGATGCCTGGCAAATGTTCGTCGGCCAACGTTGTCCAAGCGGCCAGATCCGATGCAGTGGGGTTTGGAAGCTCGGGAGGTTCAGCAGACCGTATGCGCAGCAAAAGGTCCACACAGTCGCCGAAGACTTCGTCCGAAAGTGGTGCGGAATGGCTTAGAGCATCCTTTACGGACGTCTCGCCAAAATCCTCCAGCAGCAACAATCCGCGGTCCGCTCTGCCTGCCAAAATTCTTGGAACAGTGAGTCCCGCTTTTGCCAGCCAAAGCGTCATGTTTTGGAAGGATTTCATCGACGTTTCAGCATCCATCAAGATTGCTGTTTCCGAACCTCGATTCAAACGAAAGTACTTCCGCGTTGACATGTCGGCGGCAACGGGGCTGTTTTCGGATCCTCCCCAGCCATTTGCGGTTAGAAAAGACTGGATTTCGGCGTCGCGGTCAGACATCGGCGCCCAAGACTTGTAAGATATCCGCGATCACTTGCCCGCTGACACGGACTTCGCGTGTATCGCCAATAGGTTGGATTTCGATGTGGATTGCAGAGGATGGGACGAGCTCCCTTGGCAAGCGATCAGGCCACTCGATGATGACGGCCGCTTCAGCGAGCGCTTCGTCCAGACCGAGCTCTATGATTTCGGAACTATCCGAAATTCGATAAAGGTCGGCATGCCAGATTTCGAAATCTTTCGCGATATAGGTTTGAACGATTGTGTAGGTAGGCGAGGGCACGTCTTCGTTGCGGCCAAGCATGGCTTGGATAAGCCCGCGCGCCAGATGCGATTTTCCGGCCCCAATCGGACCCGTCAACAAAAGGGGTCGGCCAGGAGTCAAAAGCGGCGCGAGACGTCGCGCTGCGGCGTTCATTTCCTCTTCTGAGTGGACGACAAGTATTGGGGCGCTGGCCATGGTTCCGGCACTCTGCCGATTGTATTCCGCCGCCGCAAGGTTGGATCAAACAGCTGTTTGCAGCTTCGCGCCGGACTCGACTTTCTCGACATGGAAGATGGCCATTGTTGCTCCTCCTCGCCTTGGTTTGAAGCGACACGCCAATTGGCGGCCATCACGAAGCGCAACATTTGCGCACCACTCCTCGCGCTCCTGGTCAGTTTGTGCAAAGTCTCGAAAATCACCCCACACCGGCGTTGGCGCCGTCATGTCATGCCACCGTCGCGTGGCCTCGGCCAGGTCCCCAACCATGAAGTCATCGTCGTTGATTTGCCAAAGATCGCGGTAGGCTTGGTTCATAATGGCAACCTCGCCTGCTGGTGTGAACACGGCGACGGCGTCATCAATTACATCGATAACCGCTTGGAACTGTTCAAGCTCGCTTCTGAAATGGCGGGTCAGTGACATCTCGGCGCTTATGTCCTCGAAGAGAAGTGCCACGGCACCGTCTGGATGCGGGCGGCCGGTTACATGATAAGTCTGACCGTCCGGAAGCGACCACGTTTCGCTGTAAGTTCCGTCGACGGCAGCGGCTTCCAATTCTGCGATTGAGGTTCGCCAGCTTCGATAGTCTCTTGGTTCCGGCATCACGCGGTTCTCACGTAGCTGGTCAAGAAAGCCGATCAGGCTTGGCCGGGAGGTCAGAAAGTCGGTTGGCAGGTTTGTCAGGTCCAGGAGCGCTGGGTTGAAAAGGACAAGACGCCGAGACCGGTCAAAGATCGCTAGGCCAATTGCCAACTCGGCAAAGGTTTTTGTTAGAGTCTGTGTGAATTCTCGTCGTCTGTTTTCCGCGCGGACAGCCTCATCTGCTGGCACAGCTGTGAACAAGACGTCGTTTCCAACAGAACTTATATGACAATCATACCATGCATCTGGCTCGCCCTGTTTGCGGGGCGCCGCGATCCGCCTTGTTTCGGTGGCCATCGGCGCTGTCTGATTCCGCAGGGAAGGAAAGATAGTAGGTAGTGGCCAAGTGGTTTCTTCAACGCCGGCAAGTTTCTGTGCCGCATTCAGATACGCTTGGTTAACCCATACGATTTCCCCGGTGTGGTTTTGGCGCCAAAGTAGAAACGGGGCGGCGGCCGTATTCGCTCGCAGTGTTTGAAGTTCGGCTTCGACTGCACGCAACGTATGGATGTCGCCCGTAGCTGGCACGTCACCGTCAATATAATGAACTGTCAGCCGAACGCTTTCCCGAGCTACGTGCTTGATCGCTTGCATCTGCCCATCCCGCGAATGGGCCATAACATCGCCACCTTCGCAGTCACAGTCCAGAAGCCGATCGGCATCATCAAAATTCCGCGTCAAAAAGAGCCGGAGTTGATCAAAGTCCGAGATTGCCCTGTCCGAACGATTAAGGATGCGTTTCCCCGAAAAGTTGGCGTCTATAATCCGACGATCTTGTATCAGAAACCCAAGTGCGGTGTCCGAAAAATCCAATGCTGATGAGGCGCGGGCTGAAGCACGAGACTGAAGACCGAGTATCAAAACAAGAAATGCGCCGAGCGTGTAAAGAAAAACCGATGCAAGAACAGTCACTGACGAATTCCCCCGAAGAACGACGAACGAGGAATCCGGTAAGAAAGTTAATGATCAGTTAATTCCGTACGCATGCGCTAGGCTTCTATAGGACGGTTCTCTCCAAGGGCCGCACGCCCGGCCGTTGATGATGCAGCAACCATATCGCGTCGCCAGCGCGCTTCGACAATTGCGCCTGCACGGTCACCCACCTTCGATAAGGCGTCAAACGGGTCGCGCCCATTGGCAAAACTCAATTCTGCACCGGAACGTTCCAAAAGGGTTTTTGCAATGAAAAGGCCTAAGCCCATGCCTTCATATCCGGGGCGCGCTATTGACTTGCGCCGCCGCCGCACAAACGGATCCCCAAGCCGGTTGATCACGCTTGTCGAAAAACCTGGCCCGTCATCGATGATCCGGATCGTCAGATGATCATCGTTCCAGAGTATGTCGATCCAGACATGGCCGCGGGCGAAATCGACCGCATTCTGCACAAGGTTTCGCAACCCGTGAATGATTTCCGGTCGCCGCTCGATGATGGGTTGGTTGGCAACATCGCCTGTACTGACACCAATGTCATAGTGCAGTTCCTTTCCGCGGTCTGCATGGGGTTCGGCGGCTTCGCGGATCACTGCGCCGACCGGCGCGTGGCGCATGTGCAGGTCATCTTTGCCTGCCTGCCCCATGGATCGCAAAATGTCCCTGCACCGGTCTGCCTGTTCGCGGATCAATAGCGCGTCCTCACGTAGTTCCGGCCTTTCGTCCAACTCTTCAATTAGCTCTCCGCTTGCCAGCTTAATGGTCGCCAGTGGTGTCCCCAATTCGTGCGCTGCCGCTGCAACGACCCCGCCTAGATCCGTAAGCTTCTGTTCACGCGCCAAGGCCATTTGCGTGGCAGTCAAGGCTTCGGACATTGCGTGTACTTCGGACGTCACGCGCCCTGCATAGACGGCAAGGAACACAATCCCGATCGCGATTGAGATAAGGAAGCCATAGAGAAACATGGCCGTCTTTTCGAATACAATTCCTTCACTTGTGGTCAGCGGTACGTGGAATACGGATAGCATCGCCACCAAACACAAAGATGCCCCAGCAATGAAGGCTGTCGTCACTGGCTTCAACGCCATGGCGGAAATAGCGACTGGCGCAAGGATAAGGAGGGCAAACGGATTATTGAGACCGCCTGTCAATGCAAGCAGGAAGCTAAGCTGCACGATGTCGAAGGTAAGCATCCCGGCCACTTCAGCCTCTGACAACCGCTTGTTCTCAGGATATACGAACTCTGCGACAAGGTTTGCCACAATCGAGGCGCCGATCGCGAGAAAACAGAGGCCAATGTTCAGGTGCAAGTCAAATAGGCGCTGCGCAGCCGTCAATGCTGCCAGCTGCCCAAAGATGGCGATCCACCGCAGCACAATGAGGGTCCGCAGGCGGACCCAATTCGAGCGGTGCTCCCGCGCATCGTATCCAGCATCAACCATGTTGGCCCGAAGTCTCCTCGCCCTTGTCATACCGCACGCAGCGGATTTCATGCAATGTAACCGATTGTCTGCAAAGACAATGTCCTGGCACTCGATCACCCACAATATTTGACCCTTCTTGATGACAGGCCTAGGTTCCACCCGAAGGAATGGGAGACAACGATGGGTGAACGCCCTCTGAACGAAATCGGACCCGACCCGTCATTGCTGATCGTCGATGATGACGAACCGTTTCTCAAGCGTTTGGCGCGGGCTATGGAAAAGCGCGGGTTTTCAGTTGAAACAGCGGATTCTGTTGCTGGCGGAACCGCTGTCGCCACGGCGCGGCCCCCGGCATATGCGGTTGTCGATTTGCGTTTGGAAGACGGAAACGGGCTGGATGTGGTCGAACGCATTCGCGAGCGTCGCAGCGACAGTCGCATTGTCGTGTTGACGGGCTACGGAGCGATTGCAACGGCTGTAGCTGCAGTCAAGATCGGGGCAACGGATTATTTGTCAAAGCCGGCCGACGCGAATGATGTAACAGCGGCACTTCTTGCCAACGATGATGAAATGCCGCCACCACCCGTAAACCCCATGAGTGCGGATCGTGTTCGGTGGGAACACATCCAGCGGGTCTATGAGTTGTGCGATAGAAACGTGAGTGAAACCGCAAGACGATTGAATATGCACCGGCGAACATTGCAACGGATCCTGGCCAAACGGTCTCCTAAATAGTCACAGGTCAAAGCGTTTCAGGACCTTGTCGACGACCTGACCATTGTCCATTCGAACGCCTGATTTGTACCCGTAGGTTTCAAAGCCTCGGCTTTGATAATATGCGATCCCGCCCTCGTTGTCGGTGCGGATGTTGGCATTAATCCAGCGATAACCAAGCGCGCGCGCAGCGTTTGCCGTCGATTTGAACAAGGCAGAGCCGACGCCATGCCCGGTATGCCCAATCCGTGCAAATGTTGCGATTTCGGCTGCGTCCTGCGGCAGATAGTCGGCGGGCGCGATCCATTGGAACCCAAGCACAGCGCCGTCCGGTTTCTCGGCCACATGCCAGGCACTGCGCGACGGTTCCTGTTGCATCCAAGATGTAATCTCGTCGGCTGTGACGGGTGTGGCGATTGCAGTTGTCCCGCCCTTCTCGATAATCTCATTCAGGATCTCGGCCATGCTGGAGGTATGGAGCTGATTTGCCTTGGAGATTGTAATCACGATAAGCCGTCCAACAGCGCCTCGTGGCGGAGGATAAAGGCCCGACGCACGTCGATTGGTGGGCGAAGAACAATGGACAGTCCTTTGGTTATTGAGGGATCGGGTCGGCCAAAGAACCTATTGGCCTCGGTAACGGAAAACCCGGCAATCTGAGTGGCCTCAAGCCAAGCGGACATTCGGTCAGCCCGTTTGATCTTTGCCTTGACCGTCTTCGGTACTGCGGCGGGCAAGCCAAAGCGCAGATGCACAGCAGCAGCAAGTCGATCATCCAGATCCGAGTACCCTGTTCCGACGGCGGCTTTGACGGGTGAGATCATATCGCCGATCACATACTCGGGGGCATCGTGCAGCAAAGCCGCCAGGCGCCATTTTGCGGGTGCAGCCGGTTCGATGCGTGAGAAAAGTGCTTCGACCAGAAGCGAGTGCTCTGCCACAGAATAGGCAAAATCACCGTCGGTTTGCCCGTTCCAACGCGCGACGAACGCAAGTCCATGTGCAATATCTTCGATTTCGATATCCATTGGTGTTGGATCAAGCAGATCCAAGCGCCGACCGGATAGCATTCTTTGCCATGCACGCGGAGACTTTTTCCCATTCATAACCAGTGTTTTGACACCTCTCCGGCGCGCGTCAAGCCGGACAATCCGCACAAAAATTGGACAAAGTGACCTCGAGTTGACAATACTTTAGGCAATTGTGTGTGACACACGGGTGAAGCCACAACGTTATGTCATTCTTCAGACACGATTGCGGACTACGCTTTCATTTATCGAGCGGAGCCGGAAGGTCCGAAACAAACGACTGTGGACACAAAAAACCGGAATAGTCGATCACTTAGGGAGGTCTTTTTAAACGCGGCCCGAATGCCGCCAAAACGGAGAGACCTATGTCGTATTTGAAATACGGGCTTTTGTGTTTAGCCCTGGCACTCCCCAACGCAGGTCATGCACAGACGGCCTGCGCTGAGCGTGAAGACCTGGTTGAAAACCTGTCGAAGCGATACGGTGAAGTATTTGCGGGTGGCGGTTTGCAGAACCCCAAATCAATTCTTGAAGTTTGGTACTCGGAAGAAAAAGGTACCTGGACGGTCTTGATGACGCGGGCAGATGGGCGGTCTTGCATCATGGCTTCGGGAACGAATTGGCGTGACCCCGGCGACGTTAAGCTTCCAGCAGGTATCCCAGGTTAAGCCGAAACCATGGGGCTACAGACATTGCTGCTTGGGTAACGCGATGCTACTTGGACCCGAAACCGATTATGGAGCGGGTCATGCCCAAGGACTATGTCGTGAAAGATATCTCTCTGGCCGAATTTGGCCGGAAAGAACTTGATATCGCTGAAACAGAAATGCCGGGGCTCATGGCTCTCCGGGAAGAATACGCAGGAAAGCACCCTCTGAAGGGCGCTCGAATTGTCGGCTCGCTTCACATGACGATCCAGACGGCAGTTTTGATCGAGACACTTATTGAGCTGGGCGCAGATGTCCGTTGGGCGTCGTGCAACATTTTCTCAACTCAGGATCATGCAGCTGCGGCTATCGCCTTGGGTGGAACACCGGTTTTTGCTGTCAAAGGCCAATCGCTTAAGGAGCATTGGGACTATCTTGATCTTTCCTTCCAGTTCGATGACGGACCGAACCTGATACTTGACGACGGCGGTGACGCCACGCTGTATGTCCTTTTGGGCGCACGAGCAGAGGCTGGTGAAGATATCATTCCTGTCCCCCAGTCCGAGGAAGAGACGGTCATCAAGGAACAGATAAGAAAGCGGATGGCAGCGTCGCCCGGGTGGTTCACCAAAATGCGCGACCAAATCCAGGGCGTGTCAGAAGAAACGACGACGGGCGTGAATCGGTTGTATCAGCTGGTCCGCGATGGCCAGTTGCCCTTCCCCGCCATTAACGTCAACGACAGTGTCACGAAGTCGAAGTTCGACAATAAGTACGGCTGCAAGGAAAGCCTTGTCGATGGTATTCGACGCGCAACAGACACCATGATGGCCGGAAAGGTTGCCGTTGTATGCGGATATGGTGACGTTGGCAAAGGTTCTGCTGCGTCACTTCGTGGTGCTGGCGCTCGCGTCAAAGTGACTGAAGTGGACCCAATCTGCGCGCTTCAGGCCGCGATGGACGGGTTCGAAGTCACGCTGCTTGAGGATGAGCTTGAGAGCGCGGATATCTTTATCACAACCACCGGCAACAAGGATGTCATTCGGATCGAGCATATGCGCGAGATGAAGGATATGGCGATCATCGGCAACATCGGCCACTTCGACAATGAGATTCAGGTCGCCAACCTGCGAAATCACAAGTGGACGCAGATCAAGGACCAAGTTGATATGATCGAAATGCCGTCCGGCAATCGCATCATCCTGCTGTCCGAAGGTCGACTGCTCAATTTGGGGAACGCCACCGGGCACCCGTCCTTTGTCATGTCAGCCTCGTTTACCAATCAGGTATTGGCTCAGATTGAGCTGTGGACCAAAGGGTCGGACTACGACAACACGGTTCATATTCTTCCAAAGCATCTCGATGAGAAAGTTGCGCGACTTCACCTTGGCAGAATTGGTGCAAAACTGACAAAGCTTGATACCGAACAGGCCGACTACATCGGCGTCAGTGCGGATGGCCCGTTCAAGCCCGACCACTATCGCTACTAAAGGTTAGTCCGGGCTATTGATATCATCTACAACTTGCCCGTAGGCAATCATCGTAAAGACGGCTGTGCCGCCAACGATGTTGCCTGCGAGCACCGGAAAGAAAAACCCGAATAGCGCTGTGCCTGCGCTCAGGTTACCTCCGCTTATCAGATATGCCATCTCGACTGATCCGGCGATAATGTGTGTGAAATCGCCCGCCGCGATAAGCCAAGTGAATGCAAGGATCACAAAGAAGCGCCCCGTGTTGGCTTGTGGCATGGACCAGACCATTGCGGCGACAAGGATCCCTGCTGGAATTCCGCGAAGGAAGCTATCATAGCTGCCCATTCCGGTTGCATGTTCCGAAAGCGACTGGATCGCGGGACGAAACTCTTCGGAAATTGCGCCTGTATGCATCACCAACGCGGCGACAAATGCACCTACCACGTTCGCCAACAGCACAATGCCCCAAAGCCTTAAGGTCGCAAGAAACATCGATAATTGAGGACTTGCCAAGAACGGAAATACGGTTGTGATCGTATTTTCGGTAAACAGTTGAAGGCGACCCATGATCACCAGAAGAAAGCCAAAGCTATATCCAATATTTTCAATCAGGTAGGCATGTCTGACATCCGGAAGATAGGTGCGAAAAATCGCTTCGCCCAGGACAGAGAAACTCATCATCAATCCAGCCGCAATCCCTGACCAAACCAAGGATCGGCTGCTACGCTCAAGCTCTTCTTCGCCTTCACGTCGGATGATTTCATAAATCAGTGCTGAGGGTAGGGGGCTGGCCTGCTTGACCGTCGCTTCCTGTTTCGGATCCGGTTTTTGTGGCTGCTTGGGCTTGATGATAAGATCGTCCATGGCTGAAAGCTTAGACCATCAATCGCCGAAAAACGAAACCTACCGGATCAATAAGGCTCGGAAGTCATTCACGTTGGTGCCTGTGGGGCCAGGAACGAAAAGGTCGCCAAGTGCGTTAAACCCACTCCAGGCATCATGGCCTGAGAGAATTTGACGTGGATCATGGCCGAGTTTCCGTAAGCGCGCCCATGTGGTTCCATTGGCGAAGGCCCCTGCATTTGGTTCGGACCCATCAATGCCATCCGTGTCTGCTGCTAGCGCGGTGATATTCAAACCCTCTAGGCCACCGGCACAAGCCAAAAGGAACTCGGTGTTGCGCCCGCCACGCCCGGCCTTGCCGCGCAACGTGACCGTCGTCTCACCGCCGGAAAGTATCACCACTGGCGGCGTAAACGGACGGCCCTTGGTGCGAACTTCGCGCGCCATAGCCGCGTGCATCAAACCAATATCGCGCGCTTCCCCTTCGATCGCATCAGACAGGATAACCGGTGTGATCCCAGCCGCACTGGCCTTGTACGCAGCGGCATCCAAAGACTTTGCAGCGCTTGCAATGATCTTGACTTCGTTCCTTGAGAACGTGTTTTGCGTCACATTTGGTGTCGTGTCCGGGCTCGTTTCGAGAAAAGTCGAAACGCTGTCGGGCAGCGTGATGCCGTAAGCCTTGATGGCATCCAAAGCTGTTTGACGATTGCCCGCATCTGCCACAGTTGGCCCGGACGCAACTTGTGCCGGATCATCCCCCGGTACGTCGGATACAATGAGACTGACAACCTGTGCCGGTGCGGCCCGCAATGCCAGACGCCCACCTTTAACGGTGCTGAGTTGTTTACGGATCGTATTCATCGCCGATATAGGTGCGCCCGACGCCAGGAGTGATTGGTTCAGTGCCTTTTCATCTTCAAGTGTCAGTCCTTCGGGTGGAGCGGGCAAGAGCGAGGACCCTCCACCACAGACAAGAGCAATGACAAGGTCGTCTGTACTTAGGTTCGTCAAGGCTGCCTTTAATGCCTGTGTTGCAGCTAGCCCGGCTTCGTCAGGCACTGGATGCGCGGCCTCCATCACGCGGATGCGCTGGGTTTCGCAGGCATAGCCGTAGCGCGTGACAACAACCCCTTCAAGCGGCCCATCCCAAAGCGATTCAAGTGCACACGCCATTTGTGCAGCACCCTTACCTGCACCGATGACAACCGTACGACCCTTTGGCTTCGCGGGTAAATGCTCACGCAGAGTCTTCACGGGATCTGCGGCATCGACCGCGGCTTCAAAAAGCTGGATCAACAGGTCTTTGTCATTTGGGTCAATCATTCAGTGGTTTTGCCTTTGAGCAAGGTGCAAGGGCGATTTGGTAGCGTTTAGTCACTAAACTTGCCCATTTTGCAGATCAGCGCCCAAGCCGTTTCGGCAACCGGCTGCACCGATAGTCGAGAGTTGTTTACAAGAACCATTTCGGCCAGACGCGGTTCCGCCTTAATGTCTGCAAGAGTGACCGGAGACGGCATCCGGCCAATTGCCTTTATGTCGACGCAGTCCCACCGCTCATCGTCGGTTGTGCTGTCTGGATGAGATTCCGCAATAACCTCGACGACGCCGACGATTTCCTTGTCCTTTTGCGAATGATAGAAGAACCCACGGTCGCCCAATTTCATTTGGCGCATAAAGTTCCGCGCTTGGTAATTCCGCACGCCGTCCCATTCTTCTCCCGCATCACCTTTGGCGACCTGATCGTCCCAACTCCATGTCGAAGGTTCAGATTTAAAAAGCCAAAAAGCCAAGCTGCCTACTCCTTCCCGAGGGGTCGCGACAATAGCGTCGCGATTGCGTTTGATATGTCAAGCTGGCCGGTAACAACGCTTGAAACTGTTGAAATCAGTGGTAAATCTAGGTCCATCTTGGTCGCTTCGCGGGCGACGGCTTGCGCCGTTAACAAACCTTCTACTGTTCCAGCACTTGGTGCCTGTGCTTGGCCAAAAGCAATACCCGCCATGAAATTTCGTGACTTTTCCGATGTACAGGTCAAAACAAGATCACCCAGTCCGGACAATCCTTGAAGAGTTTCAAGCGCAGCGCCTCTTGCAGTCGCATACCGTACCATTTCGGAGAAACCGCGCGAAATAACGGAAGCACGCGCACTATCTCCAAGTCCGGCACCCAGTGTCATTCCGGCAGCCAAAGCAATGACGTTCTTGAGACCTCCACCCAATTCAGCGCCAACTACGTCTGTCGAGCGGTAAATGCGGAGTAGGGGGCGCGCGAGAGTGTCTTGTAGTTGTTTGGCGGCACTCTCATTCTGACTGGCGAGCACAAGTGCCGTTGGAAGGCCACTTGCAATATCTGCCGCAAAACTGGGGCCCGTCAGAATGGCGCACTTCTTGTCAGGATAAAGGTGTTCGAGTGTGCGCACAGGTCCTAATCCAGTCTTGTTGTCGATACCTTTGCAGCATGCAACAGCACTATCGAAGTCAAATGGAAGGGCGCCGGCAACCTCCGCCAACGATTGCATTGGTACGGCGAACAGACATGTCTGTGCACGAATTGTAGAAAGATTTGATGTGACGTTCAGGCTTTCTGGAAGGTCATAACCCAAGAGATGCATGCCTGACCGACGTGTCACGTGCATATTCTCTATCGACGTAACGTTGCGCCCCCAGAGGGTGACAAGGTGCCCGTCCCGGGCAAGCGCAATCGCAAGAGCGCTGCCGAATGCGCCATTTCCAAGGATTGCCACACTCACGCTTTTGCACCCTTTTTTCCTGACCCGAGGATAGCAGGACTGTCCGCGTCCAACGGCCATCTAGGACGCGCTGAAAACGCCGGATGAAAGCCGCTACGAGCGGCATCCAGTTCCGCGCCGGCCCATGCTATCATGGCCGCGTTGTCCGTACAAAGAGGCAAGGGCGGTGCGCAAAACTGAAGCGATTGCGACGCCGCCATAGTCTTTAGTCCAGCGCGAATAAGCGAATTTGCTGCGACACCGCCTGCAACTGCAAGCGAGGGATGGCTGGAACGAGCGTTGGCATAAATTGAAATCGCCCGTGCTGTTTTCTCGATCAAAACATCTGCAACGGCTGCCTGAAAACCGGCGGCCAAATCGGCCTGGTCCTGTTTCCGAAGCCCACCCTGTGTTTCGATCAAAGTATCGCGTTGGCGACGAAGGGCGGTTTTCAGACCCGAGAAGCTCATGTCGCAACCGGCTCTGTCCAAAAGCGGGCGCGGAAACTTGAAACGTTCGCTGTTACCGCAAAGCGCAGCTGTCTCGATACTCGGCCCACCGGGTTGCGGCAGTCCAAGTAGTCGCGCTGATTTGTCGAAAGCTTCCCCTGGTGCGTCGTCAATCGTCCCCCCGAGTCGCGCAAACTTTTCTGGACCGTGAACGATCAACAGTTGGCAGTGACCGCCAGACACCAGAAGCAAAAGATAGGGGAACGGGATATTATCCGTCAGGCGCGGCGTTAGGGCGTGCCCGGCAAGATGATTGATGCCGATTAGGGGCAAGCTGCGTCCGGCCGAAATCCCGCGCGCCATCATGACACCTGACAAAACGCCGCCGATCAAGCCGGGCCCAGCCGTGACGGAAATGGCGTCGATATCGCCCAATTCAAGTTTTGCGTCAGCAAGCGCCGTGCGAACGGCAGTTCCAAGTTTTTCAGTATGGGCGCGCGCAGCAATCTCTGGAACGACGCCACCGAATGCGCGGTGCAGTGTGTTCTGATTTACAACGACGTTTGAAAGAATACGCCGATCAGCGGTGACAATAGCGGCACCGGTATCGTCGCAGCTCGACTCGATTCCAAGGAAGTGGCGTGCCATTATAGGTTCATGCGTGATTTCTTACGTGCAGGTAACATTGGCCAGACAGCCAGACAAGCGAGGGGGTTCTATGGCCGATTTGAAATCAGTCTTGGTTCTAACGCGGCCGGAGACTCAGTCCCTTTCCTTCATGGAAGACCTTAATCGTGAACTAGGCTACGAGGTTCCAGCAATTATTGCGCCTGTTCTTCGGATTGATCGGGTTCCCTTCACGGTTGAGTTCTCGAGCTATCGCACAATCATCATAAGCTCGCGAAATGCTCTTACAGACCTTGTGGGTCGGCTGTCGGGGCTCAACGTGCGCACGATTGGTGAGGCAACTGCCGCCGCCGCGCGTGATCTTGGTGCACAGGCCGTATGCTTGGGTGTGGATATCGAAGACTTCCTGACCCGCGCCGATCAGGTCGAGCCGCCAGCGCTTCACCTTCACGGCAGGCATACGCGCGGCGATCTTGTTGGCCGGCTACGAGAGAGCGGGATCTCTGCCAAAGGTTGCATTGTGTATGATCAGGTTTCTCAACAACTGGCGCCAAACGCATGCGCAGCGCTTGCCCAAGGCACGGCTATTGTGCCTGTTTTTTCGCCCAGATCTGCGGCGTTGGTGGCCGCCCATCCTGTCCATGCCGACACGCGCGTTCTTGCCATTAGCGAAGCAGCGGCGAGCGCATGGAATGCCCCAGGGCGTGTCACAGTGGCACTTCGCCCTGATCGGGCGGCGATGGTCGAACTTGTCGTGTATACAGTGTCATCGGGTCACCTTGTTGCGCCGACGCAGCGCAGATAAGGTTCACCTGTTTTGACACTGTGCGTGGGGATGGCGCGCAACCAGAAGGCGGAACCTGTGGCGGAAAAGTCCAAGTCATCGAAAAACAAAGAAGATTCTGCAAACATGGACGAGGCTGCTGCTTCGGTTGAAGCGACCGAAGCAGACAAATCGGAAGCCGAATCGTCGGAGGCCCCAGTGCTGATCGATGAGGCGGATGCCGAGGTGTCTGCGAAAAGTGCGGATCGGGCGGTCGAAAGCGAAGCCATCGAAGATGCCGAAATCATTGATGAGACCCGTGAGGATCAGGCGGTCGAGAATGGGCGAAGTGATCAGGATGTTCTGCACAAGGAGCCCGAGATTGCCCCTTCTACGTCCGAACAGTCCGCATCGGGTCCTCCGATACTTGCCCTGGTTCTTGGCGGTTTGATCGCCGGGGCGCTTGGCTACTTTGGGGCCAGCCTGGCACCATCGCCAGAGTTGCCGGAGTTTGACACGACTGAGCTTACAGCCAGCATTTCCAGCAATGCAGACACTTTGTCAGCGGTTGTTGCGGATATCGACGCGCTTAAGTCGGCGCAAGAACCCGTGATGGACGAGATCACAGGTCGCTTGGATGGTCTTGAGGCGGCGTTGGATACGACCACAGGTCAGTTTTCCGAGCGGCAAGCCGACATCTCTGCAACTCTTTCTGAATTGCAAGCGAGTTTGAGCAGTTTGGATGGCCGAATACTCGCACTGGAAACGGCCTTGCCCGCAGCAGGCGAATTGCAAACCGACGAACAGCTCTCAGCACTCCGCCAACGCATCGCCGATATGACGGCAGCGGCCGCAGCAGAACTTGCAACAGCACAAGACGAAGCCGCCGGCGTTGCTAGGGCTGCTGAGGAAGCCCGACTGGCAGCCGAGGCTGAAGCGGGCGCTCTTCGCAAGGCCGCAGAAGCGCGGGAAGCCGAGCTGGCAGCGGCCGCCACGCGGCAAGCGGCATTGATCGATCTAAAAGCCGCTGTCGAAACAGGCGCACCGTTTGCAGAATTTCTTAGTGTTTTTGACGCCGTTCCTGACGCGCTTGTTGCCAATTCCGAGACTGGGGTTGTTACCATGGCTGCACTGCAAGCACGTTTTCCTGACGTGGCTCGTGCGGCTCTTTCTCTGTCTTCAACCGTTTCAGACGACGCAACGACAAGCGAACGGCTGACCGCATTTTTAAAGCGTCGGACCAATGCGCGATCCTTGAGTGAACAAGAAGGTGATAGTCCTGACGCAATTCTTTCGCGTGCTGAGGCACGCTTGAATGAAGGGGACCTAACTGCCGCACTAGGTGAAATTCAAGCGCTCGGCGACGAGGGGCAAACGGCACTTGCCCCTTGGCTGGAACAAGCGATGGCCCGTCTCGACGCACTTGCTGCGGTCGATCAAATGTCTGCAACAAACTGAGTAAAAGTTATGCTTTGGACCCTTCTGAAAATTGTCATATTCCTCGGTGTCGTTGTAGCCGGTACCTGGGGCGTAAGTTCGCTTCTGGAGGCTGACGGAGGTATCAGACTGTCCGTGGCCGGCACCGAAGTTACGCTTGGGGCGCTGGAATCGCTCATTGCGCTTGTCCTGCTGATGATTGCAAGCTGGCTGTTGTTCAAGATTGTCGGCTTCGTCGTTGCGTTTGTCCGTTTCGCGCTGGGTGACACAACGGCAATCAATCGGTTCTTCGATCGTCGGCGGGAACGCAAAGGTTATGATGCGCTTGCAGAGGGCATGATGGCTCTGGCCTCCGGCGAGTCGCGTCTGGCAATGACTAAGGCCGCTAAGGCAGAGCGTCTGCTAGAAAGGCCAGAATTGACCACGCTTCTAACCGCACAAGCCGCTGAGCAAGCGGGGGACGCTGCGAAGGCCAGCGAAGCCTATAAGCGCTTGCTGAAGGACGATAAGACACGCTTTGTCGGTGTTCGTGGCTTGATGAAACAGCAGTTGGCAAGCGGGCAAACAGACAAGGCGCTAAAGCTGGCAGAAAAAGCGTTTGCCCTAAAACCTAAGCATATTGAAACGCAGGACACCTTGCTGCAATTGCAGGCAAACGCGCATGACTGGTCGGGGGCGCGGCAGACTTTGGGCGCGAAACTCAAGCATGGCGGTCTGCCTCGCGATGTTCACAAACGCCGGGACGCCGTGTTGGCGTTGGGCCACGCGAAGGACATCACTGACCCCGACAAAGGGATCGAGGCGCGAGAAGCCGCGATCGAAGCAAACAGAATGTCGCCCGACCTTGTGCCCGCCGCTATTATGGCAGCCGACGGCTATATCGCGGACAAGAAACCAAAGAATGCGACGCGCGTAATCAAGAAGGCCTGGGCCGTTCAGCCGCACCCGGATTTGGCCGGCGCATTCGCGCGCATCCAGCCGAATGAAAGCCCGAAGGAACGTCTTGGTCGTTTCTCTTTGCTCACCGGGCAACATCTGGATCACCCAGAGACACGTATGTTGAAAGCCGAGCTGATGATAGCAGCCGAGGATTTCCCGGGCGCGCGTGCTGCTTTGGGGGATTTGCCCGAGAGTGACCCGACCACAAGATCGCTTGCGATTATGGCAGCGGTTGAAAAAGGTTCTGGCGCTGATGATGCCGTCGTAAAAGGGTGGCTCGCACGGGCATTAACAGCGCCAAGGGATGCTCGATGGGTCTGTGACAATTGCCAGAAGGCGAACGTTGCATGGAGCCCTGTTTGCGAACATTGCGCAGCCTTCGACACTTTGTCGTGGCGGCAGACCGATACGCCGTCCACTCCACTTCCGTCCGGTGCGGAAATGCTTCCGCTCATTGTCGGTCAAATCGAAGGTTCCTCCGATAGCTTTGATGACGCTGAATTGGTCGATGAGGATGCGTCGGTGGATGCCTCGGAAATCGTTCGAAGCGCAGCCGAGAATGTGTCTTTGGAAACCGCAAACGCGGATGAGGCCCCCGTCGACGAACCGGGCCGTGCCAAAGACGTAAAATAGGTCTGGGCCTGGCAGCAAAAGGTTGCTATCAGACGCGCCGGAAAGCCGCTGTAGCTCAGATGGTAGAGCACGTCATTCGTAATGATGGGGTCGGGGGTTCGAGTCCCTTCAGCGGCACCACATTGTAAATCTAAAATGTAGTTTTTATGAAGTAAACGATCTTAGTGCCTCGGATCACCACCCCGTTTTGGGTGCTGAAACTATCCGAAAGGTCCCATTTTGACGATTAGACGCTTTCAAGTGCCTGGAACAGCTTAAGCGTTTTCAAGATTAATAAACACTGGCACATATCTTGTGGTGTTGCCTCGCGAAACCAGGCCCGGTGGGACTTAGTCATCCGTACTAGCAAGGGATGGACCATGAAACGCAGGTTTTCAGATGAACACATCATCGGCAGGATCAAAGAGCACGATGCCGAAGCAAAGGCACAGGAGATGTGCAGGACGTATGGGATCAGGGATGCGTTTCTCTGTAGGTACGAGGCCCAGTTCGGCGGGATGAATGTTTCAGACGCGAAGAACCGCTAACGGTTCGTAAACGGGGCGGACGCAAGCGCGCCTTGGGCACAAGGCGATCCATTGTGGTCCCTGATAGGGCAACCAGCGTTGGTCTTTGGACGTCGTGTCAGACTGTTAGACGGTCAGCGGTTCCGTGTGCTGTGCTTGGCGTCGTTCAATGGGCGGCTGCGCGACGAATGCCTCGACGAAAACCTGCTCGGCACCCGCGCCGAGGCGCGCCGGATCACCGAAGCCTGGAGGATCGACTGCAACGTAAACAGACCACACACATCGCTGGATGGGCAAACTCTAGCCGAGTTTGCCAAAAGGCTGCATTTTACCCGACCGGTCTCGCTTGAGCTGCGCAAAGACTCCGCTCAGCTTGCCTCGCTCGCAACTCAATCAACAGAGAGAAACAGGAACGGAGCCAACACCTAAATGGCCGGGATCAGTGGGCAACGTCAGAATCTTCAGCATATAGAATTGCGGAGCCTTGCGGGTTGTTTACTAAACGCGCCAGTCAATTTCTACAGGTTCATATCTTCACGCTGGCGGTCAGACCGAACTGGGCAAGCCAATCACTGTGCCAATATGGCTTAAAAACAATATAGCAAATGCAAATGCTGCCCAGATCAGACCACGCAGAAAGCGCTTGCGTTTAATTTCGCGCAAAGTCGAGGTCTTGATTAGTTCGTAACAGTACTCGCTTGTAAGATCGCACTTCACGACAGACGCGCGCAATTTTTCTACTGATGGAAGACTTTCTGGATCAAGATAGAGAATTCGCTCGATGTTCATGTCATGATTTTGGCTCAGTTTAGGTGCGGTCTTGCGCGTTGGGTAAAGCACATGGCCAAAGTGAAAAATCGGAAACAGTATGACGCCCCAAGATAGCAGGACGAAAACAACAGGATTCCCTAGCGATGTTGAGACGAACTCGTTGATTTGGGCAACAATACCAAGTGCGAAGATATATCCCACTCCTACTATTTGTGCTTTGGTATCATATGCTCGCACGGTCATCTGAGCCTCGTTTAAGCTATCTCGCAGCAGTTGGGATGACTCCTGTCCCACGCTTTCCAATACGTTGGTTTTTACCATTGTTTTTCAATCCAACTTCTAGCCGAACGTCCACTTTCGACCCAATGCAATCATGACGGTAGCGGAGGTGTCCGCTCCGGGGCATCAGATAGCCCTGCCGAAAGACCGTCGCCAAGAATTTTCAAGACGGTCGGGGAGGAGAATGGTACGAGATGAGCATTTCCAGCGTCTTCGATTGACGTAAGGTCCAAGACTGTCAGACCAAGCGCGCGATATCGGCCGGAATCACTGGTGGCACCAACTCTCTCACGCTGAGACGACAAGAACGCTGACAGTCTTAGCACTGGATCGCTTTGGGAAACGATCAGTACAGAGTTCGGAGGCAAAGGCTGCGCGTCCATAATTTGGCTTTCAAAAACATCAGGAGCGACATCGGGTTGAACCATCAATAGGCCGTCAATCACACGAGCGTCGCCAAATTCGGCTTGTAGTTTAATAAGCGTCTCGAGCGCCAAAAAGACTCCAAGAGAATGAGCGACTAAGACGATTTCCTTGGGCCATGCATCACGAAGCTTCAACAAGAGGTCTGACAGCGCCACTCTGGCATGAATTGCGCTATCTCGATCATGGATATAGGCGCTACCGCGACCTGCCGACGGCCAAACAAATGACACTGCTGGACCGACATGCCCGACATCTTCGACTATCTGGACTTGCCTCGAAATTGCCTCTGCTGGTGTATTGTTGAACCCGTGAACCCAAAGCATAAGCGGGTCTTCCCGCTGAGCGTCTTGGGGAATGGTTCTTTGTAAAGCCGCTCGAAGCTGTTGACGGGGGACGTCAACTTCTGCTGCCAACTCAAAAAGGTTCTGTTCGTTTTTTGGCAGTTCACCAATACGTCGGTCTAACGGCGTGTGCAGCTCCAACACCGAGAACTGAACTTCGGTGCTACGGCCGACGCGGGCTGCATCCGAGGGCAGCGCCACACGATTGGAGGCCACAAGTACCTGTCGCGTCGGGAAACCCGATCCCACATTCGAAACCACGAAGTTTGCGTCTCTTGCGCATGCAGAGACCGATAGCGAAGCGGCACCAACCAAAAATGATCGACGATCCCAAGAGCCTGACGTTATCAGCTTGGCGACGACGTCTCCTGGTTTGTCGGACAACTCCTGTAGTCCTTTAACATTCGCTTCAGTTGCAAGCCTGATCATCTGCATCTTCATTTGAACAATTTACTCAACCACTTAGCAAACAAGCTGAACTAAGGTTCAGTGGGTGCGTTGGTTTCATCAGTGTGTTCCAATAGTTAGAAACTTCCGCAAACAGTCCAATAAATCCGTCATACCGCCTGCATAAGCTCATCAGACAAAAACGCTATCACTTCCTGGATTGTAGCGGGTTCATTGAACTCACCACCGCCATGGGTTCCTTCCCGGAGGATCTCTAGTCTGACGCCGCCGTTTGCAGGACTCGCTGCAATAGCATCGTGCAGGCGCTCAGACTGGCGGGCGGCAATAAATGGATCTAGTGCGCCATGCATGATCAGCATTGGTGGCAAACGTGCGTTTTCAGGTAGAGCGTTGAGTAAGTACAGAGGGCTGGCAGTCTGCGCCAGCTCCCGGTTCTCACCCACGGGCGCGCCAATTAGCCCTGACTCAGGAGAGCCCGGACCATCTGTGTAACTCGTTCCCTGCCCGGAAGCTGCCATGTCTGCATCCATCATGTTGAAATCGACGGGACCGAACCATATGACTGCTGCACGAATTACGTTTGCATCTTGGGCCGCGAGGTCGAACGTAGACGTCGCAGTAAGATGCCCGCCGGCGGATTGGCCGAAAATCGCTATCCGATCAGGGTCAATCCCGAACTCCGCGGCATTGTTGTGCAAAAACCTGACCGCCTGTGTCACGTCCGTCAGTTGCGCTGGCCACTTTGCTTCGCCTGAGAGCCTATAGTTGATGGAAGCAATAGCAAATCCTGCAGCAAGAAACTCGTCTAAGTAGCCCGGTCTTGCCTTATCGCCTGACCTAAATCCGCCACCATGGACCAAAATAACGAGTGGCTGTGGCTCGCCTGTTGTCTCTGAGAGATAGACGTCGAGCTTGTTGCTGTTGCTGTCTCTGCCATACGCAATATCTTGAAAGTGCGGTTGCGTGGCCGTCAGCCGGTAGACTGCAAACACCGAAATCACTGCGATTGCGATGGGTAGCGCGATTGTGAGAACTGTCTTGATCAGTTTCATGCCAACGGTTCTGTTTGTTTCAGCCATTGCAATACTAACCGAAGAAAGCGCCGAACCGCTGAACCTTGGTTAACTTCTCGCGCGACAACCCATGTTAAGCGCAAGGTCCAAAAGATTTACAGTTTTGATAAATCCGGACGATGACGCGGACATCATGGTAGACGAGCTAAACCTATGCGCTCAATCTTGATCAAAGCAACTCTACTAATACCTGTTATCTTATCTTTGTATGCTGTGTCGTTGGTGGACCAACCTGCCAGGAGCGCTGCTTCTGTCGGTTTGGAGGCACCTGTTCCCGTTCGCATCACCACCGTCCGACCTACCTCAGTTTCTGCCAAAATAGCCGGCTTTGGTCGCGTGGAAGCCACGCGGTCCTGGTCGGGGATAGCCGAATTAGAGGGGCGCCTGACCCGCTATGACGACGACCTCCAGATTGGCGCCCAGGTTCAGGAAGGCGACACTCTTTTTGAGATTGATCCGAGAGACTATCAAATAGCGGTCGCTCAGGCCGAAGCCGACATTCTGCGGGCCGAGGCGGATTTGGAAGATGTACGCGTTAACGGTGAGAACACTGAGGCCTCCCTTGCGATCGAAAGAGCCATTCTCGAAATCTCCAAGTCGGAAAGAGACCGTATTCAGGGGCTGGTGGATCAGGGCGCCGTTGCCACCACCGAGCTAGACAGCGCCAACCAAACTTACCTTTCGCAGCAATCCACGGTGACGTCCCTCGAAGCAACGCTAGCGCTTGTTGCTCCGGACACCCTTTCGTCCCAAGCTTCGCTTGCGAAGGCTGAGGCAGATCTTGAAAGCGCCCAGCGTGATTTGGAGCGGACGGAAGTTAAGGCGCCGTTTGCCGGGCGTGTAACTGAACGCGGTGCGAGCGCATTTGAATATGCGCGCGTTGGGGATGTGCTTGTCACCATTGAAGATGTGAGCGCCTCCGAGGTTGAGGCCGCATTTCAGCCCTCTGATCTTGCGCGTTTGATAGGTTCTGTCGATGTAGGCGACATTATTGGTCTGGCGGGGCTTGAGCCCGGCGATACCGACTTCCAAACGGTTTTCGCAGATGTATTGACGGCAGAAGTCGTGGCGCGGTTCGGGAATGGACTGCCGATTACTTGGCCCGCCGAAATTGCTCGCATTACCGACCAGATTGATGAGGTGACGGGCGCGATTGGTATTGTCGTCCGCATCGAAGGAGCCTCTTTTCCAGATCCAGCATCAGGCCGCCCTCCTTTAGTGAACGGAGGCTTTGTCGAGGTTGTCTTGACGGGCCCGCAAATTCAGGATGCGCTGCTGGTTCCGGAAAGGGCCATAAGGTTCGAGGGATCCGAAGCCTATGTCTATGGTATTGAGCAAGACGACCGGCTTGCGCGCCTGAATGTCGAAACTGGGCAGACTTTTGGGGCCATGGTGCACATCAAGAGTGGGATGGGTGCGGGTACGCGGCTTGTTCTCTCCCATCCAGTACCTGCGACGGTTGGCTTGCTTGTGGAACCGTTTGAAGACTGGCCAAATCAATGATTGCATTTTTTGCGCGGCACCCGGTCGCGGCAAATCTTGTTTTGATTGCTGGTCTGTTTTTGGGCCTCATGTCCGTTGGCGGCATGGAACGAGAGTCATTTCCTGAGTTCTCGGCTTCGGCAGTTTCGGTTACGGTCGCCTATCCCGGTGCTACCGCGGAAGATGTTGATGAAGGAATTTGCCTTGTTCTCAACGACAGTCTGCAGGCTATCAATGACCTTGATGAACTGTCCTGCCAATCAGTGTCCAGCAGCGCTGTTGCGACTTTGTCAATGGCCGAAAGCGGAGACATAACACAGTTCTTCAATGACATTTTTTCCGCAGTGTCTGCAATTCAGGATTTCCCCGACGACGCAAAAGAGCCTGCGGTTGCGATTGTGGCACGGAGTGAACAGATTGCGATGGTGGCTGTGGGTGGCCTTGCCTCCGATGAGGCACTGGTGCTCTATGCCGACGCTCTCGCAGCAGAGCTTGCTTCACTGCCCGGCGTAGCAAGTGCCGCCGTGCGTGGCATTTCAACTCTGGAATACCTTGTACAGATCGATGATACAGCGCTTCGAAGCTATGGTTTGTCGCCGAAGGATGTCGCAGACGCTATCTCCGTCAGATCGATGTCTAGCCCGTTGGGAACGGTTGAAACGACTGGTATGAATTTCAGCCTGAGGCTGGATGACGTGCGGCGTAGCGTCCCGGATCTGAATGCGCTTACAGTTGTGGAGACCAGCGGCGGGGGAATTGTCCGCTTGTCGGATGTTGCCACTGTATCCTTGTCTCTTGCAGATCCTGACGACCAGTCAGAGCTCGACGGGGACACAGTGGCGATCATCGCCCTGAACAAAACCAAAGCTGATGATGCGCTGGACGCCTTTGCTGCGGTGGACGCGTATGTCTCAGAAGTGAACGCGCGCTACGGCGGAAATCTTCAACTCTCGGTTATTAACAATTCGACCCAGACGATCTCGGACCAAATTACACTGGTGCTCGAAAACGCAGTGCAATCCCTTGTTCTGGTCTTTGTCACGATGTGCCTATTCTTTTCGTTGAGAGAGGCTTTTTGGATCTCCCTCGCCTTGCCGTTTTCCTTCTTGCTGGGTCTTTTTGCCATGAATGCCCTAGGAGTTACGATCAACATGATGTCTTTGCTGGCGTTGTTAATGTCGATCGGCATCATCATGGATGATAGCATCGTCATCGCAGAGAACATCGATACATGGCGAGCTGAGCTGTCACCGAAAGAGGCGGCTATCAAGGGCACAGAGGAGGTGATGTCAGGCGTCGTGTCCTCGTTTCTCACGACTGCGGGGGTTTTTGGCCCGCTGATGTTTCTATCCGGTGAAATTGGAGCTGTTCTTCAAGTTGTTCCGATCGTTTTGCTGATCACCCTAACTGCGTCGTTGATCGAGGCATTCTTGATCCTGCCAAATCACCTGTCGCATTCGGGGGAAGGCCCGAGGCAGCAAAAGAAACGGCTGATGCCGCGTCTGTTGGAGCATTTCAACGAACGCGGTGTCGTGCCGTTGACCCGCTTTCTGACCCGTTGGCGCTATCTCACGTTAGGTTGCGTCCTTGGGGTTCTGATCTTGACGGTGGGGCTTATCACATCGGGAACGGTGCGAGTGGTGGGATTTCCCGAGACAGAGGCCGATACCATAGTAGCGCGCGTCGCATTGACACCAGGATTGCAGATTCCCCATACGCAAGCGGCTGTTTCGAAAATTGTTGTGGGCGTGGAACGCCTTGACCGGGATTTCACGCCAGGCACACAAGGTGGCCAGCCTTTGGTTGAGCGTATTCTGGTGGAGTATGGCCAGAACGCCGATGTAAGCAACAATGGTCCGCACACTGCGACTGTGACTGTGGATTTGCTAAGCAATGATACACGCAATGTCTCCTCTGCCGCGCTTCTAGCGGCCTGGCGCGAGGGGACGGGAGCAATCCCGGACGTGTCGCAGTTGAATTTCACCACCTCGGGAGCGTCCCCCGGAGGAAATGATATTGAAATCTCACTCTTTTCCCAAGATTTGGATCAGTTGCACGCCGCATCTGCCGAAGTTTTGCGCAGGCTCTCAGCACGCGATGACGTTAGGTCGGTCTACTCTGACTTCACATTCGGGCAACCAGAAATCGAACTGAAACTGAACACTTTCGGACGCTCGCTTGGCCTGACATCGGACGCACTGGCGGGCCAACTCAGAACGTCTTTCTCCGGGACCGAGACGGACAGTTTCAGTGAAGGGGAAACGGTTTATGATATCAACGTCGAACAAACAAATGTGGCATCGGCACTCGGTGACCTTGAGGCGTTTCCAATCACACTTAGCGACGGTGAGCAAGTTTCACTTCTGCGTGTCGCGGACATCGTGGAAAACAGGTCTTTCGCGCAAATCACCCGAGAAAACAACCGCGCCCGCGCGCGCATCATAGGAGAGCTCGATCGTGGCGCTCAAACCGCCAACGGCATTAGTGCAATCATTCTGACCGACTATGCGCCAGAGGTCATGGCGCTCTATCCCGACGTGTTAATTTCAATCGGCGGGGCGGCAGACGAACAAGCCGAAGCGCAGGCCTCAATCTTGTCCGCCTTCGCAATCGGCTTGGTCATGGTGTACCTTGTGCTTGCCTTTCAATTCAGAAGTTACGTTCTGCCGCTCTTCATACTCATGTCAATTCCATTCGCGTTGATCGGTGTGATCCTCGGGCACCTTGCAATGGGTATTGATATCTCGATGCCATCGCTGATCGGGTTTGCCTCTCTGTCCGGCCTGGTGGTGAACAATGCGATTCTGTTCGTATCATTCTTCGAGAAACATGCGGTCGCAACGCATTACGTAAACGCCGCAATCGAAGCCGTACGCGCGCGATTTCGACCTGTGGTGTTGTCTTCGTTCACAACCTTCATCGGTTTGCTGCCTGTCGTATTCGAGACATCACCGTCCATCGCCACAATCGTCCCCGTGGTTGTCTCAGTCGCGTTTGGTGTCTTGTCATCCGTTTTTCTCGTGGTCCTCGTCTTTCCCGCGGTCCTGGCGATCTATTTTGACTTTGCCAATCTGGACAAATGGCTGAGGCATAATGCCGGGGCGTCGTTTGAGGAGTCACCTGCGTGAATATCCTGACGCCTTTAGCAACCTGCGCGACAATGTTGCTGTCGGCCTGCGGCGCAGTTGGCCCGGACTTCACACCGCCTCAAGCAGAATTGCCTCCTTCGTTTGTGGCTGGGCAGACCGCGCGTTTGACAACACCTGAAACCCAGATGTGGTGGCGCGACTTCAAGGACCCAATGCTGAATGACCTGATAGCATCTGGGCTGGCAAGCAACTTGGATATTCGAACCAGCCTCGCGCGCATCGCGCAGGCGGAGGCAAGTCTGCGTGGCACCGGAGTAAACGCGCAGCTTTCGGGAAACCTGACCAATGATAACATACGCACCGGCGGCGACGGGATCTCAACCACCACCAGCAGCACGACAGAGCTTTCCGGATCTTATGTGATCGACCTTTTTGGTGGCATCCGTCGAGAGCGGGAAGAGGCCGTTGCCAACTTGAAAAAGGCTGGGTTCGATCTCGGAGATGCCCGTCTGGCTTTCGTGCTGTCGATTGTCAGCAACTATATCGATGCACGTTTCGCACAGGAAGCCGCAGCGTTGACGCGGAACACCGTTACCAGCCGCCAGAATACTTTGGATCTGGTGCGCAGTAAGCGTGCGGCGGGATCGTCTTCAGAGCTCGATGTTGCACAATCGGAAGCTGATTTGTTCTCGGCAGAGGCTGACCTTGAAGGATACATATCGGACTTTGAAATGTCAGCCTTCGCAATCGCAACACTGCTCGATACCGAAGCAGCACCGCTTTTGCGCAGACTTCAGCAAGGCGCGGCACAGCCCTTTGCACCAGCGGCGTCGCGCCTCGGTGTGCCAACAGATTTGCTTCGCAGTCTGCCTTCCATACGGTCTGCGGAACTGGGCTACGCAGCCGAAGTCGCAAACCTAGGCGTGCAGGAAGCAAATTTGCTTCCATCGCTGACACTATCGGGAAATCTGTCCATATCAGATACCGATACGTGGTCTTTTGGACCAACAGTGTCTCTGCCCGTTTTTGGACAAGGTGCCTTACGAGCGCAACGCGACGCTCAGATCGCTGCCGTTGAAGAAGCGGAAATTGCTTGGCGCTCAACCGTTCGCTCGGCCGTCGAAGATGTCGAGAAAAACGCGGCTGCGCTGGTGAGATCTCAACGCCAGATTGAACATTTACGACGGGCTGTCACTGCCAGCGATCTGAGTTTGGAACTGAATCGAGCAAATTTCGAAGCCGGACAGTCGTCGCTGTTTGAGCTCCTCGATGCGGAGCGAACCACCACATCTCAGCGATTGTCGTTAGCATCCGAAGTTCGCGCCGCCGCAACAGAATGGTCCAGCCTTCAAATTGCTTTGGGTCGGGGATGGCGTATCCCACCTGAAGTTCGTTGAAATGACGATCACTCTTTTGACTAGTTCGACTAACCTCTCACCTCTCGTTCAGCAACAACCGACCACGATGCCCAACTTGTCGGAGCGCTTCATACAAGGAGCCACGATCTGAGATGATACCTGATCAGTTGGTCAGATGCTTTTTTTGAAGCCGACTGTAAGCTTGTGGTGTGATGCCGAGAAAGGCCGCCACATCCTTCTTGAGAGCATGTTTCATTGCGGACTTATAGCGTGTTTCGAGAAACTTAATGCGCGTTCTCGAGTTGTTCAGACTTCGGCAATTCAAAAGGTCTTTTTCGAATTCTAGCGTCTCGATGATTTTTAATCGAATGTATCTGCCGAATGCATCGCCGGAGGTAGCGTACTCGTTAAGAACGAATTGAGATGAGAATTCGACGCCCTCAACATCACTGACTGCAAAAACTCTGTCTTTGCCGTGTTTATGGGTGAAGGCGCAGGCGACATTTGTGGCAACGTGCCCAGGTTCGAAGAACCGTGTCAGACTTACTTGGCCGTCCTCATGAATGAAATACGAGGCGGCTACCCCATTCGAAACAAAGATAACTCGTTCTGCGATGCGCTCGTCGTTGTAGATCGGGTCCCGCGCTTTGACTCGTCGTTCGGTTGCATTTGCGCAGATGCGATGCCATTCAGCCGTGGTCGGCTTGCAACCGAATTCCATCATCTGACTTTCGAGATAATTTAGTTGGGACAACACCAGTTCCTGTATTAGATGATGCGCTCCAGCCCGACAGCGCACGAGTTTAACGGGATAAGACTAAGAGCTCGAAGTTGAAACGATTTTCGGGTGATATCTGCGTCAACTTTGTGTTGAAAAATGCTTCCAGCATTTCAATCAATCGGTAAACTTCTAACCACATGGAAACACGCATAGAATGTCAACGGCTACCCAACGCCTGAGCTTGGACCTAAAATTCAAAGTTGTAAAAGCAAGTCTTGGTAGCATACCGGCCTTAGCCACCGACGAATTTTCAATGCTCCGACCGAGGTTTGACCAACGTTAGTCGATGCGGGATAGGGGCCTCCGTGTGCCATGGCCAAGGCTACCTCGACATCGGTTGGAGAGCCATTGGTTGGCGTGCGACTGGCTTTGCGTTTCAAGAGTGGCAAGAGTTAACGTGCCAAGTCCGAATCCGCGTCATCCAATTGTAGTGTACATGTCAGTTGGCCACTTAGCGTAGTCGCCGCGGCAGGCATCTGCTGAATTGATGCGGTTCGCACAACAAGGCCCATTGGACCAAACACTTCGCGTGAGAAAGTCGGGTCAGAAACGAATTCTAGTACTTTGACAGATGTCACTCCAGGAGTGACATTGTGGTCAACAATCGTCCCTTTGCGCTCGCATGCTAACACAGAGGGACCGTCCGCTGTCGATCGACGAAGCCCTTGGTGATGTACTTCGTAAGCAGTGTTTGAGCCGCGGCATCGCGCAGGGCGGACAGTGCTGCAGAGAGGTACGCGTCTCTCTCTGTTCCTTCTGGAAGGACGATCAATCCTGGGTTCCTGCAGAAGTGTTCCGCACCCTTTGTCAAAGAGGCCGCATAAGCTTTTGCGACCTCCGCACCACGAGCCAACAATCCGTTAGGTACGATGAAGACAGGATTTATTGAGCCGAGTTCGTCGTAGAACCGGATTGGGACCTGCCTCCGATCGCATTGATCGACAATGCGCGTCCAGCTCCAGGGGATCGTGTGAAGCCCACGGCCGAAATCAATGGATGCTGCACAAGAGAGCCGCCAAGTTCATGTGTGCTGCGCTAAAGCATTTGAAAGGTTGCGACCGGATAGCCTTCTTTCTCAACTGCCCTTACAATTGCTACTGCAATATCCTCGCCTGTTGCAGGATGCGAAGGGTGGCCTTTAGAAATAACTCGGCTTCCAGCAGCCAAGGCGGATGCGGTGTCTCCTCCGGCAGTAGA
>JBCCCA010000003.1:0-36165 GCA_039033735.1 Pseudomonadota bacterium
ATCCAGACCCCGTAATAGCTCGGGCCCTTCTTATGTGCCGACTCCTGGCACAGGATTTCCGCGCTGTAACCGCTTTCCACGAGTTCGCGGAAACGTGCTTCCGTAACCACATTTGGTGCTTCGATGTCCCAGTTCATGGCCCGGCTCACGCTTTCTTCAAAGACGCAGCCTCAGGCATTCCTACTTGAAGCCCGAAGTTACGATAGTATATAATTGACCGCAAGGTATATTTATACATGTGCGGCTACACTGTGGTCACACCTGCAATAGGCATGTGTAACTGAAATGATCAAGTTTTTATGGGATTTCTGAACCCTAGGTTGTGCCGCAATTGCGTCATCCCGGCGCTGATCGTTTGGTCCGTTCTCGCAACTACCGCTGGTGCACAGATCTGCTACCCACCACGCGTTCCATTCGTTCCCGATAATCCAGTAGCCCTTCTCGAATTTGAAGATCTGATCAAACAGGATTTTGAAGACTATATCGCGGACGTTCAGGACTACTTTCGATGCTTGGACTCTGAGAGGGCGCGAGTGTTCGAAGAGGCCCGAACGGTAAGCGAGCTGTACGGGCAATTTTTGAAAGATACATCCCAATAAGCGCCACGTCTCTCAAGTCATGTCTGACGTCAGCGTTTATGGGTCCAAACAGGGTCATTTGCCAAGAGAGTTTTTGTTGCTCATCGTAACTACCAAGGAGTGGACGATGAGAAAGACAACGAAGAGCCCCGGCGGGAAGATCGTCAAAGATATCAAACGCGCGACGCGCAAGTATTAATCATCGGAAGAGAAGATCCGGATCGTGCTGGATAGCCTGCGTGGCGAAGACAGTATGGCCGAGCATCTCTTAGAAATTGCTCAGGTAGAAACGCCAGCCGATCATAGGCGCTGAAGAGGAATCTCCAATATTTTGGTTATCAAAAGTTCAGATGATCTGGTCGTTCGCGATACGCTAGCAGTCATTCAAGCCCGCCGTTATGATCGATGCATATAGTGTAGTCTTCTAAAACAGGACCAGTCCACATTATTGAAGTTCCCCCATCCTCCCATTCATACAACCATCCAATGATCGCGTGGGTTTCGGGATCACGTACGCACCCGATTCTAGTTGCCTCAGAATTCTCAAGGTTGGTCATGTTACACGACTCCAATCAAATGAGCATCTCGAGATGCTGGTCGGACTTGAGAAACTAAAGACAGCGTGAGGTGCACTCTTTGAAAGAAAGCTTGGGGAAGCGTCACTTCGCTATGAAATACCTATTGATCGAAATCTTCGGAGTGATTCAGCTCGACGTTTAACTTGCCCTTTAGAAGTACGTTGCCTGATCAGAAGAAACTCCCTTGGTTAGGTCCGTCTATCTTACGCCTTCAAGAACAATTGCAATGCCTTGACCGACGCCAACACACATTGTCGATAGGGACCTTTGCCCAGCTGAGATATTTACTGCGGCAGTTCCGGTAATTCGTGCACCGGACATTCCTAGTGGGTGACCTAACGCAATAGCTCCGCCGTTGGGATTCACACGTCCGTCATCATCGGAAATTCCTAAGCCTCGCAGGGTGGCAAGCGATTGCGCCGCAAATGCTTCGTTGAGCTCTATGAGCGAAAAGTCTTTTTGCGTAAGTTGAAGTCTCTGCATCAACTTAGTTGTCGCAGAAATTGGCCCGATCCCCATTACTCTTGGCGCAACCCCTGAAGTCGCGCCTCCGAGAAACTTTGCGATAGGGGTTAGGTTGTTGTCTATGACAGCGCGTTCGCTTGCGAGAATGAGCGCCGCCGCACCGTCGTTAACGCCAGAGGAATTTCCAGCCGTAATCGTACCGTTGGTCGCAACAATTGGTCTTAGGGAAGTTAGGCTCTCTAACGAGGAACCCGCGCGAGGATGCTCGTCAACCTCGACAACGATTGCCGGCCCTCTGCGCTGTTGAATAGCAACCGGAATAACCTCCTTTGCGAACTTTCCTTGTTCAGTTGAAAGTTGGGTTCGTTGTTGCGATCGCAAGGCGAACTTATCCTGATCGGACCTGCTGACTTTGTAGTCGGTCGCAACATTCTCAGCAGTTTGCGGCATGCTGTCAGTACCATATTTTCGGTCCATTTCTGGGTTGATGAGCCGCCAGCCGATGGTAGTGTCATGAATCTCATTTGATCTTGCAAAGGCCTTTGTTGCTTTCGGAAGAACGAACGGGGCTCTAGACATTGACTCGGTCCCGCCTGCAACCACCAGATCCGCTTCACCGGCTTTGATCATACGAGCGGCTATGAGAACTGCATCCATACCTGAACCGCAAAGGCGATTGACAGTGGTTCCCGGAACCGTTTCAGGAAACCCCGCCAACAACAAAGACATTCGTGCAACGTTGCGATTGTCTTCTCCCGCCTGATTGGCACATCCAAACACAACCTCATCAATTTGGTCGAGGTTCATATGAGGATTGCGCGCTGCCAGCGCCCGAAGGGGTGCTGCACCCAGATCATCGGCTCGTACTGACGAGAGCGAACCACCATATCGTCCTATTGGTGTCCGGATGTAGTCGCAGATATACACATTTTCCATCAGATATCCTCCGGAACATCGAAATTCTCTAACGTGCCAACCACGTGTAGTTCAGCTTCTGTCAGTGACTGGAGGTCGGAAATGGACAGGTCTTTGTGCTTTTCGCGTAGTATGAACTTTTCGCCTTGAACGTCGATCACTGCCAGAGACGTATAGATGCGGTCGACGCAGTTCACGCCAGTCAACGGAAATGTACATGCTTTCAGAAGTTTAGGTTTACCGTCCTTAGTGGTGTGATCTGTCATCACTGCAACCCGCTTTGCGCCATGGACCAAATCCATCGCACCGCCGACCGCAGGAACGCCATTTTGACCCACTCGCCAGTTGGCTAGGTCGCCATTCTCTGCTATTTGATATGCTCCTAGAACGGCGAGATCCAAATGCCCGCCTCTCACCATGGCGAAACTGTCTGCATGGTGGAAGAAGGAAGCGCCAGGGTTCAAGGTGATAGGTTTCTTACCTGCATTGATAAGATCCCAATCTTCATCCCCACTGTCCGGTGCTTCTCCAAAACCTAGGACTCCGTTCTCGGTGTGGTAGGTTATTTTTCTGCCTTCGGGCTGAAACTGAGCGATGAGTTCTGGCAATCCGATACCAAGATTTACATAGGACCCATCTAAGATGTCCTGAGCCGCCCGCCATGCGATTTGGGCGTTCGAGAGCTTAAGCTGAGACAACGTTTCTAGAGTCATTGATGTACGGCCTCTTTTCTGACCAGAAGCTCTTCTTGCTCTGGATTTGGAACCTCGATGAGACCGCTAACAAAGATGCCAGGCGTCATAACGTTTGCTGGTTTAATCTGTCCTGATGAGACGAGGTGTCGTACCTGAACAATAGAGTTCTTTGATGCCATACACATAAGCGGGCTGAAATTACGTGCAGCCATGCGGAATGTCAGGTTACCGCTGGTATCTCCGACATCGGCTTTGACAATCGCATGGTCACCAATGAGCGCGAGTTCGCGAACGTGCATCTTCCCATTGAAGCTCTCTGTTGGTTTGCCGTCGGCGATCTCTGTGCCGTAGCCAGCGGGTGTGTAAAACGCTGGTATCCCGGCGCCGCCTGCTCGAATACGTTCAGCCAAAGTGCCCTGTGGGACCAATTCAAGCTCAATCTCATGGGCGAGGTACTTTTCATTGAAGGCCTTCGCATTGGACGATCTTGGAAATGAGCAGATCATCTTGGCAACCATTCCAGCCCGGATCATCGCGGCAATGCCAACGTATCCGTTTCCAGCATTGTTGTTTACCACAGTGAGCCGCGAGGGAGAGCCAGTAGCACTAAACCTATCGATCAAAGCGTGAATGAGTTCGATCGGAGAGCCTGATCCTCCAAAACCACCTATCATCAAGACTTCACCATCTTGGATCTTAGACACGGAATCCGCTAACGATTTATAGATTTCAACCATCCTACGCTCCTTTGAACTTCGGCAGGATAGACTAGTCTGTTGACTTTCAGCAGCACTAAAGTCAAATAATGATCTTTGTTCAAAATACGAGAATTGGGTAGCACATAGTGAGCAATCGCACAGATTACATCGCTTCTCTCGTGAAGGGGCTAACAGTCATCGAGTGTTTCTCAGCCGACAATCCCAGACTCTCTACGACTGAGGTCTCAGTGCTAACAAAGTTAGATCGTGCGTCTGCTCGCAGGTGCCTATTGACCCTCGTTGAAGCCGGATACGCTGACTTCGATGGGAAATTCTATACCCTCACACCTCGCGTTTTACGTCTTGGGATCAGCGCTTTGGCGACCATGTCTCTGCCCAGTCTTGTTCAGCCATGGATTGATCAACTTTCGGAGCAAACCCAATCTTCAGTTTCCGTCTCAATTCTCGACGAAGGCTCCATCGTATATGTCGCACGCGCAGCTCAAAAGCGTGTTTTGTCGATTGGCCTTATGCCGGGATCACGACTGCCAGCACATTGCACATCAATGGGGCGTGTTTTATTGGCCGGTCTCCCACCCAAAGACGTTGTGGCATCTATCAAGGGTATGGACTTGACGCCAAGAACACCGTTCAGCGAAACAGATCCAGAGGTTCTGTTGGATGTCATTGACCGGACGCGTGAAAATGGATTCGCAATCGTGGATCAAGAACTTGAACTGGGCCTACGATCAATATCTGTCCCACTTTTTAATGCACGAAAGCAGGTCGTTGCGGCCGTGAACATTGGGGTTGGATTGACCCAGAAAGACGCAAGTGAACTTGAGAACTTGTTTCTACAAGATCTTTTGAGGGTGCAAAGCGGATTGGCGCGCGTTCTCAGTTAGATGACGTCAGACAAAAGCGGAAGCAGCTTTGGGCATTGAGCTTCAATTGCTGCATAGGTCTCACAATCAACATACAGCTTTAGATTTGGCATTCAGGCGACCCTATCTTGCACTGCTATTGACCATCACGAAGTCAAAGTTTGACACCCACACGGTCGTTGCTTCCGATTTTTTTATTGGAGCGATGAGACTTTTCTTAACGCCAAACACCGCATCGGATTCCAGATAAGGATCATCACCTAAAAACGTATGGGTGACAATTTTCTCATACCCGTCCGCCGTCACAAGAAAATGCAGGTGTGCCGGCCGGAAGGGATGTCGTCCCATCGCTGCCAGCATTTGACCGACAGGTCCATCATCAGGGATGGGATAGCTTACCGGTTTGATCCCCTCGAAATGATACTTGCCATCTGGCCCAGTGATAAACCGGCCCCGGTTATTCCACTTGGGTTGAAGGTCGGGTTGTTGAACATCGTAGAACCCATCGGCATTGTCAGACCAAACATCGATACAAGCGCCGGAGATCGGTTCCCCACTCGTATCCAATACAACCCCATCGAAGAGGCAGCTTTCGCCTTTTCCATCAAGACTAATGTTTTCTCCCATGTCGCGAACGGGTGCACCCCCCACGTGAAAAGGGCCAAGTACTGTATTTTCTGTAGCGCCTTCGGGCCGACGATTGTTTATGGCGTCGACAAGCATAGAGAGGCCCACGACGTCGCTAAGGAGAATGAACTCTTGGCGTTCTTCCGAACACAGGTGACCGGCTTCCGTAAAGAATTTGATCGCCAAGTTCCACTCGTCCTGGGTCAACTCGACTTCTTTTGTAAAGGCATGAAGATGCTTCACAAGGCTGCTCATTACCAGTTTAAGCCTAGGATCTGCACTGTCGCCCATCCTCGCATTAACCGCTGCAACGGACTCTTGTTCTGTAAAATACTGGGTCATTTCTGTACCTTGCTTTGCTCTGGTGGAATTCCTTCCCAAGCGCGCGTCAGCAAATCATGTATGCCTGCCAGATCAACTTGCCGGGGATTCCAATATGGATTTTCGGTTGCCAGTTTTGCCGCAGTATCGATGGCGCGCTTGGGCATCCCGAGATCGGCAAGGGCTAACGGCGCTTCAATTGACTGAGCAAAGCTATGAAGCCCGGAGCCTAGGTTCCCACCGAACAGTTTTGTGGCGTACTTGAGTTCGTCTTTCGCTTCAATTTGATTGTATGCAGCCGTATGAGGCAGCAAGATTGCATGCGTCTCTGCATGCGGAAGATCGAAACTGCCTCCGAGCGTGTGGCAGAGCTTGTGATGCAATGACATGCCCACGGCTCCCAGAACCGATCCGCATAACCAAGCACCGTAGAGCGCCTCGCTTCGAGCTTTCTCGTTGTCAGGGGTTTCGTAGATACTTTTCAGCGCAGATTTGAGTGACCTCAATCCTTCATTTGCCATCAATGATGAAATCGGATTCCTATCTTTGGCATAAAGCGCTTCGACAGCGTGAGCCATCGCATTCAAGCCGCTGGCAATACTCATTTTGACGGGTAGGGTTGCCGAAAGTTTGGGGTCATAGATGACAATGTCAGGAAGAATTTTTGGGTCGCGTGTGGTCGTCTTCTTCCCATTCTCAGTTTGTCCAAGAATAGGCGTCACTTCCGAACCTGCGTAGGTTGTAGGGATAACGATTTGTGTGCAACCTGTTCGAAACGCGAGAGCTTTTCCCAATCCTACTGTTGATCCACCGCCATAAGCGACAATGCTGTCTGCACCGGAGTTTGAGAACACTTGTATTGCCTGTTCAGTAACTTCAACCGGCGTATGCATGGCAGCGTTTGCAAAGACCCCCGCGCACGCGCTTCCAAGAACGGCGGCAAGTTCTTCGGCATCGTTTTTCTGAAACGGAGTCGACAGGACGAGCGACCTTTTGCACCCAGCACCTCTCAACTCCTTGGTGAGTGAGTTTAACGTACCACTGCCAAAGACAATGCGGTGGGGTGCGCTCGTGTAGGTGAATGCGGACATGGCTTTTGTGTCTCTACTAGAAATGATTGATGAGTTTGGAAGAATAGGGGCCGAAGCAGCTCCCCTGCCTGGTCTGTTGTTCATGTGAGGAGAATTCATGTGGCCTACTGCACCAAAGGTCTGATCCTCTAATTTTGAAAAAAGCGTTGGCTTTCGCGACCGCCATCATAGAGCCACGCAAACTCATGGAAGAGTTCGCTGCTGGACTTTGTTTGGAGAAAAGCGTCCCGCATTTTTGCTCGGGTCCCAGACGGATGGTAGACATGTTCACCCATCGCCCGAGATTTTAAGACCACTTGAGCTGTGCGCGACGCTCGCAAGTCGCGATACGCTAAAAGAGCACTTTCTATATCGTCACCAAAATGCGCGAATGCATCTCCGAGGCACACAGCATCCTCAATCGCCATACAAGCGCCCTGCGCTAGATATTGCAAAGTGGGATGAGCTGCATCTCCAAGCAACGCTACTCTTTGCTGGACCCATTCATGGGTAGGATCACGGTCAAATAACACCCATCTTCGCCAGTCTCTTCCATGCTTGATTATGTGCCGAACTTTTGGATGTACATGACTGAATGTTTTCTCAACTTCAGAGACGTGCACTGGATCCCCAGAAACAGGCTCAGTCGCTCCGGTATGGGAAGTAATGGCAAAATTGAATAGAGCGTTATCGGAAAGTGGGTAATGAACGACATGACATTTGTCTCCAGCCCAAAGAGTGGCATCATTCCACCGAAGCTCCTCAGGCATCTCCTCAATCGGGATTACGGACCGAAAGGTCGTGTGACCGGGAACTCGCGGTCGCTCATCTCCTATCAATTGTTTTCTGACACGCGACCAAATACCATCAGCGCCAATTAGAGCGCACCCCCCAACGCTCTGTCGGTTAGAAAGCTGCACTAAGACATGAGTTCGTGTCTGTTGATACGACAGAAACTCGCAGCCCGTTCGGATCTCAATTTCTGGATGTTTAGCGCATGCATTGAGGAGAACTCGATACAGGTCGCCTCGGTGGATCACTGCATACGGGTTCCGAAACCTCTGACGAAATTCAACTCCAAGATCCAACGTCATGACCTCTTCGGCAGACATTGCGTTCATCAGTCTCAACCGATCAACGTAGATCGCTTTGGCTAAGGCGTCTTGGCCAATTCCTAGTGCTTCAAGGGCATTGAAGGCATTTGGCCCCAGTTGTATTCCGGCGCCAAACTCTTCAAGTCTGCTGGATCTTTCAAGAACTACAACCTGATATCCACGCCTTGCCAGCGCGAGCGCAGATGAGAGTCCGCCTACGCCAGCTCCCGCAATGAGAACCTTGTTCGATGAAGAATCGAGAGAATTCATCCCAACGACACTGAGATTTTTCGCAAGGCATCAACTTCGTTGGCCAGTACGTCGTTCGAGGAAACTAGCGATTGCGTAGATTCCGAAATCGTCGACTGAAGTGCTTCCTCGATTTCAGGTGTGATGGATGAAACAACACCACCGTTTTCAGCCCACGTTTCCGCCGCCTTCTGCACGTCGGCTTCTCCCCACTGTACGGCCTCGAGCTCAGCTTCTTGAGCAATTTGGCGAACTGAAGTTGCGGCTTCCTGAGGTAGGCCGCTCAGCCAACTGCGCGATGCAGCAACAGTGACGATAAGTGGCCAACTGGGGACCATCATCATGTGTGGTGCCGCGTCGTAGTATCTGAATGCGGATGCGACGGTGGGGGCAGAGATTACTGCATCAATAGTTCCAGTTTGAATTGCGGGCATTACTTCGGATAGAGGCATCGGCACCGGTGTAGCGCCAAGAGCCTTGATCGGTTCAACTTGGAATGGCGTGCCTAGAACACGAACTTTCAAGCCCCTGAGATCATCAAGCGACGTTAGCGGTCGCTTTGAGATAATCGTGTTTGGGCTATGTGCGAACGTCGCAATGGGTTCAATGTTTCGGTCATTACCGTATGTTTGAATTCTTGCTCTAAAATCGTCGTTTGATAACAAGCTCCTTGTTCGGTTGGGGTCCTGAAACAGGCCCGCCACATCGAATGCTTGGAATCGAGGGTCAACCTGACTGAGAAACGCTGTCGCTGTGATAAATGCCTCAATCGTGCCGAACATGACGCCTTCGACCATTCTTGGAATCGGGCCGAGTTGACTTGCCGGATAAAGCTCAACCTCTTGGCCATCCATCTGACTTTCAAGCTTTTCTTTGAACAGCTTCTGAAATTGATGCTGTACGTCATTAAGTGTTGCGGAAGCAAACTTCATTGTTTGGCCCTGTGCGCTGACCGGAAGCCCAAAGGCCGTGACTGCAGCAGCGGCTGAAGCGCCCATCAATTTTCGTCTAGTTAACATTTTGATTTCTCCCTGATTTAGTTGTTTGGATTGGCGAATAGGAAAGACGGCAGTGCTGTTGAGAGCTCAGGCAAGTAAGTTACGATCGCCAAAGCAGAAAGCTGCACTAGGAGGACTGGCAACACGCCCCTGAGTATTACTCGCATTGGCATATCGAGGGCTCCTTGAGCCACAAAGAGGCTCAGCCCGAATGGTGGGGTCAGCAGGCCAATCGCTAAATTTAGCGTCATGATGATGCCTAGGTGCACAAGATCGACGCCGGCTGCGGCCAGAACTGGAGCTAGCAATGGTGTGACAATTAAGATTGCTGCAATAGGATCGAGGAACGCACCGAGAACCAACAATGCGAGATTGACAAGTAACAGTAATACAAACAGCGACAGGTCTGCGCTAACAAGCCAGTCAGCAACATTTTGTGGAATTTGGTTTATTGTCAGCACCCACGAGAATACTCCGGCAGCTGCAACGATGATCATCAATTGCGCAGTCAGAAACGCTGTTCGTTCAGCGCACTTCATTATGTCGTACGAAGTCAAATCCCGGTAAATGAGCCATCCAACTGCGATGGACGCGATGCAAGCAACCCCAGCTGCTTCAGTTGGTGAGAAGACTCCACCGTAGATGCCTCCGAGAATGATCGCCGCAGGAAGTAAAGCAAATGCTCCTTTTGTAGCGGCTTGAAAGAAGTTCTTTGACTCAAATCGACGCCCATCTGAGATCCCATAGACCCGCGTTTGGACAGCGACCAAAGCCGCCATCATCACAGCCACAACCAGACCGGGTAGAATACCAGCAGCAAACAGCCGAGGAACCGACTCATTTGCTGCGACGCCATAAACAATGAGGGGAATAGACGGCGGAATAAGAACCCCGATTGTTCCGGCCGAAGTTAAGAGACCAGCCGAGACGTGGTCAGGGTAATTTGAGCCCCTTAAGGTCGGCAACATAAGCCGACCAACAGTTGCCACCGTTGCAGGAGCCGATCCAGAAATGGCTCCAAAAAGAGTTGTTGTCGCAATCGTCGTGTAACCGATTTTCCCCCGAACTGGTCCTGTTCCTTCGTCCACGAGGGCTACAATTCTTTTGGCTATCGAAGCGCGCGCCATCAATTCACCGGCGAAGATAAAGAAGGGAATGGCGAGCAACGCGAAAGACTCCACCGCTCCGAATAGCGACTGATGCAACGCTATGACGGGCACGTCGGTAAAGAGTACAAGCGTTACTGAAGCTGTGCCCAACAACACAACATAGATTGGGAATCCACTTGCAAGCATAACTGCAGGGAGCAAGACCAGTGTCCATCCAACGGCAGTCATTCGTCTTCCGCCGTTTTAATTTCTTTCGGTTTTGCAAGAAAGAACCAGAATCCAATTGCGGCAGACGCGCCAAGGCCTAGGGCAATGACACCATGTGGTAACCACATTGGTATGTCAGCGATCAGGCTCTTCTGGCCAAAACCACGCATCTGAAGCGAAACATTCGACGCTATCCACGACACAAAGCCAGTTACGAGCGCTAAGATGAACCATTCAAGCCTTCGCATGGCGGCCCTGGCCTTCGTAGAGGCTACATCTACGAGCATGCTCATTCGAAGATGTGAATCCTTCAAAGTGACAACAATCGTTCCCAAAAACACGATTGCTACCATTTGGTAGATTAGGATCTCTTCGGCCCCAACTATCGCGCGACTGAAGACATATCTTCCTAAAATGTTTGCGAAATTCAAAACAACCGCAGAGATCACGATCAGAGCGAGCAGCTTCTCCGTCGTTGAAACCAGTCGCTGCTCGATGGACTTGAAATTGAAAGAGACTGATCGGTTGGACCTTTGCGCCTGGTTTTTTAGGTGCTCTTGTTCGCCTAGTGATTTCATCGACATAAAGCATCTAAGCGCTTGTATCGGTCAGTTGATCTTGCAACTGAAATAAGTTCACGGCATTTTCGCGCCCAATTTTCCGTCGATCACGTTCACTAATGCTGGCGTCATCAAACCAGTTCGACGCATGATCTACATTCTCAAATGGCCAATCAGTGGAGAACAATATTCTGTCACTGCCGACCTCAAGGATTGCATCAATCAAGGTCTGAGTGCGAAAGTTTCCAGATGTCGTAAGGAAGAAATTTTCGTTGAAGTAGTCTGCGATTTTTCGTTTGGCTGGATAAGAAGGGGTGGTCTCAACCCATGCATTCCGATGATCGATCCGCCACATTGAATAGGGCAGACCTTCCCCCATGTGACCCAAGATGACATTCAATCGTGGATGTTCATCAAACAAACCTGAGCCCATAAGCCGGAGTGCATGAACAGCGGTCTCCTGCCCAAATGCCCAAGTCGGCCCCATCAGCCAAGGGTGGCCGTCGTAGATTGTTGCATTTTTAGCTAGAGGGTTCCTGGGATGCAGATAAAACGGAACGTTGAGCGCTTCGACCTCGGCCCAGAAAGGCCTGTACTGAGGGAGGTCGTAATATAACGGCACGTCATGAATGGCCGAATCCGAAAAGCCGTTTACGAGCGCACCTCTAAATCCAAGATCCTTGACACAGCGCGTAAGCTCGGCGGTTGCAGCCTCGGGGTCTTGCATCGGAAGGGCGGCAAAGGCTTGAAAACGATCTGATCGTTGTTGGACCTTTTCGGCCAATTGATCATTTGCTTTACGAGCGACATCTATTGCTTGCTTGTGATCTCTAATCGCTTGGACCGCTGGTGCGTTCAGCGACAAGATCATAAGCTCGATCCCGTTTGCATCCATCTCGCGGAGCCGTCCATCATGTATGTCGGTTAGGCGGCTGCTTAGTTCTTGCCAGTATCGATCCGGCACGAAACCGGAAGAATCCTGAAGTGTTTCAGGAATTGCAAAGTGCTCTTCAAGCGCGATTTTTCCTTGCACGGACGTCCTCCCAAACGTGATTCTATCGTCATTAACAATAGTTGTTGCAAACAAATATCGTATCTGACGGTGGTGTCAATTGAGTCTGACAGGAAATTTTGGAGACTTTAGGCAGAAGGTCCTAGTAATCTACGCTCCGCGAGCTTTCTGAAGTAGCAAAATTAGTTGCTTGATCTCAGGTTGTGAAAGACCTTTGAGTTGATTGCGATGGGTAAGTAGCATTGGTTCGTCTAGTAGGTTCAGAAGTTCATCACCTTTGGCGGTCAAGTAAGCTTTGACAACACGACGATCATGATCGTCGTGTTGTCGCTCAACCAGGCCATCGCGGACAAGGCGATCAACTAGACGTGTCACATCGGCGCGCGGGTCTGTCATTTGATCGTTGATCTGAGAAATCCCGGTGCCTTCCGTTCCTCCACGACGTATTGCCCTGAGAGCATTGTACTGTTTCCCTGAAAGTGAGTGTTTCGCCAAAAGGTCTGAGACTTGCTGCCCCAGTTCCTGGGAAGTTCTAACCAGATTCAGATACGCTTGTTGCTCCGGAACATAACTACCGGTTTCAGTGACCACTAATTCAGGCGTTTGAAATGTCTGGCTCTTATCTTTGTCGTCCACGTCATGCTCCAGCTATCGTCAGTTAATGTTCTAAACAACCAACTAGCATACCAATTAATGTTCAAGACGATTTTTGTTGGGAGACAGTACAACTGTGTTAGCTAGAACCTAGAAAGCAGCAAGAGCTCTTTTAACATAATAAACCTTACACGATTCAAATATGTGTAGCGGTTCGCGCTACCCTGAAGTGCGACTCCTGTTGGAAAACAATTATTTATCAGCCGCTTAACGGTGGCCTCACGCAGGGCTTTTAGCCTGTCTCCCAAACCGGCTCTCTGCATTTCCCGGAGAGCCTGCGGGAGATCAGGCTATGTCGAACATTCAAAGGCTCACGTTCCGTTTCCATGGAGCTTTTCGTGTCTCCAGCGGGTTTGGCGCACTGGACCTGCCTTATGGCACGCTTGACGTCCTTCATCCGGATGACTCGGCTCAGGGTGCGCTGTTCGTATGGCGCCATTCCGACCTCGGTGAAGCTGAAGTTAAAAAAGGTACACAGGCCCCAAACTGGCACAGCGCAAACGGCACGGTTTGGGACCAGCTTGACAAAGCGGCCAGTCAGAGCCTGCAACAAATCGTGTTTGGCATTGGTCAGCCAGAGGCCGGCGATGCCACGCATTTCCAGCCATTGGAGGTTCATGGCCTCGTTGCGCTGGACCGGAGTCATAAAGACGAGCTGACCAAGACGCGGCCAAAGGCCGATCTGCGAATTCCTTGCGTCACCCAAGGAGCGGCGGCAGGACAGAACGTGCTGCAGCTCGCGCTCGAAAAGCTGGAGGACGGCGCACAAGCCTTTGCCTATAAATGTCAGCTGGCCTTTCCCCTGCCGACGGGGATTGCGCACAAAGGTGACACGAAACGGCAGAACTGGCTGTCGCTGGGCGGGGTGCATCTGGCCCACCAGCCCGACATCGACCAGCTTCAGCGGCCCCGGCGCGTCTTTTCGGCTCCGGTCAGAGGCCACGTGATCGAACAGGTGTTTGACGCCGAAGCACCGCGCTTTGGCGACTTTCTCATCGCGCATTACGGTTCGGGTGACGCCAACCTGACCCTGCACCCGCATCTGGAGCTGGGCAACCGGGATCTGGCCGTCGCCCTCAACCTCTTCGCGGGCCCGTCGAAAGAGCGCTTGCCGGACCAATCGCTGCCGGCATCGCACAACCTTCTGGCGTTCAAGCCGGGCGAAGAAGACGCGACACTGAAGGTCACTACGCGCGCGCAAGCCATCGGGAAAAACAGTGGCAAGCTGGCTGTTGATCTGGAAGACCAGCTGGGCAAACAGATCAAGGCACATAGGGGAACCGTCACTGTTGAGACCGAATTCTCTGTGTCCGCCACGGAAACGGCCTTGCGAAACGGGGCGGTCTTGTCCTGTGACGCGCAGGTCAGGCTGAGCTTCGGCACCGACCCCAGCACCAAAGACGACCCGCTGTCGATCGTACAGGCGAGCAAATGGATGGAGGCCGAACGCGCCGGGCTTAAGGAGACCCGCGCACAGCCGCAAAGCTTCCTGCCCGATCTGCGCATGCACGGAAGTCAGCCCAAGGTGGATCTGGGCGCCCGGGTGGCTGTGCGCGGGCGCATGTCGCAAGCGCCGGGCGACGGACTGCCCCGGATCGAGAGTGACCCTGCGCTTGGTGTGACCCCGCCCGTTGCGGTGACCGTGCTGGGCGCAGGCGGTGACACCTCGGGCAACGACGCGGATACCATCTGGCTCAAGGCTAATTTCCCGGGGGTGCACACCGGGCCGGACGGGCTGGGCGATGGGGGGGCTGAACCGCACCTGTTTCACATCCGGCTGGTTCGGGACCAGAACGCGCTCGACACGCCCCCGGTCCGCAGCGGCTTCAGCTTTCGGATCGAGGATGACATCGACCGGCTCGAAGGCACGCATGCCGGGGATCACCATAGACAGGTGCTGCATGCCAGGCTGGGCAGCCTCCGGATGCGCGGTGTCACACCTCCGGCGGGCACCGGCGCGCGGCTGTTTGCCAGCACGCCCAATTCCAAACCGGGGACTCTGCGCCTTTGGCCCGATCCCGAGACGGGCGGCGAACGGCACGAACTTTTCCTGGAAATGAACCTCGCCCTGAGCGATACGCGCCCGGTCACCAGCGATCTGCCCCACGGCGCGCGGGACCGGCTGCGCGAGGATTGGCTGATCCCCTCGCAGCCCGACGATGGCTCCGAAACTGCCGGCTCCGAGACGAACTTCGTCCTCGAGACCACCGAACGCCTTGGCCCCGAGCAGGACCACCACCTGCAGGCGGCCTTGTCCGAAACCTCCTTGGGGGGTGCGCGGGGCTTTGACGACGTGCTCGTGACCCGCGCGCCCTTTGGGATGATGCGGCTGCGGCGGCCTCCGTTCTCGGCTCTGGCCTCGGACGCGTCCAGCAACGTGGCCACCTATGACAGCGATACGCGCAGCTGGCAGTTCCGGCGCGGCGACGCCCTGGTCCCGGTCAGCTTTCCGGCCAGCAGCCTCGGCGAAAGCATGGACAAACCCGGCCGCCGGACGATCACCGATGGCGCCGACAGCGACAGCCCGGCGGTGCGCAGCCGCCTCAGCGGCCCGGCGACCCTGTGGGCCGACACCGCCGCCCGAGGCCGCGCCTTTGGCACCCCCGAACACAACGCGCGCGACCTCTTCGGCCAGTGGACCGAAGCTGGCCCCGGCGCCGAGCTGGCCGGGTTCACCACCGAGCTGATCTATGGCTTGGCGACCGCGTGGAAGCGCCCGCGCAACTCGACCGCCCTGTCGCCCATCGTGCGGATTGCCGATACCGGCACGCTGATGGGGCGCACCATCACACTTGCGGACACCGCGGCTGACAAACGCGGCGTGCTGCAAGAGCGCTGGTCCCTGCTGACGGCGGCGCTGGCCTCGCGCCCGCAACATCTCGAAGCGCTCACCGCCGACCCGGACGGGCCGCTGGGCTATGCTCCGGCCGCATTCGCCGAAGGGCTGACCTTTGCGGGCCGCACCACCGCCGTGGTGGCGCCGCCCGTTGCCGGGATGGACCTGAGCGACCCTGCCGACACCGCGCGCGGCGGCCCCAAACTGGCCGCCCACGGGCTTGATGGCGGGGCCTTCTGGGGCATCGAACAGCGCGCCTTCGCCGAAGAGGTGCTGCGCAATCCAAACTCGACCGACGGCACGCTCGAAGGTTTCACCCTTGGCCCGTTCGGCGCCTCGGGCGCGCAAGAGGCGCATTTTGTCAACGGAGCCCTGTCGATCATCACTGAGACCCGCCTCGGGCGGCTCGAAAGCGTGCGGATCGAGGTCAAGGGCCGGATCGGAGCCTTCTATCACCGGGCCAAACACGTGGTGGTCTACCGCCGGACCACGGCGGAATCGGATCAGTTTGCCGGGATCGGCGGCCCCTCACGGCGCCCGATCCTGCGCAAGGTCGAGGAATATATCGACCTTCAGGAAACCACGCGCACCTATCCTGACCGGCCAGGCGTCGATCCGCGCTCGATCGGCCCTCTGCGCGAATTGCGCTGTGCCTCGGCCCGGATCAATGTCGACAGCGCCTGGGCGAGCGATGTGGGGCCCGCGGGCTGGAAAATCCCGCTGTGGAACCGGCACGCCGCCCAAATCAGGCCCGCCGTCTACCCCATGCCGTCGTTCACCGCCGCTTGTCAGGGCGAAGACACCGAGCGGCTGACGCTGCAAGAGCTGTGCGACCCCGGCAAGCTGTGCTTCTACACCAACCTCGACTACGCCAAGGCCGAACAGAACACCGCGCTGTGGCCTGCGGTGCACGGGATCGACGGTCTGGATGCCGGTGACATGGACCGCTGGATGCGGCTTCAGGACGCCGCCTCTGCCAAGGGAGCCAACGTGTCGACGCAGCGGCGGCCCGCGGCCTCGCGCTTCATCCCCGGCGCGGGCGCCTTCACCCATTGCCTTGCGCCCTCGGCGGCGCTGACCTGCATCAACCATGCGCGCGGTGACCAGCCTGTTTTTGCGGCCCTCGAAAGCGTCACCTTCCTGCGCGGCGGCGGGCGCAAACCGGCCCATGGCAAAGGCGACGCTGCCAGCGGCGACGCGGTGATCACCGAGCTGCTCACCAGCCCGCAAGCCCTCGACGAAGCCCTGAACGTGGGCGTCGGCCCCAGCCCCGATCCGGCTTTTGACCTGCCCGCGCTGAAAGCGCTCAAAACCGTCTGGGACGACATCGAAGACAAAGTCAAAAAGGCCAAGGACGCGGACGTCAAAGGCATCGTCGATACGGCCAAGACCCAGCTCGACGCCGCCGCAGACAAGATCGAGAACCTCGCCGATGCCGAGCTGGACCGGCTGAAAAAAGAGCTGCTGGGCGACAAGCTGGCCGAAGTCAAAGCGAAATTCGCCGAGGGCAAAAAGGCCTATGCGCTGTTCAAGAAGATCCTCGATGCGGACAAGGCCGATTGCGAGGCTCTGCAGGATCAGGCGCGCACCGCGATCAAGGCGAAAAAGGCTCTGCTCCTGCAAAGGCTGACCGGCGCCGAGGGCGAGCTGATGGCCGCGCTCGACAAGCCTGAAGCGAAAGAGACCGAACTCCTGAAACGGCTCGATGAGCTGCGGGCCGAGGCCAAGGGCATCGCCACCGAGACGGTACAGAAGATCGACGCCGACATCGGCAACATCACCGCCCACGTGACCGACGCCAAGGCGCTGGTCACCGAAGGGGGCGATGACCTCGACCGCGCCTACCGCACCGGGCTCGAGCGTATCTCGCAGTTCAAGAATTCCTACGACACGCAAAAGCCGTGGTCTGCAAGCCGGCTCGACAAGGCGCACAAGGCGTTCGAGACCCAGCTGGCCAACCTCAGCGCCGAGGCTGGCACCGCCCTGTCGCAGACCCGCCAGCGTCTGGCCGCCGAGATCCCCGGGCGTGCCTCGGATGTGACGTCGGTGATCGACAAGACCCTGCGCGAGGCGGTTGGCGCGCTGGACGGCGGCAACCCGGTGCCCAAGATCGCGCCGCTGATCCTGACCGCCAACCAAACGGCCTTTGACGCGTTGCAACAGGCCGCCGCATCAGACGAGGTGACCGCCCTTGTCCAGCGTCTGGCGACCGCGATTGGCGATCCGTCCCTGACACAGGCGCAAAAGACCGCGCTGACGGCGGTGAATGCCGAGCTCGAGATGATCGCCACCCGGGCCAGCGATTTGGCTGAAAAGGCGGCACAGTTCAGCACAGAACAGACCGACTCCATCAAGGTCGAGCTGACCGAGCTGGCCAATCAGGCCAAGGCTCAGGTGGCGACCATCGCCGCCGATGCCGCCGGCGCCGTCACCAAGCTGGAGCAAGGCCTGCAGGATGATCTGCGCCTGTTGACCAACGCCCTGCAAAATCACTCAGGCGATGTTCTGACAGCGGCGCGCGAGGCGATCGAGAACAAAGGCAAGCTGTTTGACCGGATGGTTGACCAGGCCGATGTCTGGGTCCGTGACCGCGCCGCCAAGCTGCACACACATGTCAGCGCGGCCCAATCCGCGGCCGAGACCTGGCTGGGCGGCGTGGCCGACAGGGTCGCCAAAGCGCAGCAAGACCTGACCGAAGGGCTGGAAGACGGCCTGAAAGACGATGTCATCGACCCGGTCTTTGACGCGGTGAAAGCAAAGCTGGAGCAGATCCAGGACCCGATCGAAAAAGGCCGCGCCGAAGCGGTGCGGGCCATCGGGTCGCTGACCGGCGCGTTGACGGACAAGCTCGACCAGCTGGAAGACGTGGCGGGCCAGATCACCTCCCAGCTGACCAAATTGTGCGAAGCTCTGGTGGCGCGCAAGGACGCGCTGCTCAAGGCGCTGGACGGGTTCAAATCCTGGGCCGCGGACCGGATCAAGGCCTATGCGGCCAAGCTGGCCGAATTCGCCGGCAACACCGCCGCCGCACTGCAAGAGCATCTCAAAGATCTGGGCAGCCTGTTCGCGACGCTGACCGACAACGTCGCCGATCTTACCGGCAGCCTGCTGACCGGTGTGGTGCGTACCGCCGAACAGGCGGCCAGTGTCGTGGCGGATATCGGGCAAGAGCTGGCCGACGGGATCGGCCGGCTGGTCGCCGCGGGCGCCAAGATTCCCGACATCGGCAACCTTGGCCTCAACACCGATCGGATCACTGCCTTCTTCAAGGATTTGCTCGACGACATCGACGTCTCTCGGGTGTTCTCTTCGATGGGCGGGTTCGGCGACGGGCTGGGCGGGTTCAGCTTCGACCTGCCGGTAATCGGACTGGGCAATGGTTTTGACCTGCCGGATCTGAACCTGCCCGACATCGACTTTCCCGATCTCGGCTTCGGCAAGATGAATTTCGAAGACCTGTTGCCCAAGATCGCCGGCATCAACTTCAAGGACATCATCCCCGACTTCGGGCGCGCGGGCAATTCGCTGTCGGACCTGAGCAAATACGTCAAGGTCACCCACGACATCGACAAAAAGGCCAAGACCGCCTGGGCCAAGGCCGAGCTCGACATCGATTTTCCCAAGCGCGCCAAGCTCTTTGGCTTTGGGCCCTTCACCTTGTTCATGAACAAGCCCGACCTAATCGCCTGGGTCCGCATCGAGGCCAGCGCCAAGACCAAGCACGTCACCACCACCGAACACGGCGAGATCAAGAGCGACCTCGAAGCGGTGGTGGCCGGCCAGCAGATGGTCACCCTGCGCGACGTCAAGATCCTCTACACCAAGGATGGCGGGCTCGACTTTGACATCGACCCTCAAAAGATCCGCCTGAACCCCAACTTCAAGTTCATTCAGGACATCATCGAACGGCTGGGCCTCGGCGATGACGAAGGCGCCTTCAAGCTGATCAAGGACGGGAACATTCCGGTCGGGATCCAGCACAAGATCTCGTTCCCGGTGCCCCCGATCAATGCGGGCACCAGCGGGCTGGTGGGCCTGACCATCGCCAATGCGTTCAAGCTCAAGGCCTATCCCGACTTTCTCATCAGCAACCAGTTCAACCTGTCGTCGCAGGAAAAACCGTTCATCTTCTCGATCTTCATCATCGGCGGCACCGGGTTCATCCAGCTCGATGTCGACCACCTGCCCGCCGACAAGCGCACCACCATCGTGGTGACGGCGGGCGTGGGCGGGTCGGCCTCGCTGGCCTTTGCCTTCGGGCCGATCTCGGGCGGGGTGTTCATCACGCTGTCGGTGATCCTGACCTATCGCAAATACATCGGCTACGACCCCGCCGACAAACCCGCGGATGCGGGCCTGTCGGTCGCGCTCGAGCTCGCCATTCTGGGCCAGGTCAGCCTGTGGGGCCTTGCGACCATCTTTTTGCGGCTCAGCCTGTCGATGACCTACCACGACAGCGGCCGGATCGACGCAACCGGGCGGCTCAAGGTCCAGCTGCGCATCTCGCGGTTCTTCAAGCTGAAGTACTCGACCACCGTCACCTACAAGATGCGCGACGGCAAATCCGTCACGACCCGCGAAGAGGATCTGAAGGTCGAGATCCCCAAACAGACCAAAGACCGTTCCAAGAAACTCAAGAAAGCAAGGGCCAAGCTGTGATGAACCGCTATTTTGTCTCCCCCACCGCCGAGCCCGCCGATCTGCACGACAGTGCCGAGCCCCGCTTTGCCGTGCATCTCGCCCCCGACACCCGCACGCAGGCGAACGCGGAGGATGCGCGAGGCATGGTCGCGGGCTTTGTTGAAAAAGCGCCCAAGGCCCGCTTCTACATCTCGCGGCTGACCGGCGCGGGGACGTTCGGCGCGCCGCAGGAGCTGACCCAGCCACTGGCCCGGCCCGATGCGGCCTTTGACCTGATGGACTGGCTGGACAGCCGTGTGCCCGTCGCGAAAGGCGAGACTGACACCGCACCCGCGCGCTACTGGCTGAACCGCGACACGCAAGCGCCTCTGAACGAGGAAGGCGATGGCGGCCGGGATGCGGTGATCGAGCTGACCGATGCCAGCGTGATCGCGGCGATGGACCTCTTGCGCGGTTCGCTCAACTGGCCCGCGCCCCTGCCGCAGGGCGCGGGGCTGGTACACCTGATCGAAAGCACGGGCCTCGACCCGCTGACCGATCCGCATGTCATCTTTCCGTGGTGGGACGAAGCAGATCCAACGGCGCCCGCAGGCGTTTGGTACGGAGCCACCGGAGCCGCACAGGGCATCCCCGCCAACCCCGCACCAGACACGCTCGACGACGCAATCCTGCTGACCGTGGGCGGGTTTCAGATCATCACCCGGTTTCTCAGACCGTTCCAGAAGATCACCGGCTATCAGGAGGACGGCTGGATCACGCCGGGCATCGCCAACACCGCAACAGTCACCCAGATGCGCCGGGCGCGGACCGCCTTCGGCGCCGCTCTGGCCCCGTTCCCGGCGCTGGCCGAATTCGAATTTCCCCTGCCCGAAGCAACACCCGGCACCGCTGGCCCGGACGAGGCCGCCTATGCCAAGTGGGCCGACACCGCCGGAACGGCCCTGCTTCTCGACTCGTTGGATGTGGCTCTGTTTCGGCCTGGACGCGACGGGCGGCTGTGGGACACGCTGATCGAAACCGCCGCCGAAGTGGCCTTGGCCGCAGAGCTTGAGCTGGCCGATCTGTCCGCGCTGACGCTGACCAAAAGCGCCTTTCAGGCGGGCGACCTGAAAGACACCGTCGACATGCCCGCCGAGGCCGAAATCATCAGCAGCTCCGACAAATTGGCCCTCACAGAACCAGAGCCGGGCGCGCTGGAGAAGGCGCTGGTCGAGATCAACCAGCTCTCGGCCGAGCTGGCCGAGCCGGGCAAGCTGCTCAACGTCACAACCGCCTATATCGCGGCGTGCCTTGACGGGTGGGACAAGCTGCTGGCCGATCCGGACAACGTTGATCCCGTGGCGCGCATGGCCTTTGCCCGCGACGTCGAGGCGGCGTTCCGCGCCTATTTCACCGGTCCGGGGCCGGATCTGGCCGCCGACCTGCGCGCCGATATGGCGGATCTCCTGATGGACCGGCTTCGCGGCGCGTTTGACGCCGCCACCGGCCCCGACCGCGTGGACGAAGCGCTGACCGCGATGGATTGGCCACGCGCGCGCTTCACCCTGACCGCCACCGGCGCGAACGACCCGCTGCGGCCCCTTGCCGCGCCGCCCGCAGATGTGCTGGACCTGCTGCTGGGCGACGCCACACCGCCGGGTCATATCAAGACGTATCAGAGCCGCATCTTCACACAAATCACCTCGGCCGAGTTTACGCCCGACTTCGAGCCTCAGCCGCTGAACATCGTGGCCAGCGACAGCTTTGATCCCGATGACCTCGAAACCATCACCGAACAAACCACCGGCCTCGGCCTGATCATCTCGGCGCGGCACCCCAGCACGGGGGCCAGCACCGATCTGGACAGAGCGGCCCATGCCAATGCCGCCGCGCTGGAGGTCTTGCAAGGCGGCGCGCCCGCCACCCTCGACCCGGTGATCGAACCCTCGACCCTTGCCGCCAATTTCGGCCAGGTCGAGATCAGCCTGCCCTTCAACGGCGTGCCCCAGATCGGGCGGCTGGTGGCCCGAGCGGCGGACGATGACGCGGCAGCGGCTGCTATGGAGCTGCCCCTGCCCTACCAGTTGACGCATGCGACCTACGGCGCCGATTTCCGCGCCCTTCCGCCGCTGGCCTATGGCTATGCCTACCACGCCCTGCCCTTCTACGTGTCGAACTACGGCATCCTGCCCGAGGGCATCAGCGACCCGGCCGACCGTACCCGGCCCATCAGTCCAACCGGACTCACCGTTACTGACCCAGCGGGCGATCTCTACCTGCGCACCACCGCCGTGTCGCAGGTACCGCTGTTCAACTCCGGCGGCGCTCATCAGGGCATGGGCTATGTGCCGCAGGACGTCACTCCGATCATCCCCGACCTGTTGGCCGGGCGCGGGTTGCTGCCCGGCACAGATTCGGTCGAGCCGCGCAAGGAAACCGACACAAACCGCGAAGAGCCGCCCATCCTGCTGCTGGGTCACAAAGGCAAAGACTGGATCGACGGCCTGCAAGGCCCCGCCAAGCTGGGCTTCTCGGTTCCCCGCGTGAGCTTCGAGGATTTTGACCGCTGGGTCGCGAACCCCCGGCTCGCGGCCGAGCTGGCCGACGCGTCGGACAAATCCGCCGCCACCATGGATCAGATCGTCGAGCGGATCGAAGACGCCCGCGACTTTCTCGAAGACGCCCGCGACCGGCTGGCGGATCTGGGCGCCAGCAACTTTGCCGAGATGATCAACCGACTGGCCGACCCCGCCGTGCGCCAGCTTGAGGTGCGGGTGCAGGTGTTTGACGCGCTGACCCGCACACCAACCCCGATCGACGAGCGGCGTGTGCTCGACGTGGCGCCGTACCGCGCGCTCGACCTCGCCGCCCTGCCCGACCAGCTCGAGGCCTATGTCGGGTTTCTGAGCGCGATCGAGGCCAACCTTCAGTACAGGCTCGATCTGAAGTCCGACGCCTCAGCCGAGGTGGCTCAGGTCGGCGTGTCGGCGGATGGCAAACGGGTTGCGATCACCCTGCGGCCCGGCGACATGTGCCTGGTCACCATCGCGCCGCTGGTGAAACAGGCGCATTATGACGCTGGTGACGACGCTGCCGAGCTGCGGGCGATGCATGGCGGGCTGACGCCCAAAGGCGCGGACACGACCCTCGAGACCGAGGCCGGCACGATGCACCGCCTGCCGCCTGCGCCGCTTCTTGTCGAAGCGATGGATGTGCCCGACGATGCGTTTATCGTCCCGGCCAGCGATCTTGGCTCCGACCCCGCTGTGTTGAAGGCGTTCGAGGTCGATGCAAAGGGCGCCGACCGCGGCTTTGCCTACAAGTTGGCACCGACGTTTGGCGCGCCCGGCGATCCTCAGGCGATCTTCCGTGCCTTTGCCGAAGTGGACCTGATCACCCACCGCTGGCGAAGCCTCGGCCATCCGATCTACAACTGGATTGCCCCGGCGGGCGATGATGGCATCAACAGTGACGGCCCGGTGCGCGAGGTTCGCTTCTCGGACGCCGTGGCCAGGTTCGAGGGCGATGCCTTCTTTGGCCGCGACCTGTTCGATGGCGAGCGCCGTCGCATCCGCCTGCCTACCTTCCGCGAGGATGACCGCGGCAACGCGCTGGAGCTGGACCGGGTCCATTGGCCCGACCAGTCAGCCTGTTACTGGCGCTACGCCCAGGTGTTCCGCTCGCGCTATATCGGGGCGCTCCGGGGTCGGGAGGGTGAAATCCCCCTGATCGGGACCAGCGCCGAACCGGGCACCTTTGGCACGGCGCATCTCTTTGCCGACCGGGTCGCCGTTCTGGCCGACATTTCGGGCAATACCATCGCGCCGCCCCAGCTGCGCCATGTGCTGCCGTCGCTGGCCACCGCTCCGGGCCACACGGGCCCCCTGCCCTATGTGGCCAGCCTTAACGAGCGCCCGTTCGACCAGTTCGGACTGGCCGACCGGCTGGTCGCGGGGGTCACCGGCACCCAGACCTTTGCCCTGACCACCATCGAAGAAAAGGAAGAGGGAAAGAAAGTTAAACAGCGCAAGCTCACCTTCGAGACCTTCCGCAAGGAGGTCGGCCCCGAGCCGCGCCGCGCTCTTGACGGGCTGGACGATGTTGCCTCGCGCCGCGTGACCCTGCGCACCGAAGGGCCCGTGGGCCACCATTTCGACCCTGATGCAGCGGAAGCGCCCGGGTTCGTGAACTCCAGCTACCTGCTGCATCTGGACGGCACCGAGCCCACCCGCGATGTGCCCGAAATGTTTGCCCAGATCGAGATGCGGCGCCTTGTTGATCCGGGGTGGAGCTTTGCCCGCCCCCGGCCCGACGTCGCGCTCCTGCCTGCCGTCTGGGCGCTGGACCTTACCGATAAGGATTTGAACATTCCGGACCGCACAGCGCTCGTTCTGCTGCACAAACCCACCAGCGATGCGCCGAATGGTGCGGGGCGCCTGGCTGCTGTCACGTTGGAGGCCGTTGGCGACGAGGTGATCCTTCGGGTGCACAAGGACGCCGCCTATGCCGATCCGGCCAAGCCCGGCGCCGATCCGGCCGAGCTGTGCCGCGTCAACCTGCGCGACACCAAGGTGCATCTGGTCCTGCGCAGCCTTGGCGAGGACGGGTACGAAGTGCTGATCCTGTCGCAGGCCCCTGCCCCCGGCGCGGAGAAAACCGGCGTCTCGGCGCCCCAACTGGTGGCCTCGTCTGTCTACAAGGCCGGCCCCCTCGACGATGTTCAGTTGCAGGACGGAGGCGCGTCGCAGCTGTCGCTGATCAAACCCATCCTCATGGGCGGCGCACCGGGCACGATGTGGGTCAAATCCGCCTACGACATGACCCGCTTCTGTGTGGGCGACGCGCTGGCAGACCTGAGCGGTGTGCGGGCGCGGCTGGATAGGACCACGCTGCGGTTCCAGACACCGACCGGCGACAAACTGCGCCTGACCAGCCGCGATGTCTTTGCGGCGGGCGCGCTTGGGGTGCACACGCATCTGGCGGCGCTGACCCTTGGCCGCGCGCCCTCTGCCGGGCGGACCGTCCTGCTGCCTGGCAAAACGGTGCTGCTCGACCCGACCGGCACCGGTCAGCTGGCAGGCACCGGCAAGACCACGGGCGTCGCGCTGATGGCGTTCGAAAGCCCTGCCGAAGTGCTGACGCTAGGGTCAGGGAACGCTGCGCCCGCCGCCACCTTCGATCTCGATGCCGTGGACGCCGCGCGCGATCCGCAAACCGACATCCTGCTGCGCCTGCGCGTGGCCGAGCTGACCGTGAACGGCGAGGACGGCTTGACACTCCGCTTGGCCTCGCGCGGGTGGAACATGCAGGCTCCGCCCATAGTAACCATCCCGGCCGACCAGCTGGACGTGCTGTCCTACATCGACATCCGCGTGCCGGTGGGCGGCGGGCCGGTGCAGACCACGCTCTACACCCACGACCCCGAGGGCGAAGGGGTGCCGCTCGAGGCCGGCAACATGCCACAGGTCGCGGGCCTCACCGGTCACCTGACGTTGAGCCTGTCGGGGAAGGTGACGGCCACGCTGGATGCGTCGATGATCCCCGCCCTGCCCCGCGACTCGGACGCGTGGAACTGGGATTGGGTCTTCCCGCCCGTGGCCGGCGACCCGGACGGGACGGCGCCGCCCGCGCTCGACACCGCCATCCGCCCCGACCACCTGCGCAACCAGATCGAAGCCGTGTTCGCCCCGCTGGGCATCTCGGACCCGATCAAGATCGCCGACTGAGCCTGAGGAGAGCCTGACATGACGCCCCAAAAGACCTTTTTCCCGCCCGTGGTCAGCCCCGTGGCCCTCGGCATCGTGGTGCTGTCGCTGCTGGCTGCGTTCGCGATCTTCTATCTTTACGAACCCGTTATCGTTTATCTAGACGGCGACGATGGCGGGCGTCTCCCAAACGATAAGACGGTAGAGGCGCTGATAGATCAGCTGACCTTCATGACGGTGATCGCGCTGTTCATCGAACGCTCAGTCGAAACCTATCTGGTGGCCAGCGGCTTGCACGAAGACAGGGTTGTCGACGGCCAGAGCCGCACCGAATACCGGTTCCGCCCCATCGCTCCTTACGCCATGACGGTCGGCGTTGTCCTGTCCGCGCTCGTCGTCGTGGCTGGTGTGCGGTTGCTGGATGTGGCGATCGACTACCGCGGTGAAGCGCCCGGCCAGTCCGCGGAACAAAACCAGCCGATTGGCATCGCCGATGGCAACGATGATGGCAACGATGATGGCGACGACGATGCGAAGATGGAAGTAAATACCTTCCTGATCGGGGCAGCCGACATCGTTCTGTCTGTCGGGCTTTTGTCGGCGGGGGCGACCGTGTTGCACGGGATCGTCAACCTGATCCCCGAGCTGGCGCGGCGCGCCCAGGGCTTTGTCACCGGAACCGACCTGTCGGGCCGGTACGCGCGCACCAAGGTGCTGGTCGGCTCGCCCGCCGAGCTGGAGCACATGCGCACCGCGGTCACCGCGCAGGCGCAGGCGGTGCGCACAGCGGCCCAGCATTCGATCCGCATCGACCGGGGACCAGGTTCGACCGGGGTTCTGTACTTCCGCGACGGCGCCCAGACGATGGACTTCCCCTGTCGCTGGGACCCCTACAACCGAATCGAGGCCGGCACCTTTCCTCGAGGGTCTCGTACCCTACAACCGCCGAACCAGCAGGCTGGAATCCATATCCCCGGCGCCCGGCTGAACGGCAAGGCCAACGACGCAATCCACATCGCATCGGCGGACACCATTCCAGCGGGCACCGGCAGCTTCATCCTCGACCCTGCCGACCTCGCCCAGCTACTGGCCGCCATCCCAGACGCAAATGCGTTTAACATCACCGTCACAGTGCGTGACATCTGACCCTCCCAGAAAGGAGACCCAACCATGAGCCAAGGCACCGTCTATATCGAAAACCGCGACACCGCCGACCTGTTTGTCACGATCTATGATCGCAACACGGCAAGCGCCGATCCGATCTGGAACAAGCAACGCCTGAACGACGACGAGACCAAAACCCTGACCTGCGAGATCGATGGTGACGGCGAAGCTAATCTTGAATGGATTGCCGAGCGCACTGATGATCCAACGGTTAAAAGCTCTGCAACCGAAAAAGTCGACGAAAACAGCACCCTCGAGGTCTACGCCAACTGACCCTTCCCTCAGGTTTGGCACCACTGCAGGCTCTCTTGTCGGCGCACGTTTTCGCTATGCGTGCATTGACAGGAGGGCCTGCTCTGCGTTTGGCTAGAGGAATATTTGAGATCTGGGATACAGCGATGGAATTTGAGCTGAAGGCCGTGGACGGCCGCAAGACTGCGACCAACCCCTATTCTGTCTGGGGTGAGGACATTGGAGAATACCTCAATTCTCTCGAATTCTATACCAAGGGGCGAGGCAGGATGCAGGACCTGCGCATGGTGTTTGTGCGGGCCCGCCAGTCCGATCAGAGCAGTGGCGCGCTCTTTGACCAGATCGAGGAAATTACCGGCCTTTCCGTCAGCGAGGTCGAGCGTTTTCTGGCCTCCGAGCGGTTTCGCAACGCAGGCGATCCGCTCGAATGCATCGTGTCGGTGGATGCCGATTGGCCACTGATCAACGAGACCGCCGAAGGAAACGAGGCCGCCTTTCTCGAGCGGTTCGAGGTGATCGCCGCCGGTGCGCGTCTGTTCCAGCTGCTGCAGGATGCGGACGCGGCGGTGAGCGGTTCTAGCCTTGGCCAGGAGGTTTCAGGCAAGGGCCCCAAACGTGTGGCCGCGATCATTGACGATGGCATTCCTTACTTGAACCGCCGGTTTTTCGACGGCAGCGCTCCGCGCATCCAGAGCTTGCTGCTTCAGACTTCGGGCTTCCTGCGACATGGCGCGCTCGTGCAGACCGGCCGCGTACTGGACGCAGCCCAGATCGTCAGGCACCGCGTCGAAGCGGACCAAGCGGGGGAACAGGCCGTCTACCGGTCGGTACATCGCAACGATCCGCTTTTGGCCCAAGGCGTGCCCACTGGGGTGCGTAAGACCGTTGAACAGGCCGCCAGTCACGGGGCCTACATGCTCGATCTGATGGCCGGCGCCCCGCCCGAGGCCGGAACGGGTACCTCGGAAAACGAAAAGGCCCTGCGCAACGTGCCCATTCTCGCCGCGCAACTGCCGCCGCAATCGGTGGATGATACCTCGGGCGCGCGGCTCGAACTGCCAATCCTCAGCGCGCTTCGCTGGGTGTTGGCCAACGCCGCTCGGATGCGTGCCGAAAAACTGGTGCTAAACCTTAGCTTTGGCGTGTCCGCCGGGTCCAAGGATGGCAACGGCCTGATGGAAACCGCGTTCGAGCACCACGTGGTCTTGGCTGCCCGCGCCGGGATCGACATGCATCTGGTCCTGCCCTTCGGAAATGAATTTCGCAGCCGTGGCGTACAGGTCTCGAAGCTTGCTAGCCAAGACAACAAGGACATGCTCAAGGCTGCGTCCGAAGTGGTGATTGGGCGGGCCGACGAAACGTCGAGCTTCGTCGAAATCCGCGCCAAAGACCTGGTCGACCTGCCCGCCGATCTGGCCCTCTCGATCGCTGGGCCAGGCGGCACGACCAGCCAATTTGTCACTATTCCCAAAGGCGAAAGCGTGGCTATCACGCTGAACAAACGCACGGTGGGCCGGATTTTCCACGTCCCGGCGCGGACCTATTTTGGCGCCGACCCCCGCGCGGCTTTCTTACTGGTTGCGCTGTCGCCTACTGCCGAGCCGCGGCGCCAGCCGTTCCGGTCGTCGCTGGTCAGCACCTATCCCAGCAACCTTGATTTGGCTGGGCCCGGGCACTGGACCATCCAGCTACAACAGCCGGCCAACACCGAGACGCCGTTTGAAGCGATCTTTCAGGTCCAGCGGGACGATTCCGCCTTTGGTTACCACAATCGCGGGGTGCAAACGGTGCTGGATGCCGCAACGGCGCATGGCCGCTCCGAGATGTTCCGCGACCTTTCGGGCCTGGGCGAAAAAAGCGAGATCACCCGCGCCGGCACCAACACGGCCTATGTCTCGCGCGCGCGTCCGTGCGCATCGGGTCGCGGCTGCATCTACGCGGTAGCCGCCGCACGCGACTATGCCCGAAAGGGCGACGCCAGGAAAGTAGCGGCACCCGCTGCCTACGCCTCACAGGGAGCCGATTGGTCGCTGCGGGAAAATCCCGATGCCGCAATCGCGGTGGATGCCTTGCCCTCAAACCCCGGCGTGGTCGCCAGCGGCACCGCCTCGGGCAGCGCGATGCGCCAAACGGGCTCCAGTACCGCTGCCGCCCTGTACAGCCGCCAACTGCTGCTGGAGGGCAGCATGTCGGGCGAGGCCGTGACCGTCCCCAACAATAAGCAGAACCGGCTGGGCGCTCTGGTTACGCCGCTGCCTGACGACCTGCGCAAAAAGACACGCCGTCAGGCCTATTGAGGCTGCGCTACAGTTCGTACTGTGCGGCCTTGAACAACTCAGGCACGATCCCGTCGACGGTTGCCGCGGGTCTGTCTATGACAGCTGAGCCCGTTGGCGCGAGCAGCGTGTTGACCGCCCCAAGGTCAAAATCCGTCAGCAATGCCGTCTTGCCAAAACTGCGCGACGGGGTCGATCCTGCATTGTTGGCATAGTTGACGATTATCTCACCGATGGTGATCCCCAGCATCGCACCCGCCAGACTGTCGGTCGGGTAATGCACCCCCGCTACCGTGCGGTTGTCCGCCACGCGCACGGCTACGTTAAACGCCATGTCGGTCGCGCTCGCCAGGCCACCAACCGCCCACTCCTTTGTGGGCTGCGCCTCTCTCAGCCCTTTGAGCACTGTCGCGACGGCAAACGCTTCGGTCGCGTGACCGCTAGGCCAGCTGCCATGAGTGGGGGTTTGAATGACTGGCAGCGCGCGCGCGTTCAGGTTGATCGGACGCGGGACGTCGAAGGCGAACTTGAACGGATGCACCAGATAGCCTGCCACACGGATCGCCGCCTCGAGCAGCTCCAGCGTCCAACGATGGCTTTCGTCGTGCAAGCGCTCGGCCGAGCCAAAAAACGACAGGATGTCATCCTCCTGAACAAGGATCTCGTCCAGCCGCTCTCCTTTCAACGCCGCTGCATCGGCCACATAGGCTAGTTGTGTCTGCCCCGTGCTGTCATCCAGTTTGGGCTTGGCCAGCGTCAGGGCTGCCACATCGGTGACTTTACCCGTCGCCGTGTCGACCGTGCCAACTGTGCGCACCTCTCCGCTGGTGCTTGACGCCTGCGTGCGCGCTACGCGGAACAGCTTGTCGTCAATGAGCACTTCTCTGGGGATCGATGCCAGCCTTTTTGCTCGGACCCAATGCGATCCGGGCGAGGTCTTAGCCGCCGCGCCGCTCGGCAAGCTGCCGTTCCAATAGCCGCGAATGCCCTCGGCCTGCGTGAGAAGGGCAGCACTCAGACTGCCAGAGCTTTCGGAGCCCGGGTGATCGGTATCATCCCCCGCCTTGCCAACCTTGCCGGTCTTGCCCGTTTTTCCTGTTTTCCCCGTCTTGCCCGTTTTTCCCGTCTTTCCTGTAAAAGTTGCCATTAAATGTTCCCCATCCTACAAATATGAAGATATTGAGTTAATTTGTTAAATCGGTAAAGTCTTTCAATTGCCAATTTTCGGCAGTGTAAAACGAGCAATTCTCAGGGGGTTGCGTGTGGGTTTTGAGCAACTGAATATTTCATTGATTGGTCCACTGCGGGTCAGTGATGACGATGGGCGCGATGTAACGCCTCGGGCACCGCGGGTGCGCGGGCTTCTAGCTCTGCTTGCCGAACCTCCATTGCGCAAACGCACGCGCCGTTGGCTGGTTGCCCACCTTTGGAGCGACCGGGCCTTCGACAAGTCGGGCATGAGCCTGCGCAACGCCTTGTTCGAGCTCCGCAAGGCGCTTGGTCCTTGCCGCGATGCGGTGTGCTCGGACCGGACCGATGTGTGGCTAGACCCGCGCCGCGTGCGAGTTGATCTGGGTGATGCCGAGGATGCTCCTGCGGGGATGATGCTGCTCGAAGGGTTGGACATTGCCGACGATGCTTTCGAGGATTGGTTGCGAACGATCCGCAACTCTTTCTCTCTTGCGCCCGATCCGGCGCCTCTGAGCGGCGGGATAAACGTGGTGTCGCGTGTGGGCACCGTGACCACCAGCGCGGACCGGATCTCGGCTGGAATCCTCGCCGACCAAGTTAGCCAAAACATTGAGGACATGGTCGGATCTGTCCGCAGCGCCGCGCCCCTTGGGCGCAGCGACATTGAGATCACCACCCACATGTCCGAAACCGCTGAAACCGCAATGTTGTCGGCTCAGGTCGTTTACGGCCCGACCGATACGGTGCTTTATTCGGGATACCGCGAGTTGCAGCGCCCGAGCGGCAGGCTTCTCACTTCACAGCAAGTGGCGGAATTCTCGCATACAGTAGCGATGCGCGCGCTGGCCAAGCTGCCCCATGTAGCGCCGCTTAACCGGGACGAAATCGTCGCCCTTGGCTTCGCTGAAGTCGCTCGGCGCAGGCTTTTTTCCTACCGGCCTGGCGAGGTCGAAGCTGCTGGCGCCTTGTTCGAAAGGGCGTTTGACGCGGATCCATGCGGCACCTTTCTGGCGTGGCAGGCGTTTCAAATGACTGCCATGGTGATTGAAGGCATGGCCGCCCGCACGCCAGAACGACTTGACAAGGCCGAACGTCTGCTGCGCCGCGCCGCCGAGCTAAGCCCCGAAAGCGCGCAGGTGCACGGGTTGGTGGCACTTGTGCGGCTTATGTTGTTCGATGACGTGAACGCCGCCCTGACCGCAGCCGAGGCGGGTCTGAGGCGGAACCCAAATTGCATGCTATCCAGGCAGGCCATGGCAATGACTGCAGGCGCATTTGGCGACAAACAGGCTGCCTACACAGCTACCTTATTCTGCCGGCGAGCGCTGGAAAACGATGACGGCCGCCACCTGTGGGATCTGTACCACGGACTTGTTTGCATTGCGACCGATCGACTGGACGAGGCGATGACGGCGCTGACCCACTCCGCCCGGCGGTGCCCTACCTTCAAGGCTCCGCACCGCCAGCTGATAGCGCTGCACATGCATGACGGCGCGCCAGACAAGGCTCGGTTCCACATGGCCGAGCTGGAGCAGCTCGAGAGCGGGTTCACGCTCGACGCCTACGTTAACGATCCGGACTATCCCGCCGATACACTGCGCAACAAGGGCTTGCTGTCGCAACCGTTCGACAGGCTGATCTGATCAGGCCTTCGCGTTTGCTCGGCGCAGGCCAAGAATGGCGCACTCTTGTTCCACTCTGGCCAACGCGCACCCGCGCTGCACGCTCAGATCGGCAGTGTGCTGTACTAGCGGCGCGATAGTCCGTGTCAGCATGTGCATATTTGGGGCGGATGCTATTCTCGAGCCCGCGAGCACCTACCAGTCCGTTGCAATTGCCCAGTCGTTCGGGTGGGTTCGGTCTAGCCCCAATACGGTGTTGGACCTCACCGACAGCGGCGCAATGTAAGGCGAGCGCACGTCGGACTGATACTATTTTAAAATGCCAACAATTCGCGTTGCCGTGAAAGAATTCTGAGCATTTGTGTGCAATTTCGACATGTTGAGCAAACTCAAGACCTACGTGGTTGTGATTTCGAGTGCAGAGCAAGTTCACTAATCGAAAATATACTTAATGTTGATATAATATACTTTTGCTTATATGTTGAACCCTGTCAAAGAGGACTCTCAACATGCCCCATCCACTCAAAACATTCTTCACGTTGGTAACAGTCACTTTGGCTGTGATAACTACTTCGCTGCCAATGCCCGCCCGCGGTCAAACATATCCGATCGATTGTGCAATTTTGCTGTGTCTGTCCGGCGGCTGGCCTGATTCCGTACCATGCGCTAGAGCTCGAGCGGAATTCATACGCCGAGTTACGCCTTGGCCGGTAGAACCTCCGCTTCAAATCTGGCGCTGTCCTATGGCCGCGTCCTTTGAGGCCGCTCCAGCACCAAACAGCGCTGAACATATCTTTGAAGCATTGTCCCAAAACAACAGTGCTGGTCCGCGACAATCCTTTGCATCGGGAGATGCCGCTGACCCAATTGCGGCTGCTTGGCGCACTCCAGAAATCCAAAATTACTTTTTGACGGCCCTTCGGCTTGTTCAAGATCGAGCAGACATCGATGTTAGTGGACCTGAGTTCAATTTCGTGCGGTCCATCCGCGTTTTCGATGTAAGGTATGCACGGCAGCACGAGTCCGGGCGCGATGGGGATTGCAACCGAAGTGCGACAGTCGTCCTTGGCACTTATGGGACACAAGGCGACTTTTCTTGGCGAAGATCGTCAATAGCTGCCCTGCCCAAGGAACATGTTGGGCTCGAGCGTTGGGGCTACAATTGCCCTAATGTCGCTCACCGATCCATTTTCGTCGATTGGCGTGACTATGAAGGAAGCTACGGGTTCGAACAGGTCGAATACTGACGTCGCTAGGGTTTATTATGTATGATCGGTGATCTGTCGTAGTCAGATTATTGTCGCTAGTTTTTGGGCAGGGTAACGATAAGTTTGCTCGTGCTCATGAGCACAGCATTCGAAAACTTCTCTCCGAACAAATAGACTCACGCACGAGTAAATAGCGAGAGAGAGAGACGTGCCATAGAGAAACTCACACCCTTCGAAGGAACAACGGTCAGCGTTATGTCGCCAGGAACGATCAAACTCCTGACTTGATCTTTCTTTAACTGCTGAACGATTTGACCATCGTCTTGCCTACCGGCTTTGGATGATTTACCGACTTCGATGCGATGAATCCTTTGAGGGTGATCTTCTTCTAGCGCATCTTTGGCGGCGGCATTCGGATGGCCCATATAGACGTCTAAAGTCCCTCCACCTTTTGGCCATTTCATCGACAATCCGTCGATACGGAGCACAGCGCTACTGATATCGGTGGAACGAAATCTTGCATCAGGCTGAGCGTATTGCCGAACCGGCTCGGTGATCAATGATCCGTCGGGAAAGAAGTTTTTGATTGGGTAGGCAAGATCAAAAAGATTCTGAGACTGCTCACCTCTTTGGTTGATTTGCATCTGCAATTTGACTTGATCACCTATTCGGGTACCCATGGTAACCATCATTTTGGTCAATGCTGCTTCAGGCGTCATATCTAATCCTGAGATTACCCCAGCGTCCAACAACCCAACACTTGCTGCGTATAGCCCCATTTCAACCATGCCTTGAGGGCACTGTGTAATGTTCACCACGACCTTGTCCTCGTCTTGGATCGCATGGCGAAGTTCTGCCAAGAAATCGGGTGTTTCAGGAGCATTTCCTGTTCCGTAAGTTCTCAGAACAACGCCTTTGGTTTCGCTATTATCCAAAAGACGCCTGATATCCTTTGCCTGAAAACCGGGGAACAAGGAGATATCGATTACGTCCATTACAAGATTAGCGTTAAGGCGAAAGCGGACGTTTTTTTCCGGTGGCGGTAAAATTTGGCTCTCGAAAATTCTCACGTGTTCACCAATTTCACCTAGAGGTGGGCAGTTCGGCGTGTCGAACCCAGTCCAAGCACTCGCACTCATTTTGCGTGTGCGACATCCCCTAAGAACCCTGTCGGCAAAAACAACCACTACTTCGGGTATCAACGGCAGATCACTTGATTGCCAGGCTGCAATCTGAAGGGCGTGGCCGTAGTTCAAATTTGCATCAGTTCTTGCTTCGACGAGTGGAAGCTGGGACCCTGTAACAACTACTGGCTTGGCCAAGCTCTCAAACATGAAACTCAGGGCCGAGGCGGTGTAGGAGAGCGTATCAGTTCCTTGAATAACGACAAAACCATCAAATTCATCGTAGTTTTTCTCGATCTGCTTGGCGATCTTGAGCCAGCTTTTCGGTGTCATGGACGAGGAGTCCATACGTTCGTCATTTGGCAGAACGTCAAGTTTCACGTAAGTGTCAGGAACAAACTTTGATGCTTTAGGTATGTACTTCTCAAGGTCTTTTAGCGTCATAGGAATCAATGGCGTTCCAGGAGCACTCTCATCCTTGTGCATACCGAACGTTCCGCCGGTGTACAGTACATAAACCCTTGATTTTGCTTCTTCGTAGGTTGGCTCTTTGTTCTCGTTTTCGTTGCTCATACGGTGCTCCTCGACTTACAAGAAACGCTACAGGCAATTGAACGATCTTACAACATGTCCATCTCTTCAACGAAGACCTGGCCCATCAGCTTCTGCACCTTCTTCACACGTTCTGAAGAACTCGAATCGCGTAGCAAATCATCGGCTTGGGCAAGTACCCAGCGAAATTTCACCGTTGCTGCCGAACTTGTCATATTTCCAGTAGGGATTGCACCAGCTCTCACGGCTTTTAGCCCGGGCTCATAATTGGAGTTACTTGTAGAGTTGGCCGGAAACTGGCTAGTAATTACAACTGGAATGCCATTTTCGCTTGCTTGACCGATGAAGTCGCCAAAACCGTACTCTCCCCAATCAGGAACATTTCCGGCACCGAAAGATTGCAAGACTATCCCGTTACAGCCTTTGTGTATAAGTGGCATGACCGTGCGGGGGTGCAAGCCTGGGATCAAACCAATTTGAACAATGCCCTCATCAAACTTCGCCAAAAGACTGATGTCCTCGGCCAATTTCTTACGTCGCTTAGCAGTTGGATGAATCAGAATATTCTCAGTGATGTCAGCTATCGGATATATGGCGGGGGACTCAAAGGCATCAAATTTCCGTTCGTCCTTCTTTTGCGTGCGAGAACCTCTGAAAACAAAATCCCCAAAGGCGATAACGACCTCGGCAATATCCTCTATCGCAACCTTGCAAGCTCGAAGAAGATTGACTCTAGCATCTCCGTGTAGGACCGTCGGAACGGTTTGTGCACCAGTCAATACCACGGGAACGTTAAGATTACGCCCGAGTGCAAACGAAAGAGCTGCAGCTGTAAAGTGCATCGTGTCAGTTCCATGAGCTACAACGAACCCATAGTACCTATCTTCCGAGATTTTCTCAG
>JBCCCA010000004.1:0-35442 GCA_039033735.1 Pseudomonadota bacterium
CAGCCATTGCCGCCAAGTGGACTGCCTGCAATTGCGATACCAACGACGGCCGGTACAGGGTCCGAGGTGACAAGAACAGCGGTGGTGTCCACATCAGAGGGTTCGAAGTCATGGCATTGGGGCGAAGAACTGATGTTTGCCCAAGCCGTGCTGGATCCGGAACTCACGCTTAGCTTGCCATCACATCTGACGGCATGGACCGGTATTGATGCTGTCGCGCATGCGCTTGAAGCGTCGACGGCGCGGACCACGTCCCCGGCGGGTCTGCTTTTTGGATTGGAAGCGCTTCGGTTACTGTCTCGCGCGCTGCCGCGCGCCGTCGCCGACGGCACGAACATTGAAGTGCGTGGCCAGATGCTGTGGGGCAGTTTTGTTGCTGGCCTCGCTCTGCACAACTGCAATACGCATATGGGGCACAACATGAGTCACGCCCTTGGATCGCTCGCACGTGTTCACCATGGTCTGGCGACCGGGCTTGCCTTGGAGGTGGCTCTACCCTTCCTAGTAACTCAACCGGAAGGTGCAGCCCAATATGCGCAAGCAGCGCAGGCTCTTGGCGCGGTCGCAGATGAAAACGCACTTCCTGGCGCACTCAGTACGCTGATGCGCGCGTGTCACATTCCGGCCGAGTTGCCGCAAGCCTGTGCGGGCGTGACAGCAACAGTATTGGCGGCCGAGATGAAGGGTCCCGCAAACATCGGAATGGCACAGAATTCAGCCTGCGCTCTTGACGATGCGGACCTTGATGAGTTGGCTGCACGGATGATGCGCTTGCCGATCTCTGAGGCTGCTGTTTGAAGACGGGTCGTTGTTTAGGCAACTTTATGATCAGCGCATTCTGGTTCCAAACTCATGCTCGACGCAATTCACGTGACTTGATAACGAAGCCACGGGGGCTTTGGAGAGTACTATCGCCAGAATAATTGTATTTGCCTTTGATCTGGCCGAGGCCGCGCAGCGAAAGCGGATAGATTCCTTGCTGACAGCCGGTCATGACATTCGCACGGTGTCGTTTCGCCGCCAAAACATGCGTGGTCGAACGCCCGAATTCCCGAACCTCGATTTGGGTGAAATTCCGAACCAGCGGCTGTTTCTTCGTTTAGCGCTTTTGCTTCGGGCTTTGCCGAAGCTATTTCAACATCGCTCATTTCTGGCCGGCGCAGATATCATTATTGCCAGGAACTTTGACCTCTTGGCTCTGGCATGGCTAAGTCGGCGGGAACGCACACCGCTGATCTACGAGTGCCTGGATATTCATTCCGTGATGACCGGCATCGGGACCGTGAACACGTTGATGCGCGCCGTCGAGCGGTTCCTCTTGCGGCGTATCCAATTGCTTTGGACATCATCACCAGGGTTCCTGACGCACTACTTCGTAGCACTACAGAACTATCGCGGGCCAAGCGTTGTGGTCGAAAATAAATTTTGGTTCGGATCAAAAGCGCCCCCACGACCAACCATAGAAGATCGACCGCGGGAGGGCGGCCGCCTTGTCCTCGGTTGGGTTGGATCAATCCGCTGCCAGTCAAGTTTCGACATTCTTTGTGCCGTGGCCCAGGCGATGCCTAAGGATCTTAAGATCGAGGTTCACGGCAGCATTCATCACCATGCTGTCGCTGATTTCGATGCGCGCGTTGACACTTTGAGCAACGTTACATTTCACGGCCCGTACTCTTATCCAGACGGTCTGGCTGAGGTGTACGGTCGGTGTGATCTAGTATGGGCCCAGGATCTTTGGCAGCGCGGTGGGAACTCGGATTGGCTTCTTCCCAATCGGATTTACGAGGCCAGTTGGTACGGGTGCCCCAGCATCGCGGTCGCCGGGACTCAAACTGGTCATCGCGTAGAGTCCGATGGTTTGGGACCGGTCATTCCTACTGCTACGGCACAAGACTTGCAAAGTTGTTTGAAGAACTTGACGCGTGCCGATTGCCTAGCATTTGCCGATCACATCCTTGGAATGAACGACGAAGCATTTCGGCTGACCAACGAAGACGTGAAGGCCGCGCTGACCCCGATTCTTGCAGATTAAAGCCTAAGCAATATCTCGGAATGCGACATAGTTCAGCGAACTATAAGCCGCTGTAATACAGCATTATTTTCAGAAGTTTTTAAACTGCCCAGTTTGCTAGCGTACTCGGCAGACAGTTCCGCATTTGTATGAGTGTTTTGGGCGGGATTCTGCTCAGATTGTGGCAGCACATCTATTTAAGATGGCACAGGTCAACATCATCTGGCCATGTAGGTCTCGGGTAGGGGCTCCTCGCGGTAGGGGTCAAACTATGGGTAACATCGAGACCAACTCGGCGGCATCTGCACAACGCTCGATGCTGATACCTGAAGAAAAGAGTGCACTTGGCGGGTGGTCAAAGCGCGTTGTTGATAGCATCGTCGCAGCGGCCGCACTTGTTGCTTTCCTCCCGTTGTTTATCTTGCTTTGTATTGCGATCAAGTTGAGTTCGCCGGGGCCGGTGCTTTACGGGCATGAAAGGATAGGGTTGCGCGGTAAGCCATTTCGCTGCTGGAAGTTGCGAACCATGGTTTGTGATGGGGAAGCTGTGCTCAAAGCTCACCTGGCATCTGATCCAAACGCGCAGCGCGAATGGATTGAAACGCGCAAACTAACAAATGACCCACGTGTCACCCCTTTGGGTCAGGTTTTGCGCACCTATAGCGTCGATGAACTGCCGCAGCTGATCAATGTCTTGTTTGGCGAGATGAGCTTTGTTGGACCACGGCCTGTCGTAGAGGAAGAATTGGAACGCTATGGCCCATATGCGCGGGCCTATCTGTCGGCACGGCCAGGTATCACCGGGCTTTGGCAGACCAGTGGCCGCAGTGACACCAGCTATGAGTACCGCGTCGCACTGGACGAACGTTATGTGCGGGAATGGAGCTTTACGGCAGATGTTCGCATTTTGCTTCGAACGGTTCCTGTCGTACTTGGGGCACGCGGGTCTTACTAAATGAGCACGGCACATCTGCCTCTTCAATCAACCGAGTTCGCACCGCACCCGAAACAGGGGCGCGCGCGCAGCAGTATATTCGGTGTTGGATGGTCTTTGCTGCACACAGCACTGCCAAGCGTCAGCGCGCTGGGCATTTTTCTTCTCGCCGCCGCCTATTTGGCACCCGAGGACTTTGGCAGATTGGCGATTGCGGGTGGGCTGGTTTCGGTTGCCCTAGCGCTCTCTCCGGCCGCATTTGGCGAGGCGTTGATCCAACGGGCGTCGATTGCGCCGGGTCATGCAGATGCGGTTTTCTGGTTGAACCTGGGTATCGGCATCGCGTTCTTCGTGTCCTTACATGCTATCGCTGAACTAAGCACGGCGTGGTTCGGCGAACCGGACTTGGCGTGGCTGGTACCTCTACTGGCCCTCAAAGTGCCTTTTGATCTGGCGGCCGTTGTACCCAGCGCCATGATCATTCGTGCGATGCGCTTCCGTGCCATCGCAATCAGAACTGCCATCGCCTCCGCCATCGGGGCGGCCTTTGGGATCGCCTTGCTTCTGTCGGGATATGGCCTGCTAGCACTGGCCGTCAGCCAGGTCGTCGTAAGCGTCGTCGCTTGCGCTGCCGCGTTCTGGGTGGCCAAATGGCAGCCGGGTTTTAAGGGTCGGATGCGCCACCTTCGCGACCTTTTCAGCTATTCTGTCTTTGCATCAGGCCAACGCGTCTTGGGCACGCTTCGGCTGGACCACCTTGTTGCCGGAGCTTTGGGTGGTGCCATGCTTTTGGGGTTACTTAGCTTCGCGCAGCGGTTTTTTCAAATGCTTGCCGATATCGCCGCGGGCGCGTTGGGCAACGTCACCCATGTTGTCCTTTCTTCGATGCAAGATGATGCCCGAAAGTCGGTTCAGACCTTCGAAAAAGCAAGCTTTGCCGCGGCTTGCCTAGGATTTCCCGCCTTCGCCGGCGCTGCATTGATCGTCGGTGATATCATATGGCTGCTTTTCGGGGACAAGTGGGCCGCGGCTATCACGGCAACACAAGTCTTTTGCCTAGCAGGTCTGATTGCGACCCCGGGCATAGTGCAAGGCGCGCTAATCCGGGCGCGCGGCTACCCAAATCGTTGGTTTTATTACCAATTGCTACAGCAGATCGGCACCGTCGCTGCGATTGCACTGACGTATTCGCAAGGCGTCACAGCAGTTGTGATCGCCATTGTTGCAAAAACTTTCCTGTTTTGGCCCATCTCAGCCATCATGACAGTCCGACTGCTGGAAGGCACCCTAAGCAGCTATATCCGCCCAATGATCGGCCCGGCGCTGGCGACAGTAGGTATGGCAAGCGCCCTTTTACTCCTTCCTTTCGGCACCGATTGGGGCGGCGTAGCAAGCCAAGTTATCTTGGGTGCTGTCATCTATACGGCGCTCATCGTTCTTCTTTGCCGGTCGCAGGTGATCGACGTGTTCCATGCAATCAAAGTGAGCAAAGCGAAATGAAACTGACCTATTTTGAAGGCTCACCTCCCAATTTTGGAGACGAACTGAATGCGACCATGTGGCAGTCTCTGCTGCCCGATGACTTTTTGGATCAGGACAGCGATATCCTGTTCTTGGGCATTGGGTCGATCATTCAGGATATATATCCAAAGGACGCGCGCAAGTTGGTCGTGGGCTCTGGGTTCGCGGGTTCTTATTCCGCGCGACCTGATTTGCACGATGGAACATGGGACGTTCGTTTTGTACGCGGGCCCGAGACTTGCAAAGCCCTTCGTCTTTTGCCCGAGCTTGCAATCACTGATGCGGCCGTCTTGCTGCGCGCCACGACTTTGCCGGCTCCGGCAGCTGGTATCGGCGTGGCTTTCATTCCGCATTATGAAAGCGTCGAGCGTGGGGCCTGGCGACGTGTTTGTGAACTTGCTGACATCCACTTCATCGATCCGACCGGACCCACGGACACGATACTGTCGCAAATACGCGGTGCCGACCTGGTGATCACCGAAGCCATGCATGGCGCCATCGTGTCCGACACGCTTCGGACACCTTGGATTGGCGTGAAGACCATGCATCATGTCCATCGCGGCAAATGGTACGATTGGACGGCATCACTAAATATCGACTACCGCCCTGCCGATTTACGCCCGTCGAACGGCCGTGAAGCTTGGGCCTTTCACACAGGCCGCTGGGGCTCTGGTCCGCGCGCTCGAGCTGTCTTTGGCAGCCGGGCGTTTCAGCCTGTAAACAGCCTGATCGCCCATCGCGCGGCGGCCAGCCTGCAGCGCCTCGCGTCGCTCGAACCACAGCTCAGTGCGGAAGATCAGGTTGAACGCGCAACAGAGCGTGCGCTGTCGGCCTTGGATCAGATGGTCAAGGACTACGCACCGCGCCAAACGGTTCGGGCATGACGTGGATGCACTGCGTCACGTGCATAGATCAAGGCTGCAAGCACCAGGACAGTGCGCAGGCTGAACTGAAAGAAAAGTGGCACCTCCACCACGCTCCCCAGCACCGCAACGAAGCAAAGCGCAAACAGTGTCGCTCCCACGGAGCGGCCCGACCTGATCGCCCAAAGGCCCGTGTAAAACGCCGTAATCAGCAAGAGTCCTGTCTGAAGGACCGCGCCAAAAAGCCCGATTTCAACAGCGTTCGACAGAAACATGTTGTGGAAGTTGAAGCCGCTTCGACTTTCGATCCCGAACGCATACCACAGCAATTCCGCATCGGCGTGCCCTTCAACCCAGAACGCCTGATATCCAACTCCCAGAAGCGGGCGTTGTTCAATCAGCGCAAGCGCGCTCGCCCACAGTTCTGTGCGACCAGTCAGCGTCAGATCCTTGCCGGTGGCATCAAGTACAAACGCCGAGATGAAATGCCAATTGGCCTGAACCATCAAACCGACCAGGATCAGCCCAAGACCGCCAAAGGCAAGGATGGACCATGCGGGCAAAGCCCCCAGTCGGCGAACATTCATTGCGGCGAACAAAGCCAGCAAGGTGGGCAAAAGGAACAGTATCGCGCTGACGGATTGAGCCGAGATCACCAGCACTGTTCCAATGGCAAAGCAAAGAAGACCCAGGACGCGCAAGGGGCGCGCGGCACCGCGCATCAATGCCACGCCAAAAGCAAGAACGGTGAATGTCGAGGCCGCACCAGCGAATGCGTTCTTACTTCCATAGATCCCGATACGCGCGCCCGTGTCGCCTCGCACGTCTCCGCCAATCAGACTGGCCAGCATAGCCACCAGCATGCAAGCAAACAGCGTCAAAAGAAAATGCCGGGGCGAAAGATGGCGGCATATCGCGATTGTTACAACCACGGTCGCCAAAAGCTGGACGCCGAACCTCATGCTCAGAAGTGGCTCGCGCGACCAGACAAAACTCAGGATGCAAAAGATAGGCAACAGAAGCACAGGCCAATGCCGAAGGCCTTGCGCGAAGATCTCTCCTGGCCGCAAACCGCAGAGGACAACGCCGCCTGCCAGAAATATCAGCGCGCCAAGAGTTCCGATCGTAGGAACGAAGACCAGTGCGGCCAGAGCAATCACGGCCAGAATTGGTTCAAGCCGCGTTTCAATCTGACCGAGGCGACCAAAACTCAATCGTGTCGTGTAGGTGGTCGAACTGTCGCTCACGTTTGCTCATCCGAAATACAACGGCGCCTGTCGTCATGCCGAATTGTGACGAAAACGTGGCACGGACGTCAAGGGACTGACACGTCGGCGAACAATCGCCAGACGAAATGGGGAATGCGACGTGCCTGAACTCACTGTGATCATGGCGAACCGGAATGGCGCCGACTTCCTTGCCGATGCCGTCAAAGCAGTGCTGGCGCAGGAGTTTCGCGATCTTGAGTTGATTGTCTCGGACGATGGATCGAGCGATAACAGCCTGCAGCTGCTATCGGCGTTCGACGATCCTCGGTTGCGAGTTCTGGCCTCGACCGAAAGCACTGGCCCATCAGGTGCGCGCAATCGTGCGTTGGATGTTGCACGCGGACAGTGGATTGGCATCGTTGATGCGGATGACCTGATGCATCCGACCCGGTTTCAAACCTTGATGGCCACAGCGCATAGACGGAACGCGATGATCGTCGCGGACAATCAACTGTTCTTCATCGGCGATGACCGGATGACTGGCGAAACTTTGTTTCCAGCCATTAACAGCGTCACTCAAATCGAAACGGAGGCCCTTCTAGCCCCCCGTTTCGCCGGCGCGCCGAACATGCTTGGATATCTCAAACCGCTGGTAGGCCGCGACTTGCTTGAGGGGCTACGATACCGAGCGGACCTTCGTGTGGGCGAGGACTTCGATCTTCTTGTTCGTCTATCCATGGCCGGGCACGCACTGACCCTCGTACCAGAACCACTCTACTACTATCGACGCCGAACTGGATCGTTATCCCATCGACTTACGCCTGAAGATGCAGGCGCGATGATCACGGCATTGTCCGAGTTGCCCAGCCAGACTGCAGCTCAGGCCAACGCAATTAAGGTCCGGATCTCGGCTTTACAGAAACGCATGAACCTTGAAGGAGTTGTTAGCGACCTGAAAGCAAGACAGATCGGACAGGCCATGATGAAACTGGCACGTTCACCATCCACAGTTCCCGCTCTTGGTGAGATTGCGAAACGCAAACTGTTGAAAGATACACCGCTTACGACGACAGGGAAATTGCCCCACTATTCGTCGACAACCGCCCTGCCGCAGCGCCCCAAGGTACATATTCGCGTCCCGACTTATAAACGTCCCGAACAACTCCGCCGCGCACTACAAGGACTTCGGCACCAGACCGAAACCAATTGGCATTGCGACGTCTACGACGATGATCCGAACGGCACGTCGCGACAAGTTGTGGCCGATCTGAAAGACTCACGGATCAGCTACCATGCCAATCCGCGAAACTTGCAAGCATCGATGAATATCGACCAGTGCTTCACCAAATTGAACCCGCATAACGCAGAATACTTTTGTGTTCTCGAAGACGACAACCAAGTTTTGCCAACGCATCTGGAGGACAATATCCGCGTGATCGAGCGTGAAGAGGTTCAGATCGTCCTACGCAATCAACTTGTCGAATACGCGTCTGGAACCGACAATGCGCGGCTCAGCAAGACAGGTCTCTTCGAGGAAAAGTTCGTCGAGGGCATCTATCATCCAGAACGCTTCCACCTTGCCTTGATGGCAGACATGGGCGTCTCCAACGGCGGCCTGTTCTGGTCAAGAAAGGCCATAAGCAACCTTGAGATTGGTGTAGCGGTTAGTGCGACCTTGCAGGAATATCTGCGAACTCTGGCCGTCGTCGAGCCGATTTATGTGGCGATGAAACCAACTGCCGTTTGGGCTGAGAACGGTGAGAACACAACAAGAGATCTTGGCGCGTCGACAGGATGGCTGAAGCGAGAACTAAAGATGAAACGCTCGGTTCAGATTCTGCAGCGCTACGTTTGGCGCAAGGCAGGTGAAGAGACGCGGCGCGGATTTCTGCAGGGTTCAGGTTTTAGCTACCCGGCTGCATTGCGCTTAACCGGATTGGTCAAGTCGCACACATACTTGTTTCCTGGTTCAGCCCTGCCGCCAATGCAAACGCTACGGCTGATCCTGCGAGGGTTTTTGATCCGCATCGTTGGGCGACCCGAGCCTGGACTGACGGAATACCTCAAATACTCGGAAAACCGCAGGGAGCATTATTGTTCGCCGTTGTCACCCAGTTTGGATTGACTGAGGCGGCGCACTGACAAAGCCAGGAACAGGGCATAGCAGACTTGTAGGATGACCAGCGCACTGACGGCGCGTCCAAAACTCAACCAGAAACCGGCGCCGATTGCGCCAGAGATAAGACCCACCAAAAGCGACACCCCAACGGCGAGCAAAAGAAAGATTGGCAATCGCATAGCGCACCCTCAACAAGGTCACAGTGCCCGCAATTCTGCAGCCTCGTCAACGCGGGCTCGCCAAATATCGAACAAAAGGATGCGTCTAATAAGGCCTCGGCTAGGTGATTCCTTGTTGGTAAAGTGGGCCGTTATTAGGCAAAACCGACGTGTTTTCTGCGAATTGTGTCTGCTTCTGAGGCGCCGTAGAGGGGAAGTTTCCGAGCAACCGTTTTGTTCAACAGCACACCGGCCGTCTTGGCACGTAACTGCGGTTCGTTCTCAACAAACTGCTTGAAGCTCTGTTTCGACGTCTTGCCCCATAGCGCCAGCAGCACAACGGCGTCGATATATGGCAGATTAGACTTGAGATCAGAACAAGTTGCCAGCGGTTGGAAATCAATCACGATTGTATCGAAATGTGGTCGGGCCTGGTCAAGCACCTGGGACAGTTTGCACACCGTATTGATGCGGGATTGTGAGCGTCTCAGCCGACCTGGAAGAATATGAAGTCCGGTTTCCGGCAGCTTGAAGATCGCATGGTCCAGCGGAATGCGCCCCTCAATCACATCATGCAGGCCAGCTTCGTACCGAAACCCGAAATGATGGCTCAATTCAGGATTTGATAAATCGGCATCGATCAGCAACGACTGTTGACCTTCCAGCGCAGCAAGCTGTGCCAGATTTGCAGCAACCGTTGATCGGCCTTCTTGATGGTCAAGGCTTCCGAGAGCGATTACCTGACATGTGTCCCGCGCTGCCGTTAGGTCAATCGTGGCCCTAACGTTCTTGATCGTCTCACTATAGGGTGTGTTCGGCGCGATAGCGGGTAGCAAAAAAGACGCGGTACAATTCCGTATTTCGATGTGGTTTTCTCGCGGCTCCTCACCGGCTTCAACACCTGGCAACCAGCGAAACAGCGTGCTGCCCTTTCCCCGCGCCATCGACTGACTGAATTGTTTGAGCAGCTTGGGCAGACGCGATGGCTTGAAGCGATCCAAGTATCCAAGGAACGGCAAGCCCGTCAGTTCGCGCAGCTCACGCCCCTCCCGGCAAGCAGTCTCTCGCATCTCGCGCCAGGTGGCCAGCGCCATGCCGCACATCAAGCCAAAGACCAAGCCAACGGCCAAGACGCGCCACGCCTTCGGAAGCGCAGGCAACGTTGGCGCGACCCCTGCACTTAGTATTCTTCCGTTGGCGACGGGCGACGACCCTTCGATCGCGATCATTTCATACCGTGTCAAAAGGGAGGTGTGTAGTTCGGTCAAAGACGACGCGCGTAGCTCAAGCAGCCGCAGCGCTTGGACGTTAGAGGCCCCATTGTTTAAACGGAAGGCTTCCGCCTCGGCCGCCGCATCATTTGCGCGAGCATGCACTTCATCGATATGATCACGTAACCACTCTGCACTGAGAGCCGCGTTAGCACGGTTCGCAAGCTGACGATCCTCAAGGTAGGTTTCGGCATAGGCATTCACGATAGCTGCCGCCAATTCGGGATCGTCGTGGATGAAACTAATCTCGATCGCAAAGGTCCGTCCCACACGTTGCAGACCCAAATCTTTTTGCAATGTCAATGCTGTCGCCAGAAAAGTGCTGGCCTCAGCGTCCACTTCGGTGAAGGGTGCGGTTTCCGCGATTGGCATCAGGCTTTTGACACCCGACTTCACGGTGTCGATCGCCTGACGCGCGGCCGAGACCGGTGGCGTCAGAAATCCCTCTCTTTGATCAAGGGAAAGTCTTTCGACAACACGCTCGGCCAAGTCCAGTGACCGGAGGACCTGCATTTCGTTCAAGACGGTCGTTTCGTTCCGAAGCACCGGGACAGACGCTGTAAGCTGGTCTTGCGGCGAATTGGTTTGTTCGCTGATTAGAATGTTGGACGCGGCATAATAGGTCTTGGGGCTTGTCACATAGTGCAGCACCGCAAGGGCAAGACCTAAGACGGCCCCAAATACCAGAGGCCATTTCTGGCGTCTCAGGATCAATAGAATATCGAGCGGCGCGGCATCAGGATGCGGGCGATCAAATCCCTCGGCCAATGCGGCCAGCCTGGCCGTTTTCTGGGTCATGTCGTTCACGGCGTAACACCTTTATTATTCTGGCCATAAAGTTCGAGGTTGCGCAGCCCAAGATGTGCACTAAACGTCCCGGCGTGCAGACATCCGCGTAAAACGGCCCGGTTGCGCCTCATAGGACTATAGGAAGTAACAAGGGCTTCGACCGCGCAATATATCGTCTTTCCAAGTGCCAGGGCGCCCCCTTGCAGTGTCGACATTGCACTTGCGCGGCGCAGCAAAAGGCGACCATGGGTCTGCCCCATGCGGTATCTGCGCTTGGCCAGCCAAGCGAAACGTGCCCGCTCGGGTGGAACAGGTTCATAGACAACGGCGTTTGGCGAGAAAGCGATGCGTGCACCACGGTCGTAAGCTTCCGTGAAGAAGGCAGTGTCTTCACCACCGGATCGGCCAAGCTCGAGCGGGAAGCTCAAATCATGGAAGGCCGGATGTTCCCGATCAATCATGACATTGCAGGAATAGCCAGTTTTGATCTGCCCCCCGACGAATACCGGTCCAGTCGAATGAAGGTCCGCTTTTTGCATCCATTTCGGGCCATCTTCGTCGTAAACGGCCTGAACCGGCCCCAGCACAACAGGCGCGCTGGTCGTGGCCATGGTCCGCTCAAGATGCACCAGCCAATCCGGGCCAGCCGTTTCGTCATCGTCAAGAAACGCCAGATACCGCCCGCGCGCATGAGACAATGCAGCATTTCGCGCGATTGAGATGTTTGCACCAGGACAGTGCATGTAAGCAACCGCCAGATCACTGGTGACGGTGAAGGCGTCTGTGGCAGACTGAGCTGACGGAGTGTCATCGTTGTCGATCACAAGGATCGAAATCGGCATTTTCGCGACACCGCGGTCAATCGAACGCAGAGTATCGATCAGACTGGCTCTGCGATATGTGCAGATGCAAACCTCAATCTTTTGATCAAAGCGGCGACTCATGCTGGCCTCTGCGTCAATTGCTGAGGCGCTTTCAGGACGTACCACCAGAACCCAATCGACCAAGCAACGTGCATTGTCATCGCCAGTGGTGCGATCAACATGAGCGATGCATCCCGCGCGGCCCATGCCCGTTCTAGCGCCATCGTCAGGCAGTAAGACATCCAGACGACGGCGGGAAAAGCAAAGAATGGGCTGGCCGGATAAAGCGCTGCCAAAGCGACCAAGGGCAGAACCAAGATGACTTTGACTTGCCGCGCGTTTGGACGCGCTCGGTGTTTCATGACATTCTTGGAACGGCCTACGCCAAAGTTGAAGTATTGGCGCCATAGCGCCTGAGCCGTTTCGCGGGGGAAATATGTGACTTCGGTCAGTCCAGTCAGCCAGATCCTGTATCCTGCTCGCCGCAAACGATGATCCAATTCGGCGTCTTCGTTGTGACTAAAGCTGGCATCGTAGCCTCCGACAGCGCGAAAGGCATCAAGACGCATAAGCGCATGATGTCCATGATCGACGAACTCGCCAACAGCCTGCAGTCGATGTTTCGACCCACCGTTACCGACGGGTGCATTCTGAGCTGCAGCGATGCTGCGCTGAACCCACCCTTTGCCAACCGCATTCATGCTTACAACGACGCTGGACGCGCCGACCTTTTCCGCTTCTGCCAGGAGGACATCACAATAATCGTCAGGATAGGCTGCATGGGCATCGATACGGATCAAATGCGTGGCAGTTTCGCCGTACGCGTCAACCGCACGATTTATGCCAGCACTCTGGACGCGGTCCGGATTACGGATCAGGTGAAGGCAGTCATGCCGCGCGGCGCGTGTTCCGGCAATGGACTGACTACCGTCAGTGCTGCCGCCGTCCACAACAACGATCCTGCCCCCAAGACGTTCTTGCACGCAGAGCAACCACGTTAAGAGTGACGATAAATGGCGCGCTTCGTTCAGGCAGGGCACAACATACAGCGGAAATGAACAGGGGGCGTCAATCGCAAGATCCGTCGGCATTCAAAAAGCCTTCTCGACGTCATGCACCCACGGTTGCCGAGAGACAACACGGTGCCTTGGGCGCCCCCGCCCGTAGTTTAAGGAAGGTCCTATTCACGGGCTGTTCGCAAGTGGCACCGCCCAAGAGTAGGACAGGATGGCTGTTTTCCGCTGATAAGCTGGTGGGAGTTCTGGACTTCGCATGTTTTTTGGCCGAATTGGAAATTCGGGGGCGCAGCATGAACAAAGCGAGCGCTTATGAACCAAGCGGCACTTGTCATCCATACATTCAGCCATCCGTTCATCAAGAACGTGGCCTCTTTCGTTCACGCCATGCTGCGCGACACCATCGACCCGGAGGCTAAGCTGTTGATCTGCGACAGCGTAGATGACGCTCAATGCTCTGAAAACACGACGATTTTCCTCATAGGCGAAAATTTTCCATTGTTTCAGCGCAGACCCGACTGTCGCTACGTCTACCTGAATTTCTCAGTAGTGTCCGTCCTGGGGTCGGCTTGGGAAACCGGCTTGCAGGCCCGTCGCGCTATTCTATCCAAGTCGCGAATGTTGGCCAAGCGGTTGCCTTTGTACGACGTTGTATTGGATTACTATCCGCCTCAAACTCAGGTATTGCAGAAGAAACTCAATCTGCCGGTCTTGGGCTTCGCCGTGGCCAGCCCACCGAACCCCAAATACACGCAGATGCAAGACCGCGCGTACGATGTCTGCTTTGTTGGAAACCTAAGCAAACGTCGCCAAACGGTGTGTGAGGCCATTGAAAACTTGGGCTTTTCTCTGTCACCATCAACAGATATCGTAATTGAAGACGCCGCGGCCCAGTCGCGCCTGTGTCTCAACGTTCATTCGGTCAAATCTCACCACTTTGAAACACCGCGCTTCGTCGCGGCATTTTCTTCCGGGACACCGGTTGTGAGCGAACCCAGCTTTGCAGCCGATATGATTATAGACCGCTGTCATCTCTTAGAGGAGGCTTGCAGTAACATTCCAGCGCGCATTCAAAACCTGTTGTCTGACCAGGATCAGTTGGACGAACTGGGGGAAGCAGTACACCGTTGGTACACAAACACTTACTTCCCGAACGCGCAAGATTCATGGCGTCAGACGATTGGTGTCCTACAAGACCGTTTGGACACACCGCGACGAAGTACGGTTTCTCGATCAGCCAATTAGCCGCTTAGCGCTCTCTCGGTTTTGATCCGAGAAAGACGAGCAACAAAGCGGCGCTGGCGGGAACAATCTGAAAAAGGCCCGGACGAAGCGCCACTGTCGCGGCCGCAAACAAACCTGCCGCCAGCACAAAAAGCAGGAAACACGCGGCGATGCGCCGCCGCCAGATCGGATCGGAAATGCAAAGGGACCAGGTCAATCCAACGGCCAAGAACGCGTTATAGAGGCCCTGGTTTGCTGCCAGCTGGGTCGTTTGCGCGAACAGCTCGGTCGGAAAGACATCGAACACTTTGGGGCCATAGGTGGTCCACGCGAATATCTCGAACCACGCGATATAGAAGTGCAGCGCTGCGATTGCGGCGATCAATGTTGCGCTTAAAATTCGCATTCAGGGCCCACATTCATTCGAAATAGTTCCTGTGTGTGGTGTACAACGCCTCGATTGTCGGTGTCAGCCGGTCAAGATGCGTCCTTAGCACCCTGGTGCCTGTCTCGATGTCACCCGAAAAAAGTGCGTCTAAAAGGTCGCTGTGATCCTTATAGAGCGCCTGCATTGCGTCCTGACTGGTAAGGGACAGCATGCACAATCTGTCGACTTGCGCCTTGTTGGCGGCGATAATGTCAAAGGCAAATGCGTGTCCTGACGCGCGGCAGAGCAACTTGTGAAACTCGTAGTCAAGGTTGTGGAACGCCTCGGCGTTGCCACGTACGATGGCGTCACGCTGTTTACGCATGTTCGACTTCAAGTCGAAATCAACGGCACTGTCCCGGTTCTCAGCAAACTTGTGAATAACCTCCAGTTCAATAGCGGCACGCACGAAGCGCGCGTTCGCGATCAACTGCCTTGAAAAGGGACGCACCACGGTCGCGCGCTGTGGTCGGATCAGTAAGAGGTTTATACTGGCAAGTCGCGTAAAGGCTTCGCGCACAGGTTGCCGAGAGAATCCAAAAGATTTTGCAACCTCGGTTTCCGAAATTTTGGTCCCAGGCAGCAGCTCCAAACTCACAATCTGGTCGAAGAGTGTCTCGAAGACATGGTCGCTTCCGGTTTTTCTCTCACGGGCATCCGCAGTCATGGTCATTGTGCGCATCCATCCTTCACTCATGCCGACTTTGTCAAAGGTTGGCCAGAAAGTATAGGCCGAAGCAGGAAATCTTGGATACTAGAAACATATTAAATTCAGTAATTTAGGTCGGATTTCACTGTCATAGCAAATTTTTCGTTGACTAGTATCCAAGTTTTCGTGACCCTCTGGTCGTAATTGAGGGGGGCATACCATGAGCGTCAAGCTTGTCCCGCAGAGCTTATCTGCGCTGGCGCTTTCACTGGACCGAGAAGTCTGGGTGAACGGCAAAGTGGCGTCCCCCCGCACTAGAATACATCGAAACGTCCCGGACGATCACGATCCGGACTAAGACCTGAACTTGAACTGGGAGGAAAGAATGTTCAAATTCTCGATTAAGACCTTCGCGGTCGCTGCCGTGCTTGTGGGCAGCGTGGCAAGCGCGGACGCACAAACAACATTGCGCGGTGCCAGCATGTTCGACGAAGACCATGCCTTTACCAAAACGCTTCGCAAGTTCGAAGAACTGGTCTCAGCAAACTACGATGGTGACATCACCTTCGACCTGCGCCTAAACGGCGAGCTGGGTGTGGAGTCCGACTATGTCACTTACCTGAATCAAGGTGTGGCAGTCGACTACACGATCCTTGCTCCATCCAATATGGCGGTGTTTTCTGAGTCGATCCCTTTGATGGACATGCCGTTCCTCTTCCGTGATCTTGACCATTGGGACAAAGTCCTGTCTTCGGATGCGTTGAAACCACTCGAAGATGACCTTCGTGAAAAGGCGGGCATTGTAATCGTCGGCTATCATGGGGGTGGCGTGCGCAATCTTGCCTCCGCCGAACCGATCACCAGTATGGAAGAACTGGCAGGCCACCGCATGCGGGTCATGGGTGCACCGATCCAAGCGCAGACCTTCTCGGCCGTCGGCGCCGCCCCATCAGCGATCGCCTACAACGAGGTTTATAACGCTATACAGACCGGCGTCATCGCGGGCTTCGAGAACGAGGCAGCGTCGATCCAGAACCTCAAGTTCTACGAGGTCGCGCCACATATCTCGCTGACGCAACACACGATCACAGTGCGCCCGATCGTGATGTCGGCGAAGACCTTTGACGCGCTGCCTGCTGACCTTCAGGCCACTATATTGGAGGCAGGTACCGAAGCCGGTGCCTTCGGTCGTGCACTTGAAAGCAGCCAGGACGGTGAAAAGCTTCAGTCCATGGCAGATGCAGGCCAAATTGAGGTTCACGAGTTTGTGGGCCGCGATAAGATGCTTGATTTGGTGCAGCCGGTGCAGGACGCCTATGCGGCCGAACTGGGTGCAACCGAACTTTTGGAGAACATCCGCGGAATGTAATTCAACCTAGAAGAAGGGCGGTGCGCGTAACGCGTGCCGCCCATTTTTTGTGCGCGCTGGAGTTCATCTTAGCAAAGGCATCGGGAGGGACCACAAAATGATCGGGAAAGTACTGGACAGCGTCTGCAACGGATTGCGGGTGGTGTTGGGCGTCCTGATGGCTGCGCTGGCCGTGCCCGTCGCAATGCAGGTAATCTCGCGCTACACCGGGTTGATTCCGACGTTTCTTTGGACCGAAGAGTTGGCCACGTTCATCTTTGTCTGGATCGTCATGATCGGGTCAATGGTCGCGGTTTGGGACGAAACGCATTTTGACGTACGTGTCATCGGCGACGCACGATCCCCCCTTCTGCGCCTTTTTCAAAACGGTCTGGTGCATGTTGCGATTATGATCTTCGCCACGCTCTTCGTCGTCTACGGGTTTGAATATGTTGAGTTCGGCAACAACCAACGGTCCGTCATGATGCGCGCAAACCTTGCGATCACATACATATCGGTCCCCGTTGCCGGCGCAGTTTGGTTCGTATTCGCGGGCTACCGGCTGTTTCAAAACATCGCCACATACAGAAGCGGACGCACAGCTACATGATCCTCGACACCGCCACCGCCAGCAGCATGCTGATCCTTGACTTTTTGGTCCTTGTCATACTACGCATACCGGTCGCTTTCGCGCTTGGCTTATCGACCATTCCGGTGGTCCTGTTAGAGTTGCGCTTAACCCCATTCATCGTGCTTGACCGGATGTTCCAGTCATACAACTCCTTCATTCTGCTGGCAGTCCCGTTCTTCCTTTTAGCCGCAAACCTGATGAATTCAGGCAAAGTCACGGACCGCCTGATAGAACTGGCCCGCGTGCTTACCGGTTGGCTGCCGGGTGGCCTTGGTCATGTTAATGTCGCCGTCTCGATGCTTTTCGCCGGAATTTCAGGTTCTTCGACCGCCGACGCAGCCGGGATCGGTAAAATTCTAATCCCAGCGATGCAGCGCGAAGGGTACGACACACGCTTCGCGGTCGCCATCACCGCCTGTTCCTCGGTCATGGGCGTTATCATTCCGCCATCGATCCTCATGATCGTGTGGGGCGGTGTCATGCAGGTTTCGGTTGGCGCACTTTTCCTTGGTGGCGCGATTCCGGGCCTGATGATTGGTCTTGCCTTGATGGCGACGGTATATGGCTTTGCGAAAGTGAGAAGCTATCCCGTCACCGCCACGCCGAACTGGCAGGAATTCTGGGCTGCGTGGAAGGGCGCCGCGCTTGCGTTGCTCACTCCGATCTTTGTCATCGGCGGCATCGTGGGCGGCATTGTCACGCCCACGGAAAGCGCCATTATCGCAGCCGGATATGCGTTAGTCCTTGGCATGTTCGTCTATCGTACTGTGCGTCCAAAAGACCTTGGCTTTATCCTTTACGACACAGCACGCTTCGCCGCGATCTCGCTCTTTGCTATAGGCACGGCATCCGCCTTCGGCTGGCTTCTGTCGTTTTACAACGCGCCTCGGTTGATCGTCGGCCTTATCACCGCATGGGAATTTGGCGCCTTCGGCACCGCACTCGTCATCGCAGCTTTGTTCCTGGTATTTGGGCTTTTCATCGATGCAATCCCGACCATCATCATCCTTGGTACAGTCCTGATGCCGGTGGCACAGGCCGGCAATATCGATCCGATTGCCTTTGCGATTATCGGCATCGTCTCATTGGCATTCGGATTGGTGACACCACCATACGGGCTTTGCCTTTTGATCTCGGCAGCCATCGGCGGTCTGAACGTGGTACAAGTCCTGAAAGAAGTCGCAATCATTCTCGCACCGATGTTGCTCATACTGCTCATGCTTGCAGCCTTCCCGGAGATCGTGCTTTGGCTCCCGAAGATGATCATGCCTCAAAGCTTCTGATCGCGGCCCGTGTGCCTAAAGTGTCTGGGTCTCTTTCTTAAGGAAACGCGGCGCGTCTGCCGACATGCCGCGCGCCCGACTTAGAGTTTCGAGAAAGCCATAAAGCATCGGCATGTCCAGTAACGGGTCGACCAACGGATGTTGAAGCGTGTCGCATGCTGGAATGCTGACAAGTCCTGCACCTTGCTGTTCCAAAGCCTCGATCGCTTGATCCATGCCCTGACCGGCGCCACTGGAAAGCGTGAGTACTGGAAACCCACCTGAAAGGATCGCACGCGGACCATGCAGCACCTCGGCACCGCTATAGGCCGCACCATGCACGCCGCAAGTTTCGATCAGTTTCAAGGCCACCTCAGACGCCAATCCTAAACCTGCGCCTCGCCCGACGACCACGACGCTTTCGGCGGCCTTCAGTTGATCTAAGGCTCGGTCCAGCATGCCCGTTTCACCGCGTGTCGCAAGCGCGTCGGGAAGCGCCGAAAGCGCGTCAAGAAGACTGGTATCCTCCGCCCAGTGCCCGATGAGCCACAGACCAGCGACGATCGAACTGACGAAACTCTTGGTTGCCGCCACGGCTTGCTCGGGACCTGCGGCGATGTCGATGACGTCCCGGCATGCCTCGGCCAACACACTTTCTGGTGTGTTCGTCAGTGCAACGACGTGTACGCCCGCAGTGCCAAGCGCGCGCGCAAGAAGCGCAAGGTCATCGCTCGACCCAGATTGACTGATGGCCAGTGCAGCAAGTCCCTGGGCGCGAAACCGGGCACTGTGGACTGTGACAGTTGATGGGCCTACCGAGGCGACTGGCAAACCGAGCGTCACTTCTGCGGCGTATTTCAGATAGGTCGCGGCGTGATCCGAACTGCCACGCGCGACCGTAACGATAGCGGCCGGATCGAGACGACGCAGCCGCATGGAGAGGTCTCGTATCTGCCTTTGCTGCGCAGGCGCGGCAAGACGCGCAACTGCATCCGGGATCTCAATGATTTCGCGACGCATGTGCATTTTTGGCACCCTTCGCCATACTCAATGTGTCACAATTTCTTCCGCAAGCTCGGGGGCAAATTTGCTTGGGAACCCGCCGCAACCTGATACCGCTCGGGCGCCCGCGGCATTGCCTGCCTTCAAACATGCCTCGGTGTCCTGTCCGGCCAACCATGCAACGAGGAAACCCGCATTAAAGGCGTCCCCTGCCCCGGTAGGATCAACGTTGACCACCTTCGGCGCACGGACACGGAGCGCTCGCGTTCCGACCGCTGCTGTTGCACCGTCTGCACCACACTTGATGACCGTCAAGCCCGGCCCGTCGAGCGAGACACCCGCCTTCCGTAAAGCCTCGGCCTCTGAAGCATTGGGCAGAAAAACATCGATCTTGCCAAGCAACGATGCCACGCCCTTTGTTGCGACGCGATCATCCCAGCCGCAATCCAGCGAAACGGTTGCACCAGCGTCACGTGCAGCTTTCACAAGCTCAGGTCGCTCCATCAGCGTCGTGAGTTCGCCAATGTGAACATGGTGCACACCGGCGCTCCGAAGGTCTTGGGCGGTCAAATCGGGGATCGACGGGCCGGGCTGGTGCGTGAGCATCGCGCGATCGCCCTTGGTTGAGATTGAAACAGTAAGTTGCGGGGCCTGTCCCTCGGCCATTCCGGCCGACAGCGAGAGATCGACGCCAGCACGGGAAATTTCGTCAACGATCTGTTCGCGAAACGGTGGTGGTGGCAGGAAACTCACCAGCGACGCAGATTGCCCAAGGGAAGCAAGCCATGCCGACGTGATGTAGGCCCCGCCGCCTGCATGTATCTCGAGACCACCGGCAAACGTTTCGGTCCCGAGCGTTGGCAAGCGTGGAACATCGACAAAAATCAGGTCACAGTACAAACGTCCGACACACAGAACTCCAGACCGTGGCAGCGTGTCTATCATGTCAGCGCTGCTCCGGTCTCGGCATCAAAGATGTGCATGTTATTCTCTAAAGCGCCAAGACGCACGGTTTGACCAACCTTGGGTGGTGTACGGCCATCCGCCTTAGCAATGATCTCGCCGTCGTCCAACCCAACATAAATAAGCGTCTCATGGCCGAGAGGTTCGCGGACAGCCACAGGGCCTTCGACGACAGCTTCTGGCGGATCCAGCAAGAAATCTTCCGGTCGGATGCCCAATGTTACGCCCTTGCCTTCCGGCAAGGACCGTCCAACGCTGACATGGCCACCGCCTGCCAAGGTGACACCCCCGCTCGTCGTGCGACCGGGGATCATATTCATAGCAGGAGCTCCGATGAACTGTGCAACAAAGGTATTGGCGGGGCTGTGATACACCTCGGACGGTGTTCCAACTTGTTGGATGTGACCGTCTTTCATAATGACAATCCTGTCGGCCATCGTCATGGCTTCAACTTGATCGTGTGTCACAAAGATAATCGTCGAGCCAACGCGCTGGTGGAGCTTTTTGATCTCAAGCCGCATTTGCGTCCTGAGTTGCGCGTCAAGGTTCGACAAGGGTTCGTCGAACAGAAAGACGGCTGGGTCACGCACCATTGCGCGCCCAATCGCCACGCGCTGGCGCTGACCGCCGGAAAGCTGCGCTGGTCTGCGATCGAGAAGTTCTGTCATCCCCAGAAGCGCGGCCACATCGTCGATGCGCCGTTCCTTGTCAGCCTTTGGTGCCTTGGAACTGCGCAGCCCGAACCCGATGTTCTTGCGCACCGACATGTGTGGATAGATTGCGTAGTTCTGGAACACCATCGCGATGTCGCGGTCTTTTGGCTCAAGGTTGTTCACGACCCGCCCACCGATTTCGATGCTGCCAGAAGTGATCTCTTCAAGACCAGCGATCATACGCAGGGTTGTCGACTTGCCGCATCCCGAAGGGCCAACGAATACAACGAACTCTCCATCCTGTACTGCAAGGTCGATACTGTGCAAGACCTCGGTCTGGTCATAGGTCTTTACCAGGTCGCGAAGTATCAAGTCGGCCATGATCAGTCCTCCAGAAGCGTATCGAACGCGCGGGTGCGGGTCGCGTCTGCGGCTGTGAAGCGGTCAATGCGGACCAAAGTGCGGCGGCGGCAGCCGGAAAGCATTTCGGTATAAAGATCAAGGGCTGCGGTTAGCGCTTCTGGGGCCGGGCCACCAGGAAGGGTGCGTCGCGCCACAAAGGTTTCCGGAGCCACGGCATTGGCAAATGCTCTCGCATCAAGCGCTGGCGTGCGAGAGACCTCGGCCTCAAAAGCGCGAGCGAAGGCCTCAAACCCATCGCCAAGAGGCGCCCCGTTGGCGATCACAGAACGAGCGGTTTTTGCTGCAACCTCGTGAGCTTGGCGAAAAGTCAGACCTTCTTCGCGCACCAGCGTGTCGGCAAGTTCGGTGATCGTTACGCAGGCGGCATCCATGTTGGCTTGTACTCTGTCGGCGCGGATCGAACAGGCAGGCAGAAGCGCAGTCAAAAGCGACAAGACACGACCGCCACTCTCAAAAGCCGCATAGCCCGCCTGCTGCACTTCGCCCTCGCTGTCATTCATATCGGTAAAGGGCGTGTTGTGCATTACACCCACGATTGTATCGCAACGCCCCACTGTAATGCTGGCCAAATGGCGCAGGTGTTCGATGGGCACTGGATTACGCTTTTGCGGCATGATCGACGAAATCTGCACAAAAGCGTTTGGTACATAAAGCTGGCCAACCTCGAAAGACGACCAGAACTGCAAATCCTGGATCACGCGCCCCAAATGCAGAAACACCAATTTCATCGCAGAGTAGAAGCTGGTGACGTAGTCGACGCTGGCGATACAGCCATAGGCATTCAGGAGTGGTTCTTCGAAGCCAAGAAGCGTCGCCACCTTCCCTCGGTCAATCGGAAACCCTGTCGTAGTGATCGCCGCGGCGCCCATTGGGCAGTGATCCAGTCCATCCATCGCCGCCTGCAAACGCTCGGCGTCGCGCAAAAGCACCTCGATGGCTGCCGCAATATAGTGTCCGAAGGTTGTTGGCTGCGCGGGTTGGCCATGGGTGTAAGCGACGATCAAGGTCGCGTATTCGGCGCGGGCCTTTTCGATTAATGCACCCGCAAGCGCTTCGATTTGTACCAATAACGCAACCCCACGTGCCCTTAACGCCATCTTGAACAGAGTGTGATCCATGTCGTTGCGCGAGCGTGCGGTATGCAGCGCGCCGCCAAGGTCTCCAAGGCGTTGGCGCAGTTCAGCTTCAACAAGAAAGAAATAGTCCTCATACTCGCCAGTATAGACGAGGTTGGGGATATCCACGTCGTTTTCAATGTCGCGCAACGCGGCGGCGATTGCGGCAGCGTCGGAGGCCGAGAGAATGCCGGTGTCCGCCAACATCACAAGGTGCGCACGGTTGATGGCGCCCATATGCTGCGCGTAGTGCGTTTTCACACCTTCGAAGAGCGGGGCGAGAACAGTCTCGCGGTAGGTCGGATCGGGGAAAGACGTCGTGTCGGTCATCCTTTGAGCCCCGCCATGACTACGCCTTGAATGATGTAGCGCTGGAAGATGAGGAATACGATCAGTGTTGGGATGGTCGAAATCGCAGCGCCGGTCATAATAAGCTCCCAAGCGACATCGGCCTCGTCACCAAAGGATGAAAGGCCGACGGGAAGCGTATACATTTCGACCGAGTTCGTGACGATCAAGGGCCAGATAAACGCGGTCCAATTGCCGAGGAAGACGAAAATTGCGAGCGCGGCCAACGCAGGTTTAACCAGTGGCATCGCCACGGTCCACCAGATCTGAAGTTCGTTCAGCCCGTCGATACGAGCGGCTTCGATGAAGTCGTCTGGTACGGTCTCGAAAAACTGCTTCATCAGGAAGGTGCCGAACGCAGTCATAAGACCAGGGAACATGATGCCCCAGTACGTGTCGAGCCAGCCAAACTGCTGGCTCATCAGATACCAAGGGATCACCAGCATTTCCGTCGGGATCATCAGCGTCGACAGGATAGCAATGAAGACGATGTAGCGGCCCGGGAATCTGAACTTGCAGAGCGTGTAGCCGACAAGGCTGTCGAAAAGCACGTTACACACCGTGGTGGTCACTGCGATGATGATCGAGTTGACGAACCACCAGTAAAACCGCCCGTCCTCAAGCACGAAGGTGTAGTTTTCGATGGTTGGTTCATCGGGAATGAGTTTCAGGTTGTAGACTTCATGCGGCCATTTCAGCGACGTGGATATCATGTAGACAATCGGCATAACCATCAGGATACCGCCGATGAAAAGCAACACCCACCGCATGTATGCCCCCGGGTTGGGAGGCCGCTTCGACACATTGCGCTTCAGGAGCGTCTCAGACGAGGCGCGGATATCTTCAGCGGTGGCCATCAGTTATCTCTCAGCAGTCTGAGCTGGATCAGGCTAACCCCCAGCAGCACCAGAAACAGCACAACGGTTTGCGCGGCGGCGTAACCCATGTCGAAAGACGAAAACGCGGTTTGATAGATCATCAAGACCAAGGGTTTCGTCGAGTTGAGCGGTCCGCCCGGGTTATTGGTAGTCATGTTGAACACGTGATCGAAGATCCTGAGAAATCCGATAGACGAGAAGACAACGAGAAATACTATCGTTGGTTTCAATAGCGGGATCGTGATCTCGAAAAGCACCGTGTACCAGGGGACGCCGTCGATCTTGGCGGCCTCATAGTAGCTTTGTGGAATAGCTCGCAGTCCCGCCATGAAAATAATGATCTGGAACCCAAGCCCAGCCCAGACGGCCGGCGCAAGGATGGCGGGCAACGCATTTGTGGTTGAGTTCAGAAACTCGATCTGCGGGATGCTCAAGGATGCCAGGAAATTATTGAACAGGCCGATTGGTACCGGCTGATAGAACCACCGCCAAACCCAAGCCATCGCAACGGCAGACGTCATAAACGGCAGGAAGTAGAGCATGCGAAGTGTGCCATGCATGAACCGCGTCTTATCGAGGTGATAAGCGATAAAGAACGACACGATCAGGCTGATCGGTGTTCCAAGCAGCAAATAGACAAACGTGTTTCGAAAAACTTGCCAAAACACCGGGTCGGCGAACAGCTTTTGGTAGTTGTCCAACCCCGACCAAGTGCGCTCACCAAGAAGATTCCAGTCTTGGAAGCTGATGACAATGGCGTTGCCGGTAGGGTAGAACCTAATGACGACATAAAACAGCACCGGGATCGCTAGAAACGCCCACGCCCAGACGATCTGTTTCTGTCGGATCGTAAGATCGCGATAAAACTTCATGGCCGTATCCGTTGTCAGGCATTGGGAACGCGCCCTGGCACTGCGGCCAGAGCGCGTGTGTCATCAGTTGCTGGCGTAGTAATCGTCGAGAAGTTTCTGCTCTGCTTCAGCCGCAATCGCGAGGCTTTCCGCCGGGCTCATACCCTGCAGCGTGATGCGCTCCAACATTTCGACCATCAATTGCCGCTGACCGCTTTCGTCGGCGAACTTGGTCGTGTTGGCGTATTCTAGTCCGCGAATGAACGGACCAAAAACTGGATCGTTTGCGTTCGCTTCAGTCATGCCGACCGACGGCTTTGCGGGGAGTTCGCCGACCACATCAAGCCAGACCTGCATAGCCTCGTCAGATGTGATGTACTGCATGAATTTCACTGCGGCGTCATACTTTTCGCCCTCAGCTTTCGTTGTGACAGCATTCACCCAATAGGATGAATAGTTCGACCGCGTGCCATCCGAGGTCGCCGGAAGCTCGGTCACGCCCCATTTCAGGCCACGTTGTTTGTTAAGCGACCCGATCCGGAACGAGCCGTCGATGTGCATGCCCGCACGGCCCGCTTTGAATGCAGCCTGAGGTTCGTCCATAAAACCGACTTGGCTGAAAGCGTCATCGCCATCCTGCATCCCAGTGTAGAACTCTAGCGCCTCAATCGCGGCCTCATTGTTGTAGTTCACAGTCCGATAGTCATCGAGATAGGGCTCACCGCCAAACTGACGGATGAGACCTTCGCGCCACCAGTGATGATCTTGCGCGGTCATACCCATTGTCATGCCGACCTGCGTGATATTGCCTGCGCCATCGCGCTTGGTCATCGCGCGCGCGGCTGCAACCATTTCATCAAGCGTCGTGGGCGGTTCTACACCGGCTTCCTCCAAAAGTCGTTCATTGTAGAACAACGCCAGCGAGCGCACCGCGGTTGGCAGCGCCCAGTAGTTGTCGCCGTCCTTCATCGCCTGCACCATCGGAAAGAAGTTGGCGTCAATTTCAGATGCCGGGAATGCGTCTGATGGAAGCGGTTGAATCAAATCCGCGGCTACGTAGTCGTTAAGCCAACCATAAAAGAGTTGAACCACGTCTGGCCCCTCGCCCGCCGGAATCGCGGCAGCAACCTTGGTGCGATAATCGGCGTAAGGGAAATGCGTCATCGTGACGGTGATGTCCGGGTTTTCAGCCTGGAAATTGTCGATCAGTTGTTCCATTGCCGTAACGCGCGCGTCGAAGAAGTATTGCCAGTATTCAATCTCAACTGCCTGTGCAGCTGTGCCGATCAGCGCCGCTGCGCTGGTGGCCGTCAGGGCGGCCATTGCCTTAAGTCTACCGAAAGTCATGGATTATCTCCCCGTCAATAACGACCGGTCGGATGCCGGTTCCTAGCGCGGACGTTTCCGCTTCTCACAGAGTTAACTCAACAATATTGAGCTTTCAAGTAAGTTGAGTTAATGGGGATCCATGATTAAGACTTCGGACATTGTCGTTGGCGCAAATGCGGGCCGTGCGCGTAGCCATAACAGGCAAGTCATTCTTGATCGGATCCGCACCGCCGGCCGTATTGGTAGGGCGGACATTGCGCGATCCACAGGGCTGTCGACACAGGCAGTTTCAAACATTATCGCAGATCTGTTGTCCGATCGGATGATCGCCGAACAGGGTCGGCAGGTCGTTGGACGCGGGCTTCCGGCGGTACAGTATGCACTTAATGCCAAGGGCGGGTTCGCACTTGGGGTTGAGATTCGGCCCGACGCCGTTTTTTCCGCACTTTTGAATCTGTGTGGGGACAAAGTAGCATCAGAGCGGATGTCGCTGCGCGCAAATGACCGTAACGCGGTGACCGAGGCCGTCCGGACGTTGCGCGACACGCTTCTTAAGGCATCCAAAACACCAAAGAACCGTCTGCTTGGTGCGGGGATTGTCATGCCCGGGCCTTTTGGCGAAACCGGCATTCGCGACGGAGAGACCGAGCTGCCAATCTGGGCAGATGTCGCGCCGGATCGGTGGCTTTCCAAAGCGCTTGAATTACCGGTCGTCATCGAGAATGACGCGAACGCGGCCGCCATCGCCGAACGGATCGTTGGAACGGCGTCCGGGCTTAAGACCTATGCTTACATTTACTTTGGAAACGGCATAGGTCTGGGCGCTGTGCACGGTGCGCGGCTGATTGCGGGCGCCTACGGCAATGCAGGTGAGATTGGGCACATACCGGTCCCAGCGGCCGGAAAAAGTATGCCGTTGGAAAGCATGGTTAGCCGAATGTCGCTGATCCGGGCGTTGGGGAAGGAAGGAATTGCCGCCGAAAGTGTCGATGATCTGGACCGACTTTACGCGGCCAAGACGCAGGTGTTGATGGCTTGGCTGGAAAACGCGCAGAAACCGCTCGAGGCGGCCATCTCTATAGTTGAAAACCTCTTCGATCCAGAGGCGGTGATCCTTGGCGGCGCAATGCCCGACAGCATTCTCGACCATCTTATCAGAAGTCTGACACTCCCCGACAAATCTGTTTCAAACCGTGAAGATCGTACCGGCCCACGCCTGCTGCGCGGCACGTCTGGCCGCATGACCGCGACGCTTGGCGCGGCGGCGCTGGTTATAAATCAGACATTCACCCCGAAGATTGCAGCTCAGGCATAAGGATCGCGCATGCCGACCCCGGACCAATCACGTCTAGAAGTGGCCCGCGCGCGGCCCCGTATCATGGAGCTTTGGTGGGCGCTGCGCCCTTTGGCGTCTGTCGTCCGGCTTATGCAGTCTGGTGCACATCCAGATGACGAAATCTCGGACATGCTCGCGGCGCTCAGCATTCGCGATGGCATTAACCTATCTTATGCCTGCTCGACACGCGGCGAGGGCGGACAGAACGACATTGGTACCGAAACGGGCGCGGCGCTCGGTGCGCTGCGGACCCGCGAGATGGAGCGCGCCTGCAATGTCTTGAACATGCGGATGTATTGGCACTCGGAAGACCCCGATGACCGGATCACCGACTTTGGCTTCTCCAAAAGCGGTGACGAAACGCTGGAACGATGGGACATGGAACGGACGCTTTCACGTTTCGTCGAGATTGTTCGCACGGACCGGCCGGACATTCTTTGCCCAACCTTCCTCGATGTCCCCGGCCAACATGGCCACCACCGCGCGATGACGCGGGCGGCGCACGACGTGATGGAGGCCGCCGCCTCTCCTGCATTTCCATCGAACTTACCGCCCTGGCAGATAAAGAAACTCTACCTTCCCGCATGGTCTGGTGCCGGTCAGGCCTATGATGATGACGCTCCGCCACCGCCTGCGACGATGTCCGTGCAAGGCGGCATAGGCGATCCGATCAGCGGTTGGTCCTGGCCACGTATCGGCCAGATGTCTCGCGCATTCCATCGGACACAAGGCATGGGGCGATGGACCGACGCGAACGACGCGCGCGATTGGCCGCTTCACCTTGTGGTGTCTCATGTCGATGGCCCAGACAACGCGGTATGGTCCGGCTTGCCGCGCACCGTCAGCGATCTGGCGGCGTTGAAGGGCGCAGGCGCAATCGCCGAAGACCTTAGGGCGGCCCAGACCGGGATTGACGAAGCTCTGGCCGCATTCCCCAACTTCGAAACGGTCACAAAAGCGTTGGCGCCGGCACTAGCCGCAACGCGTCGCGCGCAAGCACACTGCCCCGAAAAGGCGCAAGACGAGATTTTGCATCGCTTATCTGCCAAAGAAACCCAGCTGGCCCATGCCCTTCGACACGCCCTTGGTATCGACGCCAGCGTCCATACCGATGCTGTCTTTTTACGTCCCGGTGATCGAACGGACCTGACCATCGAGACATCGGAAGACAGTTCGGCGTCTCTCGACCTGCCCACAACTTGGCGTGTCGATGATGGTATTCTCACGATATCCAGCGATGCGCCCCCAAGCGACGCTTACCGTGCAACCTATGATCCGTCCGATCCACCGCAACCTTCGTTGCAGCTGTCGGCCCGCGCCTTCGGTGTAGATTTCCGAGTTCGCCTGCCATTCGACGCCGAACCGATCGTGCTCCCGGCACGTTCCGTCACAGTCGCACCTGACGCGATGCTTCTGAATACCTCCCAACGCGCCGAGTTGCCGCTTGTGCGTTTCACTGACCTATGGCCCGAGGGAGCAAAAGCCGTGCTCCACCTTCCGGATGGCTGGGCTGCAAAGCACGCACCTGACGGCCTAAGCCTCATGCCACCAGATGACGTTGCTCCCGGACTTTACCGGTTGCCGGTCACTGTCGATGGCGCGCCGGCGTACACGGTACGGCGTATCGCGCATCCTCATATTGCCGATACCGCCTATCATGGTGTCGCCCACGTGCGGCTTCGCGTTTTGCATGCAAGCGTTCCCGACGTGAAGGTCGGCTACATCGGTGCTGGCAATGACCGTGTCGGCCACTGGCTAGCTACCATGGGAGCCAAGGTCGCAGACGTGTCAGACGACATGCTGACGAATGGCACCGCGCTTGCCGAATTCGACACACTGGTTATTGGCATTTTCGCGATGCGATTTAGGCCCGGTCTCGCAGCAGCGATGCCGCATATCCATCGCTGGACCAACGCGGGCGGCACTCTGGTTACCCTGTACCACCGGCCATGGGATAATTGGGACCCTAACGCGATACCCCCGCGCCGCATTGAAATTGGACAACCTTCTCTCCGCTGGCGTGTTACTGATGAGAACGCCGCGGTACGCCATCTGTTTGACCATCCGTTGCTCTCGACCCCGAACAAGATCAGCGCCAGTGACTGGGACGGTTGGGTCAAGGAACGTGGACTATACTTCGCAAAAAGCTGGGACGAGGCCTACACTCCGCTTCTTGAAATGGCGGACCCAGGCGAAGCGGCACACCGCGGCAGTCTTCTGGTGGCTGATGTTGGGACAGGACGTCATGTACATACGTCACTGATTCTGCACCACCAGATGGAACATCTTGTCCCTGGTGCGTTCCGTCTGATGGCGAACCTTATTGCAAAGCGGGCATGAACGACGCACCCAATCGCGACAACCTGCAGGGCGGTCTTTGGCTGATCGCCGACATGTCGCTAAACATCTGGGCGCTTTCCATCGTCAAGTGGCTTGGAGCTGATTACCCCGCGACGCAGACCGTTTTCATCCGCGCCTGCGTCGGCTTCATACTGATCGCGCCCCTGATCTGGCGCGAGCGCAGGCTCTTCCGCAACACGCCGGACCTTGGCCTTCACCTTGCGCGGGTGCTTCTTTCTGTTGTCACCCTATCGGCCAGCTTCTTCGCCATCGCCCGCGTGCCATTCGCGCTTTTCACGGCAATAAACTTTACCCGACCAATCGTTACGATGGTGATGGCCGCCGTGATCTTGGGGGAGACCATCGGAACGCGCCGCTGGTTTGCTGCGGCTCTTGCGCTTTGCGGTGTCGTGATTGCGATCAATCCAAGTGCTGTCGCGTGGAGTTGGGGTCTTGTCGCGCTCGGCATTGTCGTGCTGGCCGGCTCTGGCGCAATTATCGCGACGCGGCGCTTGCGCGATGCACCTGCAATTGTGTTGATGGCCTTCTATACGGGCGGCCTCACGCTTTTCACCGCTCCATTCGCCATTGCGACATGGGAGCCGGTCACATCCAGCCATTTAGGACCACTCATCTTGGTCGGTTGCTTCGCTCAAGCGGCACAGCTGTGTTTCTTGCGCGCGCACTACTTCGGCGCAGCAGGCTTTCTTTCCGTCCTCGGTTACCTCAGCCTTATCCTGTCGACCGCAGTCGGCTACTTTGTTTTTAATGAAACGCCTGGCGCTGCCTTTGCCGTAGGTGCCGTGCTGGTTGTCGGCGCTGCCCTTTGGGTCACGGTTGACCCGCGCGCCTTGCGCCTTCGTTCCTAATCGATCAATTCGATCACACGGCCCTCGCGAATACTTTGATCTGCCGCCAAACAGATTTCCAGAGACTGCACGGCGTCGACCATATGACGGTCGAGGTCCAGGTCTTCCGCAATCGCACGCAGCAAATAGGACTGCTCTGCCGTGCAAAGCGCCTGATGGCCAGGCTCATTTGGTAGGTTGATTACCTGATCGCCAGATGGAGTGTTTACCAGCAGGGCACCCACCTTGGTGTGGCCGTCAATGTCAGAGGACGCACCCTTGTCCGCTTCCGAGATCGAAACCGAGCCTTTGGGAGTGACGACGTCTTTCACGAAGAAAGCGATCTCTGACATTGTCGGTCCCCATCCGGCTTCGTACCAACCGACCGACCCGTCATCGAAGGTCACTTGAAGTTGCCCATAGTTATACATCTCGGGCGGAAGTTCATCGTTCAACCGCAGTCCGATGCCCTGCACCCGAACCGGGCGTGCGTCGGTGATCTGGCACATCACATCGACGTAGTGCACACCGCAATCCACGATGGGCGATGTCGTCTGCATCAGCGCCTTATGGGTGTCCCACTCCGAACCCGTTGAGCGCTGATTGAGACTCATCCGAAAAACATACGGTCCGCCAAGGGCGCGCGATTCCTCGATAAGACGCTGCCATGACGGATGGTGGCGCAGGATGTAACCAACAACGAGCTTGCGCCCAAGCCGACGAGCCGTTTCGACCACGCGCTCGGCATCGGCGACCGTTGTCGCCAGTGGTTTTTCGACGAAAACATGCGCGCCTTGTTCCATCGCCTTTATCGCAAGGTCGGCATGGCTGTCAGAGTATGTCGCGATAACAACTAAGTCCGGGTTGAGCGCCAAACCCTCTGCCGGGTCACGAAACTGCGGATACACGGCCAAAGCCTCGCACAGATCACGCGGCGAACGATTGACAAGACCTATGATTTCCGAACCCGGCAGGCTGTGATGGGCCAGCGCATGGCTTTGCCCCATGTTGCCCAAACCGATCACAAGAACACGCTGCATCATCTGATCAAGCTTCTTACCGAGCCTACTTGGACTTCCCGACCAGTCACCCGAGATTCTATAGCGGCAAGTGCTAGCGCCAATGATTGAAGGTTTTCCGCCGCCCCGTTTTCAGGTTCTGTGTTGTCTTCAATTGCCACAAGTAACGCACCCATCGCACCGCGAAATCCATCGTTGAACCAAGTCCCCTTAAGTGCAGGACGTGCGAGTCCGTCGACAGTGGTTAGCGTCACGCTTTGGTGGCCAAGGTCCGGGCCATCCGAAGTCAACATACCCATGGTGCCACAGATCACTGTTGCGTCCCGCGCACCGGAAGGCGCCCCGCCATCAAAGACAAGGCTCGCCTGACCGCCTTCAAGTCGCACCAGCGCTTGCGCCAAAAGCGGCACGGCGTTTTCCTGCCCCTCGGCTTTAGTGGCCATCGCGAAGACGCTTTCAATACGCGGGCCCGCGATAGAAGTCAGGAAATCGAACCAGTGCACGCCGAAGTCCCACAAGATTAGGTCAGGCACCTCATCAAAAGCTGTACCCGCCGTCCATCCGTGGTTCCAATGCAATGTGGCGTGGAGCGAAATGACGTCGCCGATAAATCCTTGCCGCACCGCACCACGCAACCATGCCATGTGGGGCGACCAGCGTCCATTTTGGTTCACAGCCAGCTTCACGCCGTTGTCGTGCGCCAACGCGACCAGCCTTTCTCCTGTGTCCAGATCGGTGACAAATGGTTTTTGACTCAACACGTGTTTGCCCGCCAAGAGCGCCGCTTCCATCACTTCAACTCTATGCTCAGGATGGAGCGTCACGTCGATGACATCGACGTCCGAGTCTTCAATCATCACCCGCCAATCGTCGACAATGCGGGCCTTGGGGCAAAACTCCGCCGCGCGTGCCTCAGCCCGCGCGCGGGTCCGGTTCCAGAGTGCGGCTACCGTCCAGCCCGCCGTCCGATACGCATCAAGATGCGCAGCTGCGATGCCGCCCGTGCCAATCATGCCAATCTTAGGGCGATATGACTTTGGCATCGGCGGGCGATATTGCACGTCGGGCGCCGCAATCTCTGCCAACGCCTGCGCGGTCAGCGCGTAAGTCTTCTGATCAATTTCGCCGCTCATGGCAAAAGGCTCAATGTGCGTTTCTGCTCCGCCGACTGAACTGCCGTATCAACGATCCTTTGAGCCGTCAGGCAAAGCGCTGGATCAAGCGGCCCACCGATGGCCTCGCCTCGCGCCAGACAGCCAAGTACGTACTCGATTCCATTTCGCGCACCTTCGGGCAGTGGGTCTACCGCGATCTCATGCCGTTCGGGCTGTGCGCGAGTTTGCACGGTCAGGTGTTGGGCATAGTCGGCCGACACAATGGTGCCGTCGGTTCCGACAAATGTGAAGCCGCAAGTAGGTTGCGGTTGCATCGTCCATGGGTCGGTGAATGTGCCCCACCGGGCTTCCATCTTACTTAGACCTTTGGCGTAACGACAGACCGCAATTGCATGTTGGTCGACCTCGATGCCGGGCGCCTGATCGGTGGTGCAGGTCACTTCAACAGGTGCCTCGCCGTCCATGTACCACGTGCCAAGGGTTGCTCCGTAGCCAAGATAATCCAGTAGCGCGCCACCGCCGGAGGCTTTCTTGTACCACCACGAACTACGCTTCTGGTTCTCGACCTCTTCGGGGCTAACTTCGACCTTGTCGGCAAGATGGTACAGCGGACCGCGATTGCCGTCGTAAAAATGCACCTCGATCAAATCACCAATCATACGCTCATCGATCAGCCGCTTCGCTGTCACGTGGCTTTCAACCCAACGCAACGGCCAATTGATCGCCATCTGTTTCCCAGTGCCCTGCATTGCCACCATCATCCGTCGCGCGTCATCGACTGAAGCGGCAAAAGGCTTTTCAACGAAAACATTCACTTCATACGGCGCAAGCCGCTCTGTGTAATCTGCATGATCGGACGTGGCCGCGCAGAGAAGCGCCATGTCGTATGACTGCGCCCGCATGCAGTCGTCGAAATTGGTGAATACGCGATCTTCAGACAAACCAAACGCCGCGATGGCACTTTGCATGCGCACCGGATCGGGATCGAAAATCGCGGCGATCTCAGCGTCGGCGTGCTCGTGAACCTGCCGAAGAAGATCGCCCATGTGCATGTGATCAAAACTGATGCCGACAATCTGAAACCGTGCCATCGCATGTTCTCCTTATCGTGTGCCGGTGAACCTGACGTAAAGTGCGGTCACTGCCAAAATGATCACGCCAAAAAGCGCTGTCCGCGCGCCTTCAGGCATCTGCAAGAGCGTGAGCATTGTGTCGAGTACTCGTAGGATCAGGGCGCCGACGATCGCGCCCGCGTAGCTGCCACGCCCACCGAAAATCGACGTCCCGCCGATCACGGCGGCTGCGACGGAAGGCAGCAGCAAGGGGTTGGCAAGGCTCAGCGAAGGTTGCCGGATGATCCCAAGGTACAACAGCCCGGCAAGTGCCGCGATGAACCCCGACAACGCATAAAGCGCTAGATACACCTGCCACGACCGAACGCCTGAAAGTTTTGTAGCACGTTCATTCGACCCTAGCGCAAACAGCAACCTTCCGAAGCCAGTAAACTTCATGAGCCACATCACAAAAAGCGCAAAGGGCATGAACAGATACAAACCGTTGGGCATACCGAAGGTCCGACCGGTTCCAAGCCACGCCAGCAACGCTGGTACTTCCGAACCAGCATTAATCACAATCCGCTGATAAACCTGTAAGCAACCCGTCGCGATCAGTCCTGTCCCAAGCGTCATAATCAGTGGATGTACCCGCACAAGGCCTACGCCGATGCCGTTCACCAGCCCAACAACCAAGCCGGTCGCCAGCGCAACAAAAATGGCGGGTGTTACGCCCCAGATAGAGCTGAGCGTTGCGCAAACAAAGGCCGCTACGGTTGCGACAATGCCGGCTGACAAGTCGATCCCCGCTGTCAGCATAGTCAGCACCTGACACGCCGCGAGCATTGCAAGCGGAATGGCGAACTTGATGAGGTTTCCAACCCAGAATGTCGAGATAAACCCCTCACGCCCGGCCCGGAACGGGGTGACGATACCGGGGCGCGTGATTTCGAGAACGGCTATCAGTAGAAGCAGAAACAGGAATAGCGGGATCACTGGATTGTCGCGTATCACCCGACCCAGCCGAGCCAGTGGCGGATCGATATCGCTTGCGTTCACCGTCTCGCCCCCCGCATGGCAGCTGCTGCACCAAACATGACCACGGCGACCATTATCACGCCCTCAATGATCGTCGTTACGTTGGGGTCTACCGCCAGAAAGGTCAAAATGGTGCGGACAATCCGCAGGATAAAGACTGCAATGATCGGCCCAAGGAGCCCACCCTTACCGCCGCTTAATACGACGCCGCCGAGAACAACTGCTGCAACGGAAGCCAAGAGGTATGGCCCCGGCACGGGCTCGCCGATGCCTGTAAGCGCGGCAAGGCTCAAGCCGCCCATGGCGCAGAACAATCCACAGATGCCATAAGCGACAATCTTTGTACGACCCACCGGCACGCCGGACCGGAAAGCTGCCGTTTCATCCGAGCCGGTCGCGTAAATCCAAAGCCCAAGCTTTGAGCGCCTGAGCGGCAACCAAACAATCGCGATCCCCAATACGATGACAACCAGCGCATTGGGCAAACCTTCGAATAGGAAGAAACCTCGGATACCTTGCTCGACCCAATCCGCGGTCGCTCCGCCCGGCGTATTGAGAATAAGAAGCGCGACGCCCTCCCAGACATAGAGCATCGCGAGTGTCGCGACGATGTCGGGCACGCGAGTCCAGACGATCAAGGCTCCATTTACAAGCCCCATGCCAAGGCCAACAGACAGCGAAATCAGAATGGCCGGTGCGCCTGACATGCGTTCCATTAAGACCGCCGCGGTCACGGCGGCGACGGCCATCATTGATGCCACCGATAAGTCAATCCCGCCAACAATAACCACAACAGCCATGCCTGCCGTGGCAAAGGCAAACGGAAGTGCGGCGCGGG
>JBCCCA010000005.1:0-35188 GCA_039033735.1 Pseudomonadota bacterium
ATGCCCACCCCCCAATATGCCTGGCCACAGCTTGCAGATCGCCTGGGCTGCAAAACCTGGGTCAAGCACGAAAACCACGGCCCCACGGGCGCCTTCAAAGTGCGGGGCGGCATCACGTTCATCGACTGGCTGAAACGCACCCATCCCGACAGCCCGGGCATCATCACGGCCACGCGCGGCAATCACGGGCAAAGCCAGGCCCGGGCGGCGACGGCAGCCGGATTGCGGGCCGTTGTCTATGTCCCGGAAGGCAATTCGGTCGAGAAAAACGCCGCAATGCAAGCCTTTGGGGCCGAGCTTGTGGTGTATGGCGCCGATTTCGACGCGGCGCGCGAAGAAGCGTATCGCGTCGCTGATGCCACCGGCCTGTTTATCGTGCCGCCCTTTCACCGTGAACTTGTCCGCGGTGTCGCGACCTATGCCTATGAGCTTCTGAAGGAACAACCACAGATCGATACGCTGTATGTCCCCATCGGCTGCGGGTCGGGCATTTGCGGTTGCATCGCTGCGCGGGACGCCTTGGGCGTCGAAACAAAGATCGTGGGCGTCGTCAGTGAACATGCGCAAACCGCCAAACTGTCGGTCGAGGCTGGTCGGCTGGTCGAGACGAACTCAGCCCGCACTTTCGCAGATGGCATGGCCGTCCGAGTGCCCATGCAGGCCGCGTTGGACATTTACGGGCCAGGCGCTGCGCGGATCGTTACGGTCAGCGAAGAGGCCGTGGCCGAAGCCATTCGTGTGTATTACCGTGACATCCACAATCTGGCCGAAGGTGCAGGCGCGGCCCCATTGGCGGCCCTGATGCAGGAAGCCGATGACATGGCCGGGCGCGAGGTTGCAGTTATCCTGTGCGGCGGAAATATCGACACGGATTGGTTTCTGACCGTTATGCAGGGCGGCGTTCCGCAGGTTTAGTCCCTAGACACAGCACTCGTGCAAATGGTCGGCCACGTGCATGCCGTGGGCGGCAGCGTAATGTGGCTTGGACAAAGTCCCAAAGGCAAAATGCGGATGCAGCGCATCGGTGTCCTCAAAGGTCAGAAGCGCCGCGACAAGGCGATCGCGGGCTGCAACCGGATCGCCATCCTGAACCGCTTCGCCCGGGATCACAGCATCAGTCGCGTGGCGCATCGCCCCTTTTCGGTGGAACAGATGGAAGGCGCCGCGTCCCAATGTGGCGCGAAAAACCCGCGGCTTCAGCTCAGGATACCCCTGAACCGAAAACTCGACGCCCTGGGCAAGGTGGTGGAAGGTGCGTGCCAGGCTCCAGGGCGCAGTGAAACTGGCCCGCTCCGGGTCCAGATCTGTCAGCCGTTCGACCAACGCCGGGACGGGCAGCGGCCCTTCGGACTTGAGAACAAGATGCGGCATCTCGATCATTGAAGGCGACCTGACGCCCCAAAGCGCCGCGCCGTGTGGTCGCCCGGCGCGGTGGTCAGCCACCGGTTGCCTGTCGCATGCCAAATCGCGTCCCCCATCTCAGCGTGCACGATGATCCGGGTTGCGCTTCGGGTAATGCGGTCCTTCGGCAAAAGGGCAAGGAACCGCTCAAGCGCGCTGTGAGACAAACTCAGGATGGGAGGTGTATGCGTCATAACCTTAGCATAGCCGTTTGTTTCACGGGGGATAGAGGCCCATCACGCGGCCGGCTTAGTGTGGGTCCAAGGCAATCCTTGCACCCATGCCTTCACGGCCGATACGGAGGCGCGCGATCCCTGATCGGCGTGGGACAGCATCCACAGCGCGCGCTTCGGCATCTCGGCACGGGCAGGCCCCGAACAGCGACACAACCGCGGGTCGGCGTCAGCCACGAGCCTTGGCAGCAGAGTTTTCCCCAGCGCTTGCGCGGTGGCTTCGCGGGCGGTTTCGATGTCGGCGACCCGAAGTGCCGCGCGCACTCCATCGCGGGCGACGGCAGCCGCAAGCCAGCGGGCCTGCGGCAGCATGGCGTATGCGTCTTCATACGTGATCCAGTCAAGCGCGTCCGCGGTGGTGTCCGACAGACCCGCCGCACGGTAGATGTCGAATTCAAGCGCCCCAAGCTTTTGCGCCTTGATCCTGTGTCCACCCGTTTTGGGCTGCGCAAAACGGATGGCCAGGTCGGCTTCGCGTTTCGAAAGATCCAGATTTTCCGAACCTGGGACCAGTTCAACTGTCAGATTTGGATGCGCCGCCAAAAGCGTCTGCACATTAGGGACCAAGATGGCATTCACGACCACGGGGACGGAACTGATCCGCACCGTGCCCGAGACGCCGGTCGCGGCGTCAGACAGGTTTTCCGCAATTGCCAAATGGTGCGCCTCGATCACTTCGGCCTGTGCAAGGATTTGCTGGCAGGCATCGGTTGCTTCGAAGCGGCCGGTTGGGCTGCGCAAAAACAGCGATACCCCCAGATCGGTTTCAAGCGACCGAACCTGGCGGGCGACGGTGGTGTCACTGGTCTTTAGTTGGCGGGCCGCCTGGGTCAGCCGCCCGAAGCGGTGAAGGGCCAAAACATATTTCAGCGCATTCCAATCGTGACTCTGCATTTTTGCAAAGTAAGACGCTAGGAATACCGGCTCAATCGTTGATTTTGCAGGCTAGCCTTCAAGCACGCTGTGGAGAAATGCAAATGAAGTACGTCGTCTTGTTCGAAGATGCCCCAACAGCGCCGCCCGATCTGCGCAAGTTGCATTTGGCGGCTCATTTGGCGTTCCTTGACGCCCATTCCGATCAGATCGAGGCCGCCGGTCCGCTGTCAGACCCGGAGGGGCGTGGGCGTGACGGGCTGTGGCTGGTTGAGGCGCCCTCGGTCACCGAGGTTGACGCGCTGATCCGGCGCGACCCATTCTGGCCGACGGGATTGCGCCAAAGCTATTCGGTCATCGCTTGGACGCAAGTCTTTGCAGCCGGTCGAAGGGTGCCACAAAGCGGCTGATCGGTGCGGAAAAAGAAAAGCGCGGCCTCGGGGGTCCGGGGCCGCGCCATTCAATGGTTCGTCAGCGTAAGAGCTTACTCGTCGCCACCCTCTTCGCCAGCAGCTTCTTCGGCCTCTGCTGTGTCTGCTTCATCGCCATCCTCGTCGTCCGCGGCACTGGCCAAGGCAGATGGGGCCGAGATGTTAGCGATCACGAAGTCACGGTCGATGGTCGGCTTGGCACCCGTTGGCAGCGTCACGTTGGAAATCGTGATGGTGTCGCCAATATCCAGACCGGCGACGCTGATCTCGATGCTTTCGGGGATGTCGCCCGCGGTGACGACCAGTTCGACTTCCGGGCGCACCATGGTCAGCAAGCCGCCTTTGCGGATGCCGGGGCAATCCTCCTCGCCCGTCACTTCAACAGCGATAAAGAGGTTGATCTTTGTGGTCCGCTTCAGACGCATGAAATCGACATGCGTCGGCAGGTCTTTTACCACGTCACGCTGCACGTTCCGGCAGATGACACGGACGTCTTCTTCACCTTCGACTTTCATGTTGTAAAGCGTTGACAGGAAGCGCCCGTCTTTCAGCTTCTTGAACAGAATGTTGAAGGGAATATTGATCGGAAGCGGATCGGTTCCGCCGCCATATACGATGCCTGGTACGAGCCCGTCTCTACGAGCTTGGCGGGCGGCCCCCTTGCCTGTCCCCGTCCGTACCAAGGCGTTGAGATCAGGAATCTCGCCAGCCATGGGTCTTCTCCAAATTGTGTCTGGGACCGGCCTCCAAGGGTGTCCGTATCCCGTGAAGCCGTGGCTATAGCGACGATTCGGGGCTTTGGGAAGGGGTTTTCTGATTTGCGCGTCCGGCCTTACATATGATTTCTCATATATATCTGATTGATTGTGGAACAGATCAGTTATGAGCCCGAGCTGGATGCCGTCTTTGCAGCCCTTGCCGGCCCCACGCGGCGGGCGATCCGGCCCGCCTGCCCGATGGCGGTGCGACCGTGGGCGAATTGGGCCAGCCGTTTGAGATGTCGCAGCCCTTGGCTGGCGCGCGTGGACGGAACAAGATTTGATTGGTCGCTGGTACGGCCCGGGGTTGAGACAAAGGTGCATGCCTTCGATCCTGTTCCGGGAGGGCTTTGGCTGCATGAAATGATCATGGGCGAGATGGTGGCCGAGTTGGGGTGAAGCGTCAGCCCACACGCGAATGGGACCGGTGTTGAATTCCAGTTTGTGCAAAACGCTTTAGCCGGGGATGTTGAATTGGTGGAAATTGGCGTCAATCGCCCCGAAGGCGCAGTTGGCTTCCAGAAGCGAGGCGTGCACGCTGTAGGTCGGCGCCCCTTTCAAAGCCGAAAGGTCCACGAAATTAGCAGCGACCCGGTCCAAAACAGGGGCGGCCGGGTCTGACATGTCCCATGTCAGGTAGCCGCACACCAAGTTGCGATTGCCGTTCCAGGTACCCATGAAATCCACGGTGCCGGACAGATGATCCAGCGGATACCACGTAACCCTGTAGCCGGTCAGATGATCCACCGGCCCGTTCTGCGTCAGAATGCCGGTCTTGGTCGCGCCGCTATCTATCGTTGTCCCAGTTGGGCGCAGCGTTCTGATCACCGGTCGCCTTTTCTGTATGCGATCAACACCTTCAACGGCGTCAAAGAATGCAGCGGTGGCGTTAACCAGCGCTTCAGCTTCCCGCGCAAATTCCGGTCCGCGCGCCAGATCGTCATCGGCACACGCCATTGACCCCGAAAGCATCACTGCGATCAGAGCAAGGGAAAATGGCCGACAACCAACACGCATGGCGCAGGAATACGCCTTTTGCGCAATTACGGCAAGAAATGGGCAAGCCCCGGGCGCGATTTGGGCGATTTATGTCCGAACCGGAAACAACCTGCGAACAAGGTCTTTTTGTTTCGGTATCAGGCGTAGCGCCCGGAGAAATCCTCGGGCACTAGCAGGACATCACGGGTCAAATTCGCAATGTCACGTTGACCGCACAGCGCCATGGACAAGTCCAACTCTTTTTGGATGACACCCAAAGCCTCGCTGACGCCCTTTTCGCCCATGGCTCCAAGGCCATAGACAAAGGACCGGCCGATCATGACGCCCTTTGCCCCAAGCGCGAGAGCTTTCAAAACATCCTGTCCGGATCGTATCCCACTGTCGAGCCAGACCTCAGTCTTGGTGCCAACCGCAGCAACAACAGGCTCGAGCATGCGGATCGAAGACAACGCGCCGTCCAACTGTCGCCCGCCGTGGTTCGACACGATGATGGCATCCGCGCCAATACTGGCGGCTTTTTCTGCATCTTCGACATCAAGGATACCCTTCAGGACGACCTTGCCGCCCCACATATCCATAAGCTGCTTGATCCGATCCCAATTGAGCGAGGGGTCAAAAGCCTCGGCAATCCAGGTCGACAGCGAGGCCGGGTCGGACACACCGCTGGCATGGCCCACGACATTGCCAAAAAATCGCCGTTGGGTCTGCAACATCTCAAGCCCCCAGGGGATCTTAGTAGCCATGTTGGCAATTGACGTGGGCGTTAGTTTTGGTGGCGCGGACAGACCGTTCTTGATGTCCTTATGACGCTGACCCATCACTTGCAGATCGACAGTGATCACCAGCGCCGAGCAGTTTGCGGCCCGCGCGCGTTCCATCAACCGCAACATGTAGTCATCGTCTTTCAGCGTGTAGACCTGAAACCAGAACGGCTTGCTTGTGTGTTTGGCCACGTCTTCAATGGAACAGATCGACATGGTCGACAGCGTGAACGGCACACCAAAGGCTTCGGCGGCACGGGCCGCTTTGATTTCCCCGTCCGCCGCCTGCATCCCCAAAAGCCCGACTGGTGCCAGCGCGACCGGCATTGACACGTCCTGTCCGATCATCTGGCCTGCGGTCGAGCGGCCCGACATATCCACCGCGATCCGTTGGCGCAGGCGCAGATCATTGAAGTCGCTGGTGTTTTCGCGGAAAGTCTGTTCTGTCCACGACCCGCTTTCCGCGTAATCATAGAACATCTTCGGGACGCGCCGCTGATAGAGCCGCTTCAGGTCCGCAATTTCTGTTATGACCGGCATTGTGCCCTCCGCCCGATTGGTCAGCTTTAGTTACCAAATCATAAGGTTTCCTACAATGCGCGACTTGTCCCTCGTGTTGTCCCGGGCCACGAATTTTTTTATTACAATCCGCCAAGGATTGACCTTCGGGCCGCGTCTTACCCATCGTGATGCGTATGAAGACCTCAGACGACGCGCTGGCCCGGGCGGCCGCTGCCGGAGATGCCGAGGCTTTTTCAAGCCTGTTGCACCGGCATTATGACCGGATCTTCCGGTTGGCCTTTCGTGTGACTGGTGTGGCCAGCGATGCCGAGGACTTGACGCAGGATATCTGCGCCGCCTTGCCTGCTAAGCTTTCGGCCTTTCGGGCCGAGGCGCAGTTTACCACATGGCTTTACCGGATTGTGATGAATGCCGCACATGACCGGCGGCGGCGGCACGCCAGCCATGCCAAGGCGGCCAAAGGCTGGGGCGAGGTGGAAGTGGCACGCCGGGCCGAGGCGACCGAGGCCGCAGAAGCGCTGGACTGGTTGACACGGGCCATGCGCGCCTTGCCAAACGACCTGCGAGACACGGTGGCTCTTGTGCTGGATGATGTGACCCATGCCGAGGCCGCCGAGATTCTGGGCCTTTCGGAAGGGACTGTCAGTTGGCGCATGTCAGAGGCAAAGAAACGCTTGCGGGCGATGAAGGAGGCCGAACATGGCTGACGACTTCGATGACTTGATGGCAGCGTTCGACGCTGCAACGCCGGAACCGGATGCCGTTCGTAAGCGCAAGGCAATCGCTTTGGCCGAAGAAATTTTCGCGCGCCACCAAGGATCGCGGGACGGGGTGCGTCAGACCCATCAGAACGGCCGGATGTCCCGGCTGCTGAGTGGAGTATCGACCATGTACATGACCTTGACCTCGCGCGCCGGGCTGACCGCTTCGACCGCACTGGTTGCCGTTGGGCTTATTGCCATCCTGCCCGATTTTCGTACCCCGCAGACAGACTTTGCACCGGACGTTACAATCCTTGATGGCGTTGCGCAAAACGCGGACACCGAAGGCCAGACGATGGGCCGTCTCGAGGAACGCACGGCAGAACCATCGCCCGGACCGATCGGAACCACGGATGGCGAAAGTGCCGATGCAAGCGCCCTTGCGCCTCTGTTGGATGCACCGGTTGCGGCCGAAAGCATGGCGACATCTGAAAGTGTTTTGGGTGGCGTACAGGACCGCCCGCTCGGGATCCTCCAAGTCAGTCCTAGGATGCGCCTTGATTTGCAGGACGACGCTGTCCTCGTCGCCCCCGAAAGCGATACCGAAGCTTTTGCAGCCGCCCCCGAGAATACTTTGAAGGTGGTAGCCGAAGACCCGGTTTCGACCTTCTCAATCGATGTTGATACCGCCTCGTACGGTATCGTCCGATCCTCGCTGAGTGTCGGGCGGCTTCCTCCGCGCGATGCCGTGCGGGTCGAAGAGATTGTGAACTACTTCCCCTATGCCTATCCGACGCCGCAGGGGCCCCATCCCTTTCAGCCCACTCTCTCGGTCGTGCCGACCCCGTGGAATGACGGCACGCAGCTTGTCCATATCGGCATTCAGGGCGAGATGCCGGCGGTCGAGGATCGTCCGCCCCTTAACCTTGTCTTTCTGATCGACACCTCGGGATCGATGCAGGACGCGAACAAGCTGCCGCTTTTGAAACAGTCGTTCCGCCTAATGCTGTCGGAACTGCGCCCGGACGACGAGGTGTCGATCGTCACCTATGCCGGGTCCTCTGGACAGGTTCTCGAACCCACCCGAGCAGCCGAGCAATCCACCATCCTTGACGCGTTGGACCGTCTGGAGGCCGGCGGCTCGACGGCCGGCGAAGCGGGCTTGAGCCAGGCTTACCGTGTCGCTGAAAGCATGGCAGCCGAGGGCGAAGTCAGCCGCGTCATTCTTGCGACTGACGGCGATTTCAACGTCGGGCTTTCGGACCCAGAAGCGTTAAAGGACTTCATCGCCGAAAAACGCGACAGCGGCACGTACCTGTCCGTTCTGGGCTTCGGGCGCGGGAACCTGGACGATGCCACGATGCAGGCGCTGGCGCAGAACGGCAATGGTCAGGCCGCCTATATCGACACGCTTAGCGAGGCGCGGAAGGTGCTGGTGGATCAGTTGACAGGCGCGCTGTTTCCGATTGCCAATGACGTGAAGATACAGGTCGAGTTCAATCCGGCTGTCATCGCCGAATATCGGCTGATCGGCTATGAAACGCGCGCATTGGCGCGCGAGGATTTCAACAATGACCGTGTGGATGCCGGCGATATTGGCGCCGGGCACCGGGTGACGGCGATCTATGAAGTAACCCCGGTCGGCTCGGACGCGATCCGGAACGGTCCGTTGCGCTATGGAGATGCACCGGCTCTGGCCAGTGAGACGGGCGAGCTTGGCTATTTCAAACTGCGGTACAAAGCTCCAGGCCAGAGCGAAAGTGTCCTGATCGAAACACCGATCGCACGCGCAGCGACGGATGGCACCGAGGATGTGCGCTTTTCGATTGCGATGGCCGGGTTTGGCGAGCTGCTGCGCGGCGGCACCGCTCTGGGAAATTGGTCCTGGGGCGAGGCGATTGAACTTGCGACAGGCGCCCGAGGTGATGACCCATTTGGCTATCGTGCCGAGGCAGTGACCCTGATGCGGCTGGCCGAAGCGCTGGACCGGTAACAGCGAAAGGGGCTCTGCCCCCTCGACCTGCGGTCTCACCCCCGGGATATTTTTCCAGGAAGAATGACAATTTAAGTCAATTTTGAGCTTCTTCTTGGTACAAATATCCCGGGGGGCTGAGCTTTGCGAAGCGGGGGCAGCGCCCCCTCCCCGCTTTCCATACTTTCTCCTGTCAGGTCAGCGTGCTAGTCGAAACCCATGTGGGAGATCTTCCTAAAAACTTTGCCGTTCTTTGCCGTGATCGGGCTGGGCTATGTTGCGGGGCGCACAAAGTTCTTCAACGAAGAAGCCACCGCCTACCTGACCAAGTTCGTGTTCTATTTCGCGCTTTCAGCGATGATTTTTCAGTTCACGGCCACACTGCAGCTTGCCGACGTTTTGGATTGGACGTTCGTGTTGGCCTATCTTGCGGCGACGAGTGTGGTTTACGGCATTGCGGCTGTCGTCGCACGTGTCCGCGGCCTGCCTTTGGCCGAAGGTGCGTTCGAAGCACAATGCGCCGTCATCGGGAACGTCGGCTTTCTCGGCATTCCGATGCTAGCGCTTCTTTTGGGCGAAGCGGCGGTCGCGCCGATCATTTTGATGCTGTCGGTGGATTTGATCATCTTTGGTTCGCTGGTGGTCATATTGGTGACGGCAAGTGGCGGTACGCTTTCCGTCGCCATCCTAGGCACGATCGTCATGGGGCTTTTGAAGAACCCGATGATCGTTTCGATCGTTCTGGGATTTGTCTGGTCCGGCTTCCGTCTGCCGATGCCTGATGTCGGCACCGAGTTTCTGACCCTGTTGGGGGCGGCAGCGACACCCGGCGCGCTTTTCGCGATCGGGGCATCCTTGGCGTCCAAAAGCGCCGAGCGAGCAAGTGTCGCGCTTTGGCTGTCTTTCGCCAAACTGGTCTTGCATCCCGCAGCCGTGGCCATCAGCGTGCTTGTGATTTTCCCGGTCGAACCGTTTGCCGCTGGCGTCATGATCGCGGCCGCCGCGCTGCCGGTGGCTGGTAATGTCTTTATACTTGCCCAGCACTACCGCGTGGCGCCGCAGCGGGTATCGGCCGCCATCCTGTTTTCGACGGCGCTTTCGGTTGTTACGGTCGCAGCCACAATTGCTTGGATTGAAACACTCTAGGGGAACGACATGGAAACGGTAAGCGAAAACAAGTGCTTCGGCGGTGTGCAAGGGGTGTATCGGCACGCTTCGGCTGCGACCGGGACCGAAATGACCTTTGGTATGTTCCGGCCACAGGCGGATGGGCCGGTGCCGGTCCTGTTTTATTTGTCGGGTCTGACCTGCACGCATGAGAACGCGATGGTCAAAGCGGGCGCGCAAGGGTTTGCGGCGCGACATGGGATCGCTGTTGTGTTCCCCGACACCTCGCCTCGGGGCGACAGTATCGCTGATGATGACGCCTTTGATCTTGGCCAGGGTGCGGGGTTTTATGTGGATGCAACTGAAGCCCCGTGGGCCTCGCATTTTCGGATGCAAACCTATGTGCTGGGCGACTTGAGCGATGCGATGTTCGCGGCCTTCCCGCTGGACCGGGACCGGCAGGCGATCACTGGTCATTCGATGGGCGGGCACGGGGCGTTGACGTTAGCGGCCAAATCGCCCGGGCGGTTCCGGTCGGTTTCGGCCTTTTCACCGATTTGCAACCCGGTCGACAGCGAATGGGGCCAGAAGCAGTTCACCGCCTATCTGGGCTCGGTCGAGGCCGGGCGGGCGCATGATGCCAGTCTGTTGGCGGCCAGCGGCGCGTTGGACCTGCCGATCTTGACTGACACCGGGACGGCAGATCAGTTCGGCCCGCTGCTGCGAACCGAGACATTGGCCCAGGCAGTTGCCGGTCAATCCAACGCCAAGGTTCGCATGCAGGACGGTTATGACCATTCCTATTTCTTTGTGGCGAGTTTCATGGAAGACCACATCGCATTTCACGCCAAACATCTGGCGGCATGATTTACGTAGACGCCGATGCTTGCCCGGTGAAAGCCGAGGTGGAAACGGTGGCGACCCGGCACGGGGTGTCAGTGGCGATGGTGTCCAACGGGGGGATCCGCCCTTCGCGAAATCCCCTGATTGAAAGCGTTTTTGTCCCGGACGGCGCCGATGAAGCCGACAAGTGGATTGCCGAGCGTGCTGGCACCGGCGATGTCGTCATCACCGGAGACATTCCGCTGGCCGCAAAATGCGTGGCTGCGGGCGCGCGCGTGTTGAAGCCGAATGGCGAGACTTTGACCGCGCGGAATGTGAGCGAGGCGCTGGCCATGCGCGATCTGGCGGCGGACCTTCGCGCTGCCGATCCCTTCCGCCAGGGCGGCGGGCGCGCGTTTTCAAAGGCGGATCGAAGCCGGTTTTTGGATGCGCTGGACCGCGCGCTTCGGTAGGGCGCATCCCCTCTGCCCAGGCGGCTGCGGGGGGCGCCCGTAAGCCCAGCAGATCAGAGCTTTCCCCGCCTGCAGTCAGGCGTATTCTGGCGACATCTTCAATCGATTCGGATGACCCCATGGCCCTTGCGACGGACCGCACGCCATTGTCGGGCGCTCTTTGGGCGCTGTTTGCGACCGTCGGCTTCACGGCGGTGGATGTAATCGTGAAGTTCCTGTCGTCGGATTATCCGCATTATCAGCTAACGTTTTTGCGCACGGTGATTGCTGCGGTGGTCTTGATGGTGCTGATCGTACCGCTCACGGGCGAACGCGTCCAATTCCGCACGACACGGCTAAAGCAGCACATCCTGCGCGGGTTGTGCGTGGTCTGCGCGAACCTTTGCTTTTTTCTGGCACTTGCCGCGATGCCGCTGGCCGAAGCGGTGGCGATCTTTTTCGTGAGCCCGTTCCTGATCGCGCTGTTTTCGATTTTCTTCCTGGGGGAAACGGTTGGGCCGCGCCGCTGGGCGGCGATTGGTGTCGGACTGCTGGGCGTTCTAATCGTCTTACGGCCTGGGACAGAAGCCTTCCAGATCGCCGCATTGTTGCCGATCGGCGCCGCCGCGGGCTATGGGATGCTGCACATTTACACCCGCCAAATGGGGGACACCGAGAATGCCGTCACGCTGACATTCTTCACCCAAATCATCATGCTGTGCGTGGCGGCGGTGGCCGGTGTGACCTTTGGGTATGGGCAATTCGATCAGTTTGATCACCCGTCGCTTTCCTTCCTGTTCCGCGCATGGATTTGGCCGGAACCCTTTGATGCCGCTCTTATTTTTGCGCTTGGAGTGTCAATTGCGGTGTCAGGATTTGCGATTTCCGAAGCGTATCGGCGATCCGAACCCGCGTTCATCGCGCCCTTCGAATATATCGCGCTTCCGGTGTCCGTGCTTTGGGGGATTGCGGTGTTCGATGAGTGGCCGGACCTGTGGGCGCTGATCGGGATCGCATTGATCCTTGTTTCGGGCATGGTACTGATCTGGCGCGAAGCAGTGGCGCGGCGCTCGGGCGAGGTCGATCGCGCAGAAAGGGTATAGGCATGGTTCAGGCAGTGGTGTGGGACATTGGCAATGTCCTCGGGATTTGGGACCCGGTCGGGTACTACACCGCGCGACTGGGCGCGGACGGCTGTGCCACCTTCTTTGCCGAGACGGGGATCGAGGCGGTGAACCTTGAAGTTGACCGGGGCGCACCCGCCCGCGAGACACTTTATGCCCATGCCACTGCCCATCCGAAGTGGGCCGATGAAATCCGGCTTTGGATCGATGATTGGGCCGCGATGTTCCAGGATGCCGTGCCCGGTGCCGCTCAGGTGTTCGACGAAGTGCAGGCTACCGGTATTCGTGTCCTTGCCCTATCGAACTTCGGCGCGGAAACGTTTGAAATCGCGCAGGAATTACACCCCGTGCTAACCCTGTTCGATGAGGTGTACCTCTCGGCCCGCCTGAAACTTGTGAAGCCTGATCCCGCGATCTATGCCGCGCTGGAACAAGGGTCGGGGCTAGCGGGCAATGACCTAATTTTTGCCGATGACAAGGCCGAGAACATCGCTGCTGCCGAAGCGCGCGGTTGGAAGGGCCATGTCTTTGACGAGGCCGCAGGGTGGCGGTCGCGCCTGGTGCAGGAAGGCATTTTGCCGGCGTGATGTTCTGGGTGTTGTGTTTTCTGGCTGTCGTTGCGGCCTGGCCCTTTTTGGCCGAACGCGCGCGACGTCCCATGACGACGATGTTGCAGTCCCGTGCCCCCGGCGAGATGGCCGCCTTGCCACAAGGCGCGACGCATTATCGATGGGCTGGCAATACGGATGGCCCGGTCGTTGTTTGCATCCACGGTGTCTCGACGCCTTCTTTCATTTTTGCCGCGACGGAACGCACGCTTGTCGCGCTTGGTTACCGCGTTCTGATGTATGATCTGTACGGTCGTGGGTTTTCGGATCGCGCGCGTGGGGCGCAGACAGTTCCTTTCTTCCTGAACCAGCTTGCGGCGCTGCTTGAGCATCAAGCGGTGAATGGGTCGATCACCCTGTTGGGGTTTTCCATGGGCGGACAGATTGCCACCGCCTTTGCAGCACGGGACGAGCGGGTCGAACGCCTGATCCTGGTGGCGCCGTCAGGGTTGGCCGATACGGCAGGGGTCGAGCCGGGTTGGATTTGGCGGGCACCCGTTATCGGCGATTGGATGATGCGCGTCTTTGGCGGTGTCATGTTGCGCAGCGAGTTGATCGAGCACAAAAGCATGGCGACTGTCATTCCGGATTTCGAGGACCGGCAAGCGGCCGAGACCCGGATGCGGGGCTACCTTCCGGCGATCCTGTCATCGCGGCGCCATACCCTTGATCAGCCGGATGTCGAAGCGCACCGCCTCGTGGCCGAACGCAGGCTGCCGGTTCTGGCGATCTGGGGCACGCTTGACCCGGTGATCCCGAAGCGCGCAATCAGCGGACTGTCCCGGCTGAACCCCGCCGCCAGACATGTCGAAATCAAGGACGCAGGTCATACGCTTTTGCAAACCCATCCTAGCGATGTCGGCGCCGCCCTGACCGAGTTTCTTGACGCCTGAACCTTGGATTTGGGTGTTCAGACCTCAGTCTGGACGAGACAGGATGTGCGGAAGGGTTAGCTCACGTCGCCCGATGCGATGCCGTCAGGCGGCAAGCATCCGAAGCCCCTGTGTCACATCGGTGCGAACGGCCAGCCTTAGCCCCGGCTCATCGCCCGCGCGCAAAGCGGCAAGGATCATGCGATGGCTTTCGGGCGGCTTGCCCTGCCGCATCCGTCCATACAACTTGCGCATGGTCGGCCCAAGCTGAAGCCACACTGTTTCAGCCATCGCCAGCATCGCAGGCGCCTGCGCGCGCAAGTACAGGGTGCGGTGAAATTCCAGATTGCGCCGGATGTAGGAGACCGCATCGCCTTTTGCGACAGCTTCCGCCACCTCGTGATTGATCATGTTCAACCGTTCGATCAACGCCAAATGGGCGCGTGGCAGGGCGCGGCTGGCCAGTTCGGTTTCCAAAAGCGCGCGCAGAGCTGCAAGCTCTTCGATCCGTTCGTGTGACAATTCGGGGGTCGAGACGCGGCCGGAATTCGACAAGGTCAGCGCGCCTTCCGCCACAAGGCGCCGGACCGCCTCGCGCGCGGGCGTCATCGACACGTCGAACTCCTTACCAATGCCCCTAAGGGTCAGTGCCATGGCTGGTTCAAGCTCGCCATGCATAATCTGGCCCCGAAGCGCGCGATAGACGCGGTCATGGGCCGCGGGAAGCGGGTCGGCGGATCGGGTCAACATGGAACAGAATGTGATCACAAACCACTGCGGGGTCAATCATCACTTCGAAAGCGATACCTGTGCAGGTGCGGGCCGTCGCGGCGCAACCAAGCACGCTGCGCCTTGTGATCGGGAAAAAGGTCCTGGACGACCGACCAAAAGGCGGGCGAATGATCCATATGTGCGAGATGGGCCACTTCGTGAGCGGCCACATAGTCAAGCACTTGGCTGGGGGCGAGGATCAGTCGCCACGAGAACATCAGATTCCCTTCGGACGAACACGATCCCCAGCGCGAGCGCGTATCACGCAACGATACCTTGCCTGGCGTCCGGCCCAACGCGGCGGCATAGCGGGCAACGGCGGCGTCCAAGTGATCGCGGGCCACGCGCTTGAGCAAGGCCTCGATCGCAGGCCCCTCGCGCCCCAGCGGGGCCGCGATGCTATCCTCGCCAAGCCGTGCCGCACGCCCCTGCCCCGGAACCACACGCCGCATGTGGCCCGCCACCGGCAGCTCTGTGCCCAATGCCACCGGGACAGAGGCCGCGACCTTGCCGACCGCCTGTTGCAGCCAGCGCGCCTTTTCTTCGGCGAAGGCGCGGCCCGCTCGTTCAGGCGTGCCTGGCGGCAAGGTCAGCGTGACCCGACCGTCCAGGGACGACACCCGGAGCGAGATACGCCGCGCGCGGGTCGACCGACGCAGCGTCACCGTCACATCAGGTGCTGCCTTGAGTGTAAAATCCTGCATGTCCCGCCTTGTTCTGTGCCTAACAGAGCCTACATCGCCGACACGCGGCGCGAAAGGCTTTGACAGCCGCGCCACCATGTGGCAACTGCCGCCAAATCCAAATTTAAAAAGGACGCTATGAGCCATGCCTAAAGAAGAATGGGGCACCAAGCGGGTCTGTCCGCAAACCGGCAAGCGGTTCTACGACCTGAACAAGAACCCGATCATCAGCCCTTACACGGGCGAAGTCGTGACCCTGGACACCGGAAAGGGCAAACGCAGCCTGTCGGCCGATAAATCCGACGCCGCTTCGACCAAGAAGAAGGAAGAAGAGCTTGAGGAAGATGATGACATCATCCTCGACGATGATGAAGAAGAAGATGCGGATGTCGATCTGGGCGATGACGTCCTGGAAGACGACGACGATGATGATGATGTTTCCCTCGACGACATCGCGGATGTCGCCAAAGAGGACGACGACTGACGTCGATTTTGCTTGCGTGCGCGGCAGCAAGCTACTAACCACGCACGGCGCGTCGCCTGCGCGCCTTTGGTTTCGGGGCCATAGCTCAGTTGGGAGAGCGCTTGCATGGCATGCAAGAGGTCAGGGGTTCGACCCCCCTTGGCTCCACCAAATCTTTCTTTAAGTGATTGCAATTAGAAGTGCTTTTAGGGTGTATCGGTTCCCTCCCAAGACTTCTGCCAACAGGTCGACTTGAGAAACAGCATCAAAACTCAATGGTGCATAACAGATCCCTGCTTTGAGAGTTCTTCACACCTTTAACTCACGTTCAGCGAACTGAATCGCACATAAGTCTAAAAACCAGCTAGTGTCTCTCCGCCAGTGAGTATTGGTTCGTTTGTTGCTGATTTTTCGGGCCATCAACAAGATCAGCGGCTTTTCTGCTTGACGAGCGTATAAGCACTATCTGTCAGCGACCGCGTTTTGGTAAACTTCAAGCCTTGCAATAAGGTCGGTGCCAACGGACGCGTTGTTTCTTGCACAGAACTCGGCCCAAACAGCCCCATAGGGCAGGTCCTTGAGCTCCTCAGTCAAGGCCAAGCGGGCGGAAAAATCCAACGCATTCTCTACCGCCCGCAACTTGTCCCAGGGTTTGAGCAAAGCGTGAAGCAAAGCCTTTTGCATATTGCGTGTGCCGATCACCCACGCGGCCGTGCGGCTGATGGTGGCATCGAAGAAATCTAACCCGATACGGGTCCGTCCAAGCAGATCTGCGCTGACCAATTCGTGCGCCATCGCAAGAATATCGTCGTTCAAAAGGATCACGTGGTCGCTGTCCCACCGCATGGGGCGCGACACGTGCAACAGGATCTCAGGCATTGAAAGCGATACGGCCGACAGCTTGTCTGCGATGTTTTCCGTTGGATGAAAGTGTCCCATATCAAGACACAAGAGCGTGCCCTTTCGGATCGCATAGCCAAGATAGAATTCATGGCTGCCCACGGTGCACGCTTCGACACCTATGCCAAAAAGCTTGGATTCGACGGCGTCCAGCATGGTGTCATGGGCCTGCGACAGCATCGTGTCCAACGACGCCTCAAGCCGGGCTCGGGCCGCCATCCGGTCGACGGGGATGTCCTTATATCCATCGGGCACCCAAATGTTGTTGACTGCGGGCGACCCGAGTTCCTGCCCTATTCTGGCGGCGATGTCGCGTGTCCGTCGTCCATGTTCGATCCAAAAGTCACGAATGCTCTGGTTCGGGTGGGACAGCGTAAGATTGTCGTCGGCTTTGGCATGCGCGAAAAAGGTCGGGTTGAAATCCAGTCCAATGCCTTGGTCCTTCGCCCAATCGACCCACGGTGCGAAATGGCGGTACTCGATTTCGTCGCGATCAGGCGTCTCATCCGTGTCCAGATACATGGCATGCAGGTTAAGCCGATGTGCGCCAGGAATTTGCGAATAGGCGAACTCCAGATCGGTACGAAGTTCGTCGGGATTGCGTGCACGCCCAGGGTGATTTCCGGTCGCTTGGATACCGCCGCCGGACGAACTGGTCTGATTTTCGAAGCCGACCACGTCGTCACCTTGCCAGCAATGAACCGAAATCGGGATGTCCTGCAGGCGCTTGATCGCGGCCTCGGCATCTATGCCCCAATGGCCAAACTGTTCTCTAGCGCTCGTGTACCCCATGCTCTCGCCCCCCCTCCTTTACCGCGTGAACGCTTGAACATTGCCCGCGTCGACATTCAGTATGTTGCCGGTTGATTTGGACGAGGTTTCGGCCGCGAAGAAATAGCACGCCTCGGCAATATCCCCCGGCAGGACCGAGCGCTTCAACATGGATCGGTTGCGATACATCTCTTCCAGACCCTCTTTGTCGGTGCCATAGGTCGATGCGCGCTGATCAAGCCAATCGCCTTCCCAGATCTTGGACCCTCGCAGAACGGCATCCGGGTTCACGACATTGACCCTGATGCCAGCTTCCGCACCCTCAAGCGCGAGGCAACGGGCAAGGTGGATTTCTGACGCCTTAGCTGTGCAATAGGCCGACGCATTCGGCGACGCGGCAAGTCCATTTTTCGAGGCGACAAAGACAATCGACCCGCCAATGCCCTGCACGCGCATCATCTTGAAGGTCTCGCGGCTGACCAGGAAATAGCCGGTCGACAAAATGTCCATGTTCTGGTTCCACAGCTTGAGCGTTGTCTCCTCGACCGGGGCCGACGACGCGATGCCGGCGTTCGAGACCAGAATGTCGATGCCGCCGAATTCCAGCGCCGTCTCAGTCATAGCGCGCGAGACAGCAGCTTCGTCTGTCACGTCCATCGATGTAGACCGCACCACATCCTTCCCGAATTTCTCGGTCAGCGCCGCTTCAGCCGTCGCCAGACCGTCGGCGTTGATATCTGCGATCATGACGCACGCGCCCTCGGCCAAATAACGCTCGGCCGTTGCCGAGCCGATCCCGCCTGCCCCCCCGGTGACGAGTGCCACGCGGCCAGCAAGTGACTTGGGCTTGGGCATGCGTTGAAGCTTGGCTTCTTCCAGCAGCCAATACTCGATATCGAAGGCTTCCTGTTCGGGCAGACCACAGTATGCGCTGACCGCGCTTGCCCCGCGCATCACGTTGATTGCATTGACATAGAACTCGCCCGATATCCGCGCGGTCGCCTTGTCCTTGGCAAAGGTGATCATGCCGACGCCTGGGATCAGGTAAACAACCGCATTCGGGTCCCGCAGTGCGGGCGAGTTGGCGTGTTTGCACCGCTGGTAATACGCCGTGTAGTCGTCGCGGTACGTGGCGACTTGTGCTGGAAGTCCCTCCAATACCGCGTCGACGTTGTTTGTTGCCGGATCAAAGCCGACCACAAGAGGGCGGATTTTCGTGCGTAGAAAATGGTCGGGGCACGACGTTCCGAGCACTGCGAGGGGCTCCATTTCCTTGGAATTCACAAACTCAAGCACGGCATCGCTGTCGTTGAAATGTCCAACCATATGCTGGTTGTCGCTTACGAATCCACGGATCGCAGGCATCAATCGCGCCGCAATCTCGCGACGTTCGGATTGGGCCAGGCTTTCATGGATGGCCCCACCGAAGGCCGGGACATCTGCCGTCCGCGTTGCCAACCAACCGGTTGCGACATTGATTACGTCGATCGTGCAATCGTAGCAGTCCTTGGCGGTATCGGCCCAAGTGAAAAGACCATGACTTTCAAGAACCACGCCGTCAGCCTCCGGGTTCTCAAGGCAGAACTTTTCCAACCAAAGGCCCAGCTCATAGCCGGGACGCTTCCACGGCAACCAGCCAATACGATCCCCAAAGATCTGTTGTGTCAGGTCACGCGAGTTTTGTGAGGCTGCAATTGCAATGATCGCATCTGCATGCACGTGATCGACATGTTTGCGCGGGACATAAGCGTGCAGCGGCGTGTCGATGGATGCCGCCCGAGGGTTCAATTTGAAGGTGCAGTGCGGCAGGTAGCCGACCATCTCGTCCTCGAACTCGACCCCGCGATAAAGTCCTTTGAGGGCGGTCAGCTTTTCCATGTAAAGCGTGGCAAACCCGTCAAGCTTCATGGACCCGATGTCACCGCCTGACCCTTTGACCCAAAGGACTTCCACGTCCTCTCCACTCAACGGGTCGGTCTCGATCACTTTTGCCGACGTATTCCCACCGCCATAGTTCGTCACCCGCTTGTCTGATCCAAGGATGTTCGAGCGATAGAGCAGCAAATCCGATTCGGACATTCCTGCCGCAGCCTCCTCACTCCACCGGTTCACCAGAAGTTGATTTTCTACCGATTTCAACATGTTGTCCTCGCTGTCGCCCGGGGTCTTCGGTGGCGTTGTGTCTCCTGTAGCCTTGACGTCGAGCCGCAATAAGTCAATCAGTAACCGTCAAAATCAATCATGCTGCGGCGCAGAATGATTGAACTTGATTGAAACTGATTGACAGGTTTGGCGAATCTGCGCACCGTTCAGGACATGGGAGGCGCACTTGCACGAGAAAGAGCGACATAGAGTTATCCTTTCAGCGGTTCAGGATCGCCCGGTTGTGACTGTCGTGGACCTGTGCAGCTTGACGGGCGTGTCCGAAGCCACGATCCGGCGCGATATCTCGACCTTGCATATGCAACAGAAGCTTCGCCGCGTACGTGGCGGGGCCGAGGCGATGACGCCGCCGCAATTCGTCGGCTTGGCCGGTCGCCCGTTCGCTGTGAACGAAACTTTGAGAATTAACGAAAAACAGGCCATCGCCCGCGCCGCCGTAGAGATGTGCGAAGATGGCGACAGCATCATCATCAACGGTGGGACAACGACGTTCCAGATGGTGCATCCACTTGCAACGCGGCGCCTTCAGGTTTTCACCAACTCTTTCCCGATCGCGGAACACCTTCTGAAGCACTCCAAGAACACTGTCATGCTGTCGGGCGGCACGATCTACCGTGAACAGAACATCATTCTCTCGCCCTTCGACAATGACGTGACCCGGAATTTCTATGCCCGGAAAATGTTCATGGGGGCGCAGGGCATGGGGCCGATTGGCCTGATGGAGGCGGACCCGTTGCTGATCCAGGCCGAGCAAAAGCTGATCGGCCAAGCCGACGAATTGGTGATCCTCGTGGACAGCTCGAAGTTCAGCCAACGATCCAGTCTTGTTCTGTGCCCGCTTGAGCGCATCAGCACCGTCATCACCGATGACGGCATCCCGGACACAACAGCAGCCATGCTTGAGGCTGCAGACGTAAAACTGATCGTCGCCATGTCTGGCGGCGTTCGCGAGGAAGAGGCGGCCTCCTAACCACCTCACAGAAGACTTATGCAATGTGACTTTCAGGGAGGAATAAAATGAAACGTCGCACGTTCACTTCAGTAGTTGCCGGGCTTAGCCTTGCGGCGAGTATGATGGGATCAACGGCAATGGCGCAGGACAACATGCGCATCGCCCTTGTGGTCAAAGCTCTTGGCATCGGCTTCTTTGAAGCCGCCGCAGAAGGCGCAGAAGAAGCGGCTGCCGAGCTTGGCAATGTCGAAATCATCTATACCGGTCCGACCGATACCACCGCCGAGGGTCAGATCGAAGTTATCAATTCGCTGATCGCGCAGGGCGTTGATGCCATTGCGATTTCGGCCAATGATCCAGATGCTGTCGTTCCGGCGCTTAAAAAGGCGATGCAGCGCGGCATCACGGTGATCTCGTGGGATTCTGGCGTGGCGCCCGAAGGTCGACAGATGCATCTGAATCCCTCGTCAACCCCGTTGATTGGCAATACTATCATCAAACTTGCTGCGGATCACATGCCGGACGGCGGTGATGTTGCCATTCTTTCGGCGACCGCGACGGCCACAAATCAGAATGCCTGGATCGCCGCCGCCAAGGAGGTTCTGCCCAACTACGAGGGCGTAAACCTGGCCGCGACGGTCTATGGCGACGACCTGTCCGACAAATCCTACCGCGAAGCGCAAGGCCTTATGTCGTCCTACCCCGACCTGAAGGCGATCATCGCGCCAACGACCGTGGGCATCCTTGCGGCCTGTCAGGCCGTAACTGATGCAGGCAAAATTGGTGAAATCAACGTCACCGGTCTGGGCCTACCATCTGAAATGGCGGGTTGCGTGGACTCGGGCGCGACCAAAAGCTTCGCGATCTGGAACCCTATTGATCTTGGGTACTCGGCAACCATGCTTGCAGCCGCGCTGGCCAAAGGCGCCGAAGCGGGCCCCGGCGCCGAGGTCCCGATGGGTCGTATGGGTGCGGTGACACTGGATGATACCAACACAGCTGCCATGGCTGATCCGTTCACCTATGACAGCTCGAACATCGATCAGTTCAAGTCGATCTTTTGATCTGAACAGGTTCCGGCGTGGGCTTCGTCCACGCCGGACCAACACACAGCCCTCTGAGATGTGAACCCGGCCGATGCAGTTGGAGATCAGACAAGACGTGCCCCCCCAAGCCGCATCTGACATCGAACCCTTGCTGTCGCTTTCGGGGATCACGAAGACCTTTCCAGGCGTGCGGGCACTTTCGGACGTATCGCTTCGGCTTTACCCCGGGAAAGTGACGGCACTGGTCGGCGAGAATGGTGCGGGCAAGTCGACGGTGGTCAAAGTCCTGACAGGGATTTACCAACCGGAGGACGGGGAAATTCAAGTTGCGGGCCAAGCTGTTCGCTTTCCGACACCGCAGTCGGCCGAAACCGCCGGCGTCACAGCGATCCATCAGGAAACCGTTTTGTTTGATGAGTTGTCAGTGGCCGAAAACATCTTTCTTGGGCACGCGCCGCGCGGCAAGTTTGGTCTAATCGACAAACGCGCGATGGTCGCAGGCGCGCGCGCGCTCTTGGCGGGGATCGGTGCGAAAATCGACCCGGGCACAACGCTGAAGGAACTGGGGACTGCGAACAAGCATCTGGTGGCCATCGCGCGCGCGCTTTCTATCGACGCGCGCGTTGTGATCATGGATGAACCTACGGCGGCTCTCAGCCAGAAGGAAATTGAAGAACTTTATGCTCTTGTTGAGAGCCTTAAACGCCAGGGCAAGGCCATCCTGTTCATAAGTCACAAGTTTGACGAGATTTTCCGGATCGCAGACTTCTACACGGTTTACAGGGACGGACAGATGGTCGGCGAAGGCGCCATCGAAGATGTAAGCGAACCGGAGCTCGTCAAAATGATGGTTGGACGGGATGTCAGCCAGATATTTCCGGAGCGCGATCACAACGTGGGCGCGGAAGTGCTTGTTGTCGAAGACTACACGCACCCGACAGAATTCGCGGACATTACGTTCAGGCTTAGGCGCGGCGAGATCCTTGGGTTTTACGGGCTTGTCGGCGCAGGGCGCTCGGAATTCATGCAGGCGCTTTTTGGCATCACCTGCCCGTCTGGCGGGACGGTAACAATAGACGATGTGCCGGTCACCATCCGCTCTCCGTCGGCGGCCGTGCGAAGCGGTATCGTCTATGTTCCAGAGGACAGAGGCAGGCAGGGCGCGATTGGCGCTTTGCCGATCTTCCAAAACGTAACACTACCGTCGCTTAACCGAACATCCCGCAGCGGTTTCCTGAAACTTGCCGAAGAGTTCAAACTTGCGCGCGAATACACCCAACGCCTCGACCTGCGCGCAGCGTCCCTGGATATGGATGTCGGCAATCTTTCGGGCGGCAATCAACAGAAAGTGGTGATCGCAAAATGGCTCGCCACGCAGCCCAAGGTCATCATCCTGGACGAACCAACCAAAGGCATTGATATAGGGTCTAAAGCGGCGGTGCATGAATTCATGGCCGAACTGGCGGCCCAGGGCCTGGCCGTTATCATGGTCAGTTCGGAGATCCCGGAAATCATTGGCATGTCGGACCGGGTCATCGTGATGCGCGAGGGTCGGATTGCCGCCGAACTGGATCAGGAAGATATCACACCCGAGACGCTGGTTGCGCACGCCGCCGGAATAGCTGAGGCAGCGCAATGAAACGGATACTTGCGTCTCGCGAACTTCTTCTGCTCATTGCCATCGGAGTGCTGTTGGTGGTGATTGCGTCGCGCTTTCCGGCCTTTGTCACGCCCTCAAATCTTGTTGTCGTCTTCAACGACACGTCGCCCCTGATCCTACTGGCAATCGGCCAGATGATCGTGATCCTGACCAAGTGTATCGACCTTTCCGTCGCGGCAAACCTGGCTTTGACGGGCATGGTCGTATCTCTGATCAACATCGCCGTGCCAGGTCTGCCAATCATCGCCATTGTCATTATTGCAATCGGGTTCGGCACACTTCTGGGAATGTTCAATGGCATCCTGGTTTGGAAACTGGCCATACCGCCCATCGTCGTTACCCTTGGCACCATGACTATCTTTCGCGGGATCATCTTCCTTCTGACAGAAGGCAAATGGGTGAACAGCCACGAGATGAGCGACGCCTTCAAGGCTGTTCCACGGTCGGATGTTCTGGGATTGCCGGTCCTTAGCTGGATCGCAATTGCCGCCGTGATCCTGTTTTCGGTTGTCATGACGCGCACGACACTTGGACGTGCGTTCTATGCGGCGGGAGGCAATCCACACGCAGCCACCTACGCCGGGATCAATGTTGGTCGAACACAGTTCTGGGCGTTCACCATGTCCGGGGCCATTGCCGGCCTGACGGGATATCTCTGGGTGTCGCGGTTCGCCGTTGCCTATGTCGATGTCGCGGGCGGCTTTGAGCTGACGGTCGTTGCGGCCTGCGTTATTGGCGGCGTGTCCATCATGGGCGGCATCGGGACTGTGCAGGGTGCACTTTTGGGCGCTTTGTTTCTGGGGATTATCGCCAACGCCCTGCCGGTCGTGAATATTTCACCCTTCTGGCAAATGGCCATTTCGGGTGGGGCGATTATCATTGCGGTCGTTCTGAATGCCCAGGCCAACCGAACACCGGGTCGCATCATCTTGAAACGCGCGGAGCATGCGGCATGAGCACAACACGCAGCATCCCCGATCGCCTGCAATCGCCATTGGAGCGGAACCTGAAAAGCTGGGAAAGCCTGCTGCTGCTGGTCGCCATTGGCATCTTTGTCGCCAACTCCTTTGCGTCACCCTATTTCCTGAATGCCTGGAACCTTTCGGATGCAACGTTCAATTTCACAGAAAAGGCGATGATCGCCTTTGCGATGGCGCTTCTGATCATCTCGGGCGAGATCGACCTTTCGGTCGCAGCGATCATCGCCCTGGCCTCCACCGCAATGGGCGCCGCAGTGCAAGTGGGTGTCGACACGCCGGGTCTCGTCTTGATCGGGCTCTCCGTCGGCGTGTTGTGTGGTGCATTCAATGGCTTCCTGGTGACCGGGCTTGGACTGCCTTCCATCGTCGTCACCATCGGAACCATGAGCCTGTTTCGCGGGATCAGTTTCATTGTTCTTGGCGACCAGGCCTATCGCGGATACCCCCCCGAATTTGCATTCTTCGGTCAGGGCTATGTGTGGTGGGTGATCTCGTTCGAGTTCGTGCTGTTCGCGATCATCGCAGCGATCTATGCCGTTCTTCTTCACACGACGAACTTTGGCCGCGCCATATATGCTATCGGCAATAACGCCACTGGCGCGCTGTTTTCCGGAATTCGGGTCGGTCGAGTGAAATTCATTTTGTTTCTGCTGACAGGCCTTATGTCTGGCGTCGCCGCGATTTGCTTGACGTCACGGCTTGGTTCAACACGGCCTTCCATCGCCTTCGGGTGGGAACTCGAAATCGTAACCATGGTCGTGCTTGGCGGCGTCAGCATTCTGGGCGGTGCGGGCTCGATCCCCGGCGTTGTCATCGCGGCGTTTGTCATGGGGTTGGTGACGTTCGGGCTTGGCTTGCTGAATGTCCCGGGGATCGTGATGTCGATTGTCATCGGCGCACTCTTGATTTCGGTCATCGCCTTGCCAAGGCTCTGGTCGATATGGAGACCTTCGTGATGGAAAAATTCGCCTTCAAGATGCACCTCAACCCAGGCTGCAAAGACGAGTATCAGAAACGCCATGACGAAATCTGGCCCGAGCTTACGACCTTGCTAAAGGACGCAGGTATCTCAGATTATTCGATCTATCTGGACGACAAAACCAGCACGCTTTTTGGCGTTCTTTGGCGTACCGACGACCACACGATGGATGCCCTTCCGGGGCATGCTGTCATGCAGCGTTGGTGGGCGCACATGGCCGACATCATGGAGACTCAACCTGACAACAAGCCAGTCGTGGTGTCGTTGACGCCGGTGTTTCACATGCCATGACACCCCAGCACGTCGCGGTCATCGATATCGGGAAAACCAATGCGAAGCTGGCACTTGTCGCAACCGTCGATCTGTCCGAGGTAGCGGTCGTGACGCTGCCCAATCGCGTTTTGGACGATCCCCCTTATCCACACTTTGATGTCGAGAAAATCTGGACCTTCCTTCTAGGGGCACTGGTGCAATTTAATAAGGAGCATGGTGTCGATGCGATTTCGATCACGACGCATGGCGCGTCGGGTGCCCTCATTGCCGATGACGGAAGTCTTGCCGCACCGGTACTCGATTACGAACACACCGGGCCCGATCGCGTGGCGGCCGAGTACAACGCACTTCGGCCGACCTTTGAGGAAACGGGCGCCCCAAGGCTGCCGGCGGGGCTGAACCTTGGCGCCCAGATCCACTGGCAGTTTTCGCAAGATGCGACGCTTCTCGACCGCACAGCATCCATCGTCACCTATCCCCAATACTGGGGTCATCGGTTGACCGGTGTTCTTGCCTGTGATGTCTCATCCCTCGGGTGCCACACGGATCTCTGGGACCCCTTTAGGGCGGAATTTTCTTCGCTCACAGACCGTCTGGGCATCAAGGACAAGATGGCGGTCGCGCGAAAATCCACCGACGTCCTCGGTCCCGTTCTGCCCGATATAGCTGCCAGAACTGGCCTTGCACCCGGCACACCGGTCCTGTGCGGCATACACGACTCCAACGCGTCGCTTCTGCCGCATGTTGTCTCGCGCGATCCTCCGTTTTCCGTGGTGTCAACGGGAACATGGGTCATCGCCATGACTGTTGGTGGGCAAAAGACAACCCTGGACCCTACCCGCGACGCCTTGGTCAACGTAAACGGCTTGGGCGAGCCAGTGTTATCCGCTCGTTTCATGGGTGGCCGAGAATACGACGTCATCCGTGCCAGCCAAAGCGCTGCATGTGACGCAGCGGTGGTGAGTGCGGTTGCGGAAAACGGCCCCCTCCTCATGCCTGCCGTTATCCCCGAAAGCGGCCCTTTTCAAGGACGCGCACATCATTGGATTGGGTCAGAACCCAAGCTGGGCACACCGGAGCGGATCGCAGCACTGAATTTTTATCTTGCGATGATGACGGCAGAGTGCCTGTCCCTAACCGGGCATCAGGGCCCCATTATTCTGGAAGGCCCCTTCGCCCAGAACACTGGCTACTGCGCGTTGCTGGGCGCCGCAACAAACTGTCCCATTCTGGTTTCGGAAAGCGCAACGGGGACAAGTCAGGGCGCGGCTCTGCTGGCGCTGAGGTCCGACGCGCTTCCAAAAGACCTAGGGCCAGTTCCGTTCCGGTCGTCCAACAGCTCCGGGTATCGCGAATACGCAGAAAAGTGGCGAAAAGCCGCCGCTCTCTAAGGTCCGTCTGAACCCGCACTTCGTAGGGGCGCCGGTGGCCGTTGCCTGTCTCGGGCCCGAGCGGCCACTCGAGCATGAACGGCGTTGAGAGGTTTTGGGAATTCAGTTTGATGGGACAAGTCTTAACCGATCAGACGCGACGCTTTCGTTCTGCGGCTGCCACCAACACAGCCATTGCGCAGGATCAAGACGAACCACGCATGAAATTACTGAATCGCGCGACACACAGCATAAGCAGAACACCAAAGGGCACGCGGTTTCTTGGCGGTACCAGCGGCTTTTTGTGAGCACAGGTCTAACGAATGGCTCGCATGTTGATGTCTTGGCCGAATACCGAACGGACGCTTCGCCGTTCCCGGCGGCTTGCCTGGACCCAAGCTCGCCTTGACCCACAGACAATGCACCGCATGCTTTGGCATTTGCGCCGTGGCTCAACAGCTTTTGTGGTGCAAGACAGATTTTGCTGTGGCGCGCCATCATTACAGGCACAGCCACACCGTCGTCTTGTTCACAGGCGGCGCGGGATTTCAAACGGGCGCTTCGCCAAGATATTTTCGCCAATCAGCAAGATTTGTAATGTCTTCGGCGTCCAGCGTCGCAATGGACTCGCAGAGAAAGCCCTGAACCGAGCCACCGCCTTCAAGTGTCAGTATGCCGATGCCCAGTGGTGCGGGTATCGTTTTCATGAACCCGCCAAATGCATCGACCGGCATATCCCATAATTCGACGGCAACGCTTACGCCTTGACCGGGTGATGTGCGCACAAGACCGGGGCGGGCAATACCGCTGCCGGGCAATGCGTAAAAGTGGTAGTCTGGCGCGGTCTTATCGGCCCGGACCAGACGCGCACCGCGTTCTGTCAGTGTGCCGTTCAATGGCAAACCACTCATATGAGCACCGCAAACTGCGATGCGGATGGTGTCCTCAGCAGGTGCATCTGGCAAAGCATGCGCCTCAAAAGGCCAACGCGTTGCCCCCAAGTGACGCTTACCCAGCGCCTCGACCCGTGCCGCGATCGCGGCAACTTTGGCGTCGGCGCCTGCTTCGGCAATAAACGTCACGCTTCCCGGGCGTCCATCGTTGCGCGCCGGCGTGGGCACCGTGATGGCGCACAGGTTCATCAGGTTTACGAAGTTTGTATAGGTCCCCAGCATGTTGTTCGGACCCATCGGATCAGCCTCCAAATCGGCGACGCTGGCAAAGGTCGGGATACTTGGCACACAAAGCGCGTAACAAGCCGAAATCGCGGGGGCCACAGCGTTGGCAAGCTCTTTTACTTTGTAGAAGCCCTTAAACGTTTCCGCTGCGGTTTTTTCTTCGGCGGAACTGATAATTTTGCGCGTGACCGGAAGCAGCGCGTCTGGCTTGCCGATCATCAAACGTTCCGTCGCCACATAGCGTTCGGCCACCCAGGGACCGAAATACAGCATCTCGGCAATCTGATAGAGCGGCGCAAAATCGATCTCGACGATTTTGGTGCCCGACGAGGCCAATTCGCCAACAGTCGCGGCAAAAGAGGCGGCTTGAACGTCGTCGCTTTCAAAGCGGATACTGTCTGCGGAGGGAATGCCGATCGTCAGACCTGGCGGCGGCGCGACGCGAGGGGGCGTGCGTACGGGCCGTGCATAGCTGTCGGTCGGGTCGTAGACGGCAGCAACAGCAAAGGCGTCATAGGCGTCGGCAACGGTTAGTGCAAAAACCGAGACCGTATCAAGCGTGCGGCAGGCTGGCACCACACCTGTCGCCGACAGAGCGCCCAATGTCGGCTTGAGACCGACAACGTTGTTCAAAGCTGCGGGGACGCGCCCCGATCCGGCCGTGTCGGTTCCAAGCGAAAAGCTGGCAATGCCATGCGCGACCGCGACACCCGATCCGCCGGAGGAGCCGCCGGGCACAATCTCGGGGTCTAATGCGTTCTTCGGCGCGCCGTAAGGCGTGCGCACCCCCACCAATCCGGTCGCAAACTGATCAAGGTTGGTCTTACCGATCAGCAGCGCACCCGCCTCTTGCAAGCGTTTAACGACAAAGGCGGTGCTTTCGGGCACATAGGCAAAGTCCGGGCACGCGGCCGTGGTCGGTTTTCCGGCGACGTCGATGTTGTCTTTAATGACAAACGGCACCCCCCAAAGCGACCTGCTCTTGTCATATGCCCCCAAGGTGGCGGCCTGGGCCAATAGGTCTTCTTTCGGAAACAGACAAAGGAAAATATGGGGGTCGGCGATCTGATCGATCCGCGCATAGACTTGTTCAATGATCTGCTGAGGCGACGTGCCGCCGGAATAGGCCTGACGCAATGATGCAAAAGTGAGTGGAATTTCATCAATCATGCCTGGTTTCCAGTCGTTCTTTCGAATTTGCCCGATGCTCGCCCGGAGACCCAGAATTCGGCGCAGCGTGTGTGAAATCAAATGCTAATAAATCACAAAAGCTATGCAGAAATTGCACCGCTTCTTAGTGGGGGTGGGAGACTTGCGTCACCTGAAAGATTTCGAGTTCATCGAGGGCGTTATCCGGGCCGGGTCGATCCGCAAAGCGTCCGAAGATATGCACATCACGGCCTCCGCACTTAATCGGCGGATCAACCGGTTTGAGGATGAATTCGGATACGAGATATTTGAACGCCTTCCCCGCGGTGTGCGGCTCAATCCTGCCGGCGACTTGTTGTTGCAGCATATCCGAACGCAAAGCTCGGACTTTGCGCGACTGAAATCGCAAGTCGCCGACCTGTCGGGCGTCCGGCGAGGACACGTATCCATCGCCTGTTCACAGGCACTTCTGCCCTATTTCCTGCCGCGTGAGATTTCGCGTTATCGCGATGAGCATCCGGGCGTGACGTTTTCGGTCAACGCCCGTGACCGTGTGGCAGCCGAACGTGAATTGCTGGAATTTGCCAGCGACATCGCTTTGGTCTTCGAACCTTTGACGATGGTGGATTTCGAAATAGTCCATGCCAGCGTGCAACCCATCCACATCGTCATGCGTGCCGATCACCCGCTTGGAGAGAACGACGAGGTTCGCCTGCGCGATGCCCTACGGTTTCCACACATCGCGCCGTCCGAGAAATTTGCTGTCCGCATTCTTTTGGAGAACGCGGCAACGCAGCTTTCGTCCGCCAAGATTGATCCTTTGATCGAGTCAGAGAGTTTCGACTTCATGCGGCACTACGGCCAATGGGAAGATGTGATCGGTTTTCAATTCCCAATTGGGCTTCAGGCCGTGCAGGATACGGGTCTAATATCACGTCCCTTGGCCGAGCGTGATGTCGCCTCGGGAAACCTGTTTCTGGGCCAGTTAAGGGGTCGCACGCTTCCGGTCGCCTCAGCGCGCTTCATGCGCGAACTGACTGCCTCGCTGAGTGAATTGGATGCTTGAAGCCGCAAGGGCCTGCATCAACCCGTTCGTTCGGCAATCAATGCAACCGGGCCGCCCCCGTCGGGCCCCTGATGTTCCGCACCACCCGAAATGAAAAGATCCATGCGCCCAACCAATCCGCCAAGCGCGCCACCAACCATCGCCCGCGCGTGGCGCGTCGAAGAAATATCGCTATCGTTCAGCATGGTGTGGCGCGCGCCCCTGATCTGGCCATGGTTCGAGGCCTCAGCCTTGGCAAACAGCGCCCGCAGGATGCTGCCCGACCCGACCTGCAACCGTGCCATAGCCGCGTGAACGGACGCGGTGTCAATGGCATCCGTCATAACGGCGTGATCCACGATCAGCGGGCCGGACCAGACCTCACTCATCCCCAGCACCAATATCTCATGCCCCATCAATTCGACACCGGCCGACGTGCTGGCACGACTGGACCAGACGGTACTGTCATGTTCGGACAAGGCCCGTGCCGCCGTGGGGGCATCGATTTCACCCAAGGCCAGCGCAATGCCCAATGCGGACGCCCCGCGCGACAGCCCCATGGACTTCAAGGTATCGTCCGTTGATGTCGGCGTCTTGGATGTCGCAATCCGGTCGCTGGTCAAAAGCGGACATTTGACCTGAACAAAATGCACATCACGCATCGCTGAAATTTCCGCCGAGGCGATCGTCGACCGTACGGTATCCGCAACGCACTCGACCTGCGCAAATGTTCCAATCTCATGGGGCGCCAACGCCCGCGTGATGCTGCTGCCAACGGCCATCGCCGGGCCGGCCCCCTCATCCTTCAACACTTCAAACGTCACAAGATGTGGAGAGAGGCCTCCCTCGGTCCCACCTGACATGATCATGGTTACGCCGTCGCTGTCATCCCCTAGCAAGCGCTTCAATTCCGACACGGCAAAGGCGCGCGTGAAATCGTTGACGCACCCGTTGCCTTCCGTCTTCCCAAGGATCGCAACAAGACGGCTTGGGTCCAGCGCCCCTTGCGCGATAAGCAGGTTCAGCCCCGAGACGTCGTCAGGCGCCAAGGTCGGGATGATGTGAATGCGGGCACGCGGCACGTCTCAAGTCCGAACAGGGCGATACTGGTCTGATGTCCCATGACACCGAACGATATCCGGGGCGCTGGTGATCTTTTGTGCAGCGGCCATACCTGCTTGGCGCAAATCCTCGGTGTCCCAACCGACAGGTTTTCGACCCGACATGCACAATCGCCCATTGATCACAACAGCATCAACCTGATCACGGTTGTAGTAACGCACCAATTCCCATTCGAAATCATGGCTGGGCAAACACTCGGGCGCCATCATGTCCAGCACCAGAAAATCCGCCGCCTGGCCTGCGGCCAGCGCTCCATGCTCACCTGCACTTCCGGTTGCCGACGCACCTTGCGTCGTGGCAGCTTCAACCCATGTCCACGCCGCACCACAAGAAAAATCGGCCACGGGCAACGCATGTTCGACCCTCTGGCACGCTTCGGCAGCCATCAGGTTCTTGAAACCGTCCGCCGAGGTCGTGTCGGACCCGATCCCGAAACGCACACCGCGTTGCGCAAACCGCAGCGCCGGCGCCACGGCGTTGCCTTTCCAGATGCTCGCAAGCGGGTTGTAGGACGTGGCTGCATCAGTCTCGATAATCAGTTCAATCTCGGGTTCGGATACAAGCGTCGTATGATGCAGCAACACATGGGGCCCCAGAACGCCGTACCTGTGCAACAACTCAGTCGGTCGCATTCCATGGCGCAGAATGCATTCATGCACCTCTGGAAAATGCTCGTTCGAATGGATCTGCAGCAGGATGCCCTTGTCGGCGCAAAGTGTTGAAAGCCTGGTCAATGTCTCGGGTGTGTTCCCCATGAAGGAACTGCAACAGACCGAAGGCGCGATCATTTCGTGATCCGCGCAATCCTCGATATGCGCCAGGATCACCTCTTCAATCTCGGCCCAACTCTTGTTGCCATGGCCCGTGCCGATCTCGCCGGAAAACTCATCCAATCCGCAAGCCGAGACCAGCCTTATACCTGTTTCATGGGCCGCCCGATGAACGCCCGCGTTCTTGTCCAAACCGTTCAGGCCGTAATTCACAACCTTAGTGAAGCCACCCCGCATTGCTTCCCAAAACGCCCACTTTGCCGAAAGATAGGACTGTTCTTCGTCCATATCCCGCTCCATAGGGTGCCAAATCCGCCGCCAGATTTGTGCCGGCTCGCCGCCGATCAGCGCTTTGCCGAATATTTGCCCCACATGGGTATGCGCATCTACCAGTCCCGGGATAATGGCGCGCCCTGGCATGACGATCGCGTTGGGAAACTCGGACACGGGGCCGACACCCGTAATCCGCGTTCCATTGATTTGAATGGCCCAATCGCGCTTCACCCCATTCGGGGTAAGAAGAATCTCAGGGGCCAAAACAGCGTCGCCCGAACGTAAAGCGTCGTCAAAATCCATAATCGCGTCGGGTGGCCCGAAAGGGCCACCCGTCCTTTTGAAAGGTCAGTCCAGGGTGATCCGCGAAGCGTCAACGGCTTCCAAAGGTCCGGTCGCAAGATAGCTTTTAAGCAACTCGCGTGACGGTTCGGCCTCGACCATACCTTTGCCGACGACCCAATTCGCTTGCGTTTCCAGGATATCAAGCAGACCGTTCGCCAAACCAATCTCATACTCGGCTTCTGCGAACTTGGTCTTGATCGTCTCCATCGACAAAAGGCCCTCGGTGGCCTCCTCAAGCGCTTCCATTGCCCCCTGCGGATTGCTCTCGATAAATGCCTCTGCTTTGATCAATGCGCGCATGAACGCCGCCAACTCATCCGGACGGTCATTCAGCATCTCGGGCGTGGCGGACAGAACGAACCAGGCGATATACGCATCGCTGCGGTATTCCCGGTAGTCTTCGCCAAGCGCTTCTTCCGCCGCCGGATAGAAATCCGGGAACATGATACCCGCATCTATGTCGCCCCGCGCAAGCGCCGGGACAATGTCAGGTGGTGACACGTTGATCACCTCGGCGTCGACGCCAAATTTCTCGATCAAAGCCTCGGTGAAAAATTCTGTATTCGAACCTTTCGTCGTGCCAATTTTCTTACCGCTGAGGCTGCTGGGGTCTTCAAACCCGATTGAGGCTTTCGAAATCATCCGGTTCGCGGTGTAGCGCGACAGGGTTGTAAACGTGCCAAAGGGCTGTTCCCGCAGGGATGCGATCGACACCGGGTATTCCGCCATGAATGCCACGTCGAGCTGCCCGCCGATCAACGCTTCGAGCGCGCGTCTGCCCGATGTGAACTTCACGGTTTCCAGCTCGATCCCTTCTTCGGCGAAGTAGCCTTCGGACATTGCCACCACAATGGGCAGCGTTTGAAGGTTGGGCGCCGTCCCGATGGTGATCTGACCCGCGCTTGCAAGGCCCGCGCTTAGGATAAGCGCGCTGATCGCACCTGGTATGGATTTTAAGAACATCTTTCACTCCTTGTTGGTTTGTTTTTGTCTTCAGTCTTCATGGCGCAGCAATCCAAGCAGCTGGCTGCGCAAGGTCAGAAAGGCATCACCCATCCGGTCGACGGGGCGGGGTCGGTCAAGTAGAACAGGTACTTTTTCGATGATCCGACCCGGGCCGGAGGACATGACGTAGATCACATCCGCCAGGCGCAGGGCCTCATCGACATCATGGGTGACGAAAAGAACCGTCTTGCGGCGCTTCATCCAGATACCGGTCAGAAGCTCGTGCATCCGCAGCCGCGTTTGCGCGTCGAGCGCCCCAAACGGTTCGTCCATCAACAAGACATCCGGGTCGGCGGCCAACGTGCGTGCAATAGCGACGCGCTGCTTCATACCTCCCGATAACTGGCCGGGAAACTTCCCGGCGTGATCGGCCAGCCCGACCTCGCCCAATGCCGCCATCGCGCGTTCGCGCCGTTCCTCTTTGGTCAAGCCAAATCGCTTCAACGCGAAGTCAACATTTCCGCGAGCCGTAAACCACGGGAACAAAGCGAAGTTCTGAAAGATGACGCCCACGCTTGGATGCGGCGCCGTGACCTGCCGGCCATCCACTTGCACGCTGCCGTCCGTCGGTGCGGTAAAACCCGCAACCGCATTCAACAACGTCGACTTTCCGCACCCCGAAGGTCCGATCAAGGCTGTGAACGTGCCGGGCTCCAATGTCAGATCGGTGGGCGCCAAAGCGGTGGTCTGCGCATCGCCCTTGCCGAAAACGACCGTCAAACCAGCGATGCGGACACGTCCAGCGCTGCGCAAAGTCACTGTTTCACTTTCGCTGATGTCTTTGACTTCTGCAGGCAGCATCGCACGGTATTCCAAGATAACCGCCAGAGCTTAGACGCAACTCACCGGTGCGCCCTGCTGCTAAAAAAACGCCGCCGCGGTGCTGAATTTGCATAACGCAATGGAAGTACACTTTGTGAGATCAGTTTCGGTGCAAGAGCCGGCAGAGCTGCCCGGCAAATGGGCATGTAATAGACAAAGCCTTGTTACGACAACAAATTGACAGACGAAAATTATGGGAAGCGCGCCGCTTGTTAGGCTTGTCGCACATCCTGGAGGTGGAACATGACGTCGAAGAAGCTCGATTTCGCCAAACCGCTGCTGTCGATTCTTTTTGTCGTCGCGGTATGGCAGTTCGCACACAGCTTTGGACTGACCAACCGAAACCTGTTCCCCGGGCCCTGGGATGTCGCGACAGCGTCCGTCAAGCTATTCAACGATGGCGTCATGATGAAGGACCTCAAGACATCGGTCTCGCGTGCCGTTGTTGGTTTTTCGCTTGGCGCATCGCTTGGCATTCTGGCGGGGATTTTGACCGCGCGCGTCGCTTTGGTGCGGCTGGCCGTCTATCCCTTCTTCAATATCCTGCGCCCGATCCCGGCGATTGCCCTGGTGCCGATTGCCATTGTGTGGTTCGGGATCGGGGAAGAATCGAAATATTTCGTCATCGCATACACCGTCTTTCTTGCGGTTTGGCTGGCCACCCATCACGGGATGGAACATGTACCGGAAACTTATATCCGGGCGTCCCGGTCGCTGGGCGCGCCGTGGTGGCGCGAGTTCTTTGAGGTCGTTGTGCCAGCCGCCGCACCGCATATTTTCGCAGGTCTTCGTTTTGGGGCCGCGCTTGCGTTCCTAAGCCTTGTGGCTGCCG
>JBCCCA010000006.1:0-35009 GCA_039033735.1 Pseudomonadota bacterium
AGGTCTCGCCGGTGAAGCCATGCATCGTGGTCACAAGCTTCATCGGGTGGCTGCGGGCGATCAGCCGTCCGAGCAGGTCCGTCTTGTAGTCGTGCGTCCGTTGCGATGTCTTTGCCTGAAATGCCGGTCATCCCCCAATACTGCGGAGATCAAGCGCGAAACTGGTTAATGCACGGTTACTTTTTCAGCAATTTTCACGGAGCGGACCGGGATGAATTCGCTTGCGGCAAAATTGGTATTGACTCACCAAGGTAGTTTCCGTGAAAATTTGGGTGATTTTTTCACGTGAGGGTGAAGATGCCACTTGCCATCGCTTCTGACAATCTTGGTCATGATCTGCGCGTGCTGCGAAAGCGGCGCGGCATGACACTGACCGATGTTTCCGAAGCCGTCGGACGGTCTGTCGGCTGGCTTAGCCAGGTGGAACGAAATTTGTCCGAGCCATCGGACGCAGAGCTTGACGCGCTGGCAGGCATCCTTGGGGTGTCGGTTGCCAGCTTTTTTGGCCGTGCGCCGACGCGGCCGGAAGAAGCCGATGTCATTGTGCGCAACAATGCGCGTCGCAGCCTGGGCCGCCGTGTCGGTGGGTTGGACGAGGAACTTGTCTCACCCGATCTAACAGATGAATTCGAAGTGGTGCACTCAACGTTTCAGCCCGGGGCCGAACGGCACGATAACGTCATCCGACCCACGCAAGAGGTGGGTTATATCGTCTCGGGCGAACTTGAGATCACCATTGACACACGAACCTACACCGTGGGGCCGGGCGACAGCTTCCGAATCCGCGGCGAACCCTTTCGCTGGGCCAATCGTGGCTCGGTTCCCTGCATTGCGATCTGGGTGATCGCCCCCCCTGTCTATTGAGGAGAAGACATGGCTGATTTTCCGACCACAGCACGCGTTGTCATCATTGGTGGCGGGGCCGTTGGGACCTCGGCGCTGTACCACCTTGCCAAGGCGGGCTGGACCGATTGTGTGCTTCTGGAAAAGAACGAACTGACGGCTGGCTCGACCTGGCACGCGGCGGGCAACTGTCCCAACTTCTCAAGCTCGTGGGCCGTGCTGAACATGCAGCGCTATTCGCTTGCGATGTACCGGACGCTTGCCGACGACGTTGACTATCCGATGAATTACCACGTCACAGGCGCCCTGCGTCTGGCGCACTCCAAAGAACGGATGCAGGAATTCGAACGCGTGGCCGGCATGGGCCGATATCAGGGGCTGGACCTTGATATCCTGACGCCTGATGAGATGAAGGATCATTATCCCTTCATGGAAACGCACGACCTTGCCGGTGGTCTTTGGGACCCGTTGGATGGCGACATTGACCCGGCGCAGCTGACGCAAGCTATGGCGAAAGGGGCCCGCGATCTTGGGGCGACCATCCAGCGTTTCTGCCCGGCGACGGGTGTATCGCGCGAGGGTGACGAATGGATCGTCCATACCGACAAGGGCGACATTCGGTGCGAATTCGTAGTGAACGCAGCCGGGTACTATGCGCAGCGCGTGGGCGAATGGTTCAAGCCCTTCGGCGGGCGCACGGTGCCCATGGCGGTCATGAGCCACCAATATTTCCTGACGGACGAAATCCCAGAAGTGGCTGAATGGACGAAGGAAAACGGGCGCAAGCTGCCGATGATCCGCGACGTGGATTCGTCCTATTATCTGCGCCAGGACAAGAACGGTCTGAACCTGGGGCCCTACGAGCGGAATTGTAAGGCGCATTGGGTGACGCCCGATGATCCGATGCCCGAGGATTTCAGCTTCCAGCTGTTCCCCGACGACCTTGAACGGCTGGAATGGTACATCGAAGATGCGATGGAGCGTGTGCCATTGTTGGGCACCGCGGGCGTCGGCCGGAACATCAACGGGCCAATCCCCTATGCTCCGGACGGTTTGCCGATGATCGGGCCTATGCCCGGTGTGAAGAACGCGTTCGAGGCACATTCGTTCACGTTCGGCATCGTCCAAGGTGGCGGTGCTGGCAAGGTGATCGCCGAGTGGATCACCGAAGGCGAGACCGAGTGGGACATGTGGGCCGTCGACCCGCGTCGTTACACCGACTACACGGATCGCGACTATTGCATCGACAAGGCGCTTGAAACCTATGGCCATGAATATGCGATGCATTTCCCGTGGCACGAATGGCCTGCGGGCCGGAACAAGAAACTGTCTCCGGTGCATGCCAAGCTGGTCGAACTGGGCGGCCAGATGGGCGCCTATAACGGATGGGAGCGTGTGAACTGGTTCGCCCAGCCGGGCGACGACACATCCGAAAAGGCAACGCTGACCTGGGAACGGGCCGGGCCTTGGGAAGCGCGCGTTCGGGAAGAGTGCGAAGCGGTGCGCGACGGGGTCGGTGTCATTGATATCTGCGGCTTCTCCCGGTTCAATCTGGCGGGTGACGGTGCTGCCGAGTGGTTGCGCGGTCGGATCGCGGGCAGTTTGCCCAAGATCGGGCGCATGAACCTTGGCTACTTCCCCGACAACCGCGGCCGTATCCTGACCGAGATGTCGATCATTCGGCATGACGAGGATCACTTCACGCTGATCACGGCGGCGGGCGCACAGTGGCACGATTTCGAAGTGCTGTGGCGCAACCTGCCGGCGGAATTGGACCTGACCGATCACACCACCGAGTTTTCGACATTGCTGGTCACAGGGCCAAAAGCGCGCGACCTGTTCGCAGGCATAGCGGATGCCGACCTTGGCACCGGGTGGCTGACCCATCAGACAGCCACAGTTGCGGGCAAACCAGCGGCCATGGCGCGGGTCAGCTTTGCAGGCGAGTTGGGATGGGAAGTGCACAGCGCCAACGAAAACATCCCGGCGATTTACGAGGCGATCCTTCAAGGAGGGGCCAAGCCTTTTGGCATGTGGGCGCTGAACAGCCTTCGGATCGAAAAAGGGTACCGCGCCTGGAAGGGTGATCTATCGACCGATTATTCCTTGTTGGAAGGGGGGCTCGACCGCTTTGTCAAATTCGACAAACCACAAGATTTCCCTGGGAAGGCCGCGCTTTTGAACGAAAAGCAGCAGGGCGTGAAGAAGAAGTTCGTGACCCTCAAGATCGAAGCAAACAAGGCAGACGCCCCTTATATGTCGACCGTCTGGCATAACGGGAACGTGGTGGGCGAAACCACCAGCGGCGCTTGGGGGTACCGGGTGAATGCGTCGATTGCGCTTGGCATGCTGCGGTCCGACCTGACGGCGCCGGGTACCGAGATTGAAGTCGATATCTTTGGCGAACGCTGCAAGGCGGTTGTGCAGGAAGACGCACCCATGTGGGATCCGCAAAACGAGCGGATTCGGGCATGACGCCCGGTCACGCACACGGCGCTTTCCATCCTGTCCTGTGCCAGCCCTTTAACATTAGCGTGCGCGCCTATTGTGTGGCCGCGCTTTTTACACCCTCATACGCAGAGTTGTGCCCATGACCCTTCCTACCCATGCCCGCGTCGTCATCATTGGGGGCGGTGTGTCCGGCTGCTCGCTGGCGTACCATCTGGCCGAGCGCGGCTGGACTGACATCGTGCTGCTGGAACGCAAGCAGCTCACCTGCGGGACGACGTGGCACGCCGCCGGTCTGATCGGGCAATTGCGCCCGAACCAGAATATGACCCGGCTCGCGAAATACTCGGCTGACCTTTACGGGCGACTTGAAGCGGAAACAGGTGTGGCAACCGGACTGAAGGTCACGGGATCGCTGACAGTCGCTCTGACAGATCATCGGCGCGAGGAAATCCTGCGGCAGGCCAGCCTTGCCCGCGCCTTTGGCGTCGAAGCTGAAGAAATTCCGCTGGAAACCGCGAAGGAGCTTTGTCCCTATCTGACGGTCGAGGATTGCGTCAGCGCAGTTTACTTGCCGGGTGACGGGCAGGGCGACCCGGCGAATATTGCGATGGCGCTGGCCCGCGGTGCCAAGATGCGCGGCGCGCAGATCGTCGAAGGGGTGAAGGTGACCTCGGTGACGGATAACGGCACTCAGGTCACCGGCGTCGATTACCAACAGGCCGACGGGTCCACCGGCCATATCGCCGCCGAGCATGTGGTAAATTGCGGCGGTATGTGGGGGCGTGATCTTGCGGCGCAATCGGGCGTGACCCTGCCGCTTCATGCCTGTGAACACTTCTATCTTCTGACCGAACCTGTCGACGGCCTGACCTCGATGCCGGTCACACGGGTGCCGGACGAGTATGCCTATTACAAGGCGGACGCGGGCAAGATGATGCTGGGGGCGTTCGAGCCGAAAGCAAAGCCGTGGGGCATGAACGGTATCCCTGAGAACTTCGAGTTCGACAGCCTGCCCGAGGATTTCGATCACTTCGAGCCTGTGTTGGAAAAAGCCATGCATCGGATGCCGCTGTTCGAAACGGCAGGGGTGCACACGTTCTTCAATGGCCCGGAAAGTTTTACGCCGGACGACAAGTATTACCTGGGCGAAGCGCCCGAGCTGCGAAACTATTGGGTGGCTGCCGGCTATAACTCGATTGGAATCGTCTCATCGGGTGGTGCAGGCATGGCAATGGCGGCCTGGATGGACGAAGGGCACCCGCCCTTCGATCTATGGGATGTCGACATCCGTCGTGCGCAGCCGTTTCAGCGCAACCGCCGTTATCTGCGGGAACGTGTGACCGAGACACTCGGACTGCTCTATGCCGACCACTATCCGTTCCGTCAGGTTGAAACTGCACGTGGTGTGCGCCGGTCCCCGATCCACGAGCATCTGAAAGAAGAAGGCGCGGTGTTTGGCGAAACAGCCGGTTGGGAACGTGCCAACTGGTTTGCCGACCCCAATCAAAAGCGCGCCTATGAATATGACTGGGGCCGCCAGAACTGGTTCGAAAACCAGAAGGCTGAACATATGGCGATGCGCGAAGGCGTCGGTCTTCTGGATATGTCCTCCTTTGGCAAGATCCGGGTCGAAGGGCCAGGCGCCCTGACCTTCCTTCAGCGCATCTTTGCAGGTGACCTGGACAAGGCCCCCGGGACGATCACCTACGGTCAGATGCTGAACCATAAAGGCGGGATCGAATGCGATTTGACAATCACCCGCCTGACGCAAACCGCTTTCCTGCTTGTCGTGCCAGCAGCGACCGTTCAGCGCGACATGGCCTGGCTGAAGCGGCATCTGCACGACGATGTTGCCGTCATTCTTGACGTCACAGGCGCCGAGGCGTGCTTCCCGGTCATGGGGCCGAAGGCGCGCGACCTGCTGCAATCGCTGTCACCGGACGATTTCTCGAACGAGGCATTCCCTTTCGGCACGGCGCGACAGGTTGAGATGGGGCTTGGCCTTGTCCGGGCGCACCGCATTTCATATGTGGGCGAGCTTGGCTGGGAACTTTACGTTTCGGCCGATCAGGCAGCTCATATCTTCGAGGAATTGCGTGAAGCCGGGCAGGATCACGGCCTGAAACTTTGTGGTCTGCACGCGATGGATTCCTGTCGGATCGAAAAGGGCTTCCGCCATTTCGGCCATGACATCACGGACGAGGATCACGTGGTCGAAGCGGGGCTTGGCTTTGCCGTCAAGACCAAAGCCAAGGACAGCTTTATCGGGCGCGACGCGGTGATCCGCAAGCGCGAGGAAGGGGTCGCGTCCCGGATGCTTCAGTTCAAGCTAAAAGATGCGGAACCTGTCCTGTTCCACAACGAAGCGCTGGTCCGGGATGGCGAGATCATCAACATCGTCACCAGTGCCAACTACGGCCATCACCTCGGTGGAGCGATCGGCATGGGCTATGTGCCTTGCAAGGGCGAAAGCCCGGATCAGGTCCTGTCATCCAGCTATGAAATCGAAATCGCAGGCACTCGGGTGGCCGCGGAGGCCAGTCTTGCCCCGATGTACGACCCCAAGTCCGAACGTATGAAGATGTAGCCGACGTATGTCGCGAATAGGTTAGACCGGGTCGCAAAAGAGCGCAGACTGCAATGATATAGCACGTGGAGGAGGTGCCATGTCTTTCAAGGCAATTGCGCGATGAGCCGTCGCTCCGGTGGACGCGCCGCACGCGTCGCGCTGCGGGCCGCTCCGTTGGCCGAGGATATCCGTCCCATTCGTCCGGGGCTGAAAGGCGGTTGGTACCGCCCGTTGGAAGACGCGGCAGTTCTGCGCATCCACGAAGCCGCGCTCGAGGCGCTTGAAACCATCGGCCTGTCGCAAGCACCGCCTTCCGGGATCGAAGCGATGGTCTCTGCCGGAGCCATCCAGGGCGATGACGGACGTCTGCGCTATCCACGATCCCTGGTCGAGGACATGCTGGCGAAGGCCGCGCGGGGTATCACCTTGCACGGGCGCGATCCGAAATTCGATCTGAATCTTGAACCGGACCGGGTGCATTATGGCACTGCGGGCGCCGCAGTGCATGTGGTTGACATCGATACCGGAGATTACCGCGACCCGCAGACGCAGGACCTTTACGATGCCGCGCGGCTTGTCCAGCATCTGGACAATATCCACTTCTTTCAACGTCCTATGGTTTGCCGGGATATCGAAGACAATCTGGACCTCGACCTCAACACGATCTACGCCGCCGCTTCGGGCACACGCAAGCATATCGGTACGTCCTTCGCCGACCCCGCCAATGTCGCCCCCTGCATCGAACTGATCCACATGATCGCCGGTGGCGAAGCGGAATGGCGTGCGCGCCCGTTCATCTCGAACACGAATTGCTTTGTCGTGCCCCCGATGAAATTCGCGGAAGAAAGCTGTATCGCTATGGAAAATGCGATCCATGCGGGCATGCCGGTTCTGCTCTTGTCCGCGGGTCAAGCCGGGGCCACAGCACCTGCGCCGATCGCGGCATCCATCGTACAAGCAGTGGCGGAATGCTTGGCAGGCGTTGTTTATGTCAATGCGATCAAGCCCGGCCATCCGGCCGTCTTTGGCACATGGCCGTTCGTCTCCGACTTGCGCACCGGAGCTATGTCGGGCGGTTCGGCCGAGCAGGCGCTTCTGACCGCCGGATGCGCCCAGATGCACCGGTTCTACGGATTGCCCGGCGGCGCCGCAGGCGGCATGGCCGACAGCAAGCTGCCCGATATGCAAACCGGCTGGGAACAGGGCATGACCAATGTGCTGGCGGGCCTGTCCGGTCTGAACATGGTCTACGAGGCGGCGGGCATGCAAGCCTCGCTCCTTGGGTTCTGCCTGGAAGGGCTGGTGCTGGGTGATGACCTTGTGGGCCAGGCGCTTCGCTGTGTGCGCGGCATCGAGGTTTCGGAAGACAGCGTCTCGCTCGATGTGATGCGGGCCGTGTGTCTGGAGGGGCCGGGGCACTATCTGGGCTCGGAACAGACGCTGAACCTCATGCAGACGGAATACACCTATCCGACGCTCGGCAACCGGATGAGCCCGAAGGAATGGAACGAAGCGGGCCGCCCCGAGCTTCTTCCCGCCGCGAAGGCGCGGAAAGAGGCGATCCTGGCCGATGCACCCCTACAGATTGCCCCCGAGCTTGATCGCCAGATCAGGGATCGCCTCAAGATTTATTTCTGACCGGAAAAAGGGCGCGGTTCCCTGTTTCCGATGCACGCAAGACACTCTATACGGCGCACACAAGATCAGGAGACCTTGCGCCATGAGCTTTGATCGTTCCGTTAAGATCGCGCCGTCGATCCTTTCCGCCGATTTCGCCGATTTCGGGCGCGAGATTGAAGCCGTCGAAGCAGAAGGGGCGGATTGGATCCACGTGGACGTAATGGATGGGCACTTCGTGCCGAATCTCACGTTCGGACCGCCCCTCGTCAAAGCCATCCGGAAACACATCAAGACAGTCATGGATGTGCATCTGATGATCGCGCCCGTCGACCCCTATATCGACGCGTTTGTCGATGCTGGCGCGGACATCCTGACCGCGCATCTCGAAGCGGGTCCCCACACCCACCGGACGTTGCAGGCCATACGTGCGTCAGGCATCAAAGCCGGCCTTGCGCTGAACCCCGGCACACCGGTCGAAGCCACGGCCCCGTTGCTGGACCTTTGCGACCTCGTTTGCGTCATGACGGTTAACCCGGGATTTGGCGGCCAAAGCTTTGTCGGAACCCAGGTCGAACAAGTGCGCAAGCTGCGCGCCATGATCGGCGATCGCCCGATCCATATCGAGATAGACGGCGGGGTCGATGCCAAGACGGCGCCGCTGGTGACCGAAGCGGGGGCGGATGTGCTTGTCGCAGGCTCAGCCGTGTTCCGGGGTGGGTCCGTCACGAACCCGGCGCCCTATGGCGAGAACATCCGCGCGATCCGCGAAGCCGCTCAAATTTGATTAAAATTCCGCCTCATCTTGTGAAAAATACGCAAGTCCGGCGTTAAGCTACCAGCGCTTCCGCATTCTTGAGGTCGACGGAAACCAACTGGCTCACACCCTGTTCGCCCATCGTCACGCCGAAAAGCCGGTCCATCCGGGCCATGGTCACCGCATGGTGGGTGATGATCAGAAAGCGGGTTTCGGTGCGGCGGCACATTTCATCTAGCAGATCACAGAACCGCGTCACGTTGGCGTCGTCCAAGGGCGCGTCCACCTCGTCCAGAACGCAAATCGGCGCCGGATTTGCCAGAAACACCGCAAAGATCAGCGCAAGCGCCGTCAGCGTCTGTTCTCCGCCTGACAACAAGGACAGTGTGGACAGCTTCTTGCCCGGCGGTTGACACATGATCTCAAGCCCGGCTTCCAATGGATCATCGGATTCAACCAGAACCAGTTTAGCCTCGCCGCCACCAAACAGGTGCTTGAAAAGCATCGAGAAATTCGTGTTCACTTCCTCGAACGCCTGCAAAAGCCGCTCACGGCCTTCCTTGTTCAACCCCTGGATGCCGTTGCGCAAGGTGCGGATGGCGTCTTCTAGGTCCGCTTTCTCGCTCACCAGCAGATCATGTTCTTCCTGCACTTCCCGCGCGTCTTCCTCGGCGCGCAGGTTGACGGCACCAAGGGCATCGCGCGACCGACGCAGCCGCATTACATCGTTTTCGATCTTCTCGGCGCCGGGCAGGGTGTCCGGGTCTGTCTCCAGCGTCTCCAGCAACGCCTCGGGCGTCGTGTCCTGTTCTTCGGCGATCCGTTCGGCGGCTTGGGCAACACTTTCACGGGCGGCTTCGGCGCGGGCCTCGGCCGCGGCGCGCTTTTCCCGAGTGTCCGAAGCGCGCCGCTCTGCCTCGCGTTCGGCGTCCTTTGCATCCCGTTCCGCCGCTTCGGCGACCGCAAGGGCATCATCGGCCTCGCGGCGGCGCGCCTCGGCCACTTCAAGATCGTCCTGCAAAGTCTCACGCTCGACTTCAATCCTGGCCGGCACGGTTCGCGCTTCGGCCAATTCGGTCTCAGAACCGTCCCGTCGCTCGGCCAATTCGCCAAGGCGTTGACCGGCATTGGTCAAACGGTCGGTCCAGGTGGTTTCTTCGCGTGCAATCTCGGACAGGCGCTTGGCTCGGGCGACCCCGTCTCGTTTCAGCTCTTCATGCGCCGAACGGCGCGCCATCATGGTCATCCGCGCCGCTTCGACGGTCATCTTCACATCTTCGACCGTCCCCCGCAGTTTTTCGAGGTCATCCAACTCGGACAACGCCCGTTCGGCATCGGCCTTTCGGGTCCGGGCCGCCGTTGCCTCGTCGCCATGACGTCGGGCGGCCAGTTCCGCAGCTTCCAGCTTGCCTGCGGCAATATTGCGGTCGGCTTCGGCCCGGCTCATGGCCCGGTTCGCTTCGGTCAATTGATGATCTGCGTTTTTCCGGGCGTCGCGGGCCGTTGCCACGCGGGCGACCAGTGCGTCCAGCTCGTCCCGCAGCAGATCGTGTGCCTTTGTTGCACCGTCGGCGCGTGCTGTCGCTTCGACCAGGTCCTGTTTCAGTTCCTGCAGCCGGTTCAATTGCTCAAGCCGCAGTGCGGCGGCCGACGGCGCATCACCGGCGCCGGCACGGAACCCGTCCCATCGCCACAGATCGCCCTCTTTGCTAACCAACCGTTGACCCGGCGCAAGCTGCGCTTGCAGGCGCGGTCCGTCTTCTTGCGCCACGAGCCCGACATGGGCCAGTCGGCGTGCCAGAACGGGCGGGACCGACACGGCACCTGCCAAGGGCGAGGCGCCGTCGGGCAGGTCCGCAGCCGCATCATAGGCCGGAAGTGACGCCCAACCCGAAGCCGCATCGCTTTCAATGACGGGCGCGCGCAGATCATCCGCCAAAGCGGCGCCAAGCGCCTTTTCATAGCCGGACTTTACCGTCAGCAGATCCATGACCTGGCCACCTTCGGCCGTGTCGCGGTCCACGAGTTTGGTCAACGCAGCCACCTCGGCTTGCAGGGCCTTGACCTCGCCATCCGCTTCAGACCGACCCGCCCGGGCATCTGCTTCCCGCGCCTGGGTCGCATCGCGGGCCTCGTCCACGGCGCTCAGTTGCTGTTCGGCGGCGCCGGCCGCGTCACCACTTGCCGCAAGCGCCTCTTTTGCCTGTGCCTCGGTTGTTTCGGCCGTCTGCAAGTCTGTCTTGGCCGCCTTGGCGTCGTCGCCCGCCTTGATCTCAGCCTCTTCGCTGCGGGTCAGCGTGGTTTCGGCATCTTGCAACAGCCGTTCGGCGGATTGATGGCGCGCAGCCAATCGGGCCACATCTTCGGTCAACTGAGCATAGGCGCTTTCCCGGTCCTGAAGAATATGCGCTGCGTCTTGTGCTTCCTCGGCGGCGGCTTCGACCGCTTGGCTGTGGCCGGTGTCGGCTTCGGTTAAGCTGGCCGCCTCGGCTTTCAGGGCCTCCAGCGTTTTGCCGGCGTCTGCATTCAGATCGGTTTCGCGCGCGGCATCCTCGCTAAGCTGCGCGATGCGCGCTTCCAGCGTTTCGATCGCCTTGTGGGCCCTGGCTTCATCGTCATCGAGCGCGCTGCGGCGGACCTGCAATCGGTTGAGCACGGCCGCAGCAATCGCGGCTTCCTCGCGCAGGGGCGGCAATGCCTCCTCGGCTTTCGCACGGTCGCCCGTCGTTTGCCGCGCAAGCCGTTCGGCTTCGGCCGTGTTGCGTGCCAACTCGGCCAGTGCGGCGTCGGCCGACGTTCGGGCGCTTTCCGCATCGCGCCAGCGCAAATACAGCAAAAGCCCTTCGGCATGGCGCAACTCGGCCCCGATTTCGCGGTACCGTTTGGCCTGTCGCGCCTGCCGCGCCAGCGTGGCCAGTTGTTGTGCCAACTGTTCGATCACATCATCGACGCGGGTCAGGTTGGTTTCTGCGCCTTTCAGTTTCAGTTCGGCTTCGTGACGTCTTTGGTACAGGCCCGAAATGCCAGCCGCTTCTTCCAGGACACGCCGTCGGTTCTGCGGTTTCGCGTTGATCAGCTCTGAGATTTGCCCTTGCCGCACCAAAGCTGGTGAATGCGCGCCGGTTGAAGCGTCGGCAAACAACATCTGCACGTCGCGGGCGCGGACATCCTTGGTGTTGAGTTTGTACGCGCTGCCAGCATCGCGGGTGATGCGGCGGATGATTTCAAGCGTGTCCGTGTCGTTGAAGCCAGAGGGCGCAAGACGCTCGGAATTGTCCAGAACCAGCGACACTTCAGCGAAGTTTCGCGCCGGTCGGGTCGAGGCGCCCGCGAAGATGACATCTTCCATCCCGCCGCCGCGCATGGCAGTCGGTCGGTTTTCGCCCATAACCCAGCGAAGCGCTTCCAGAAGGTTCGACTTGCCACAGCCGTTGGGTCCCACCACGCCTGTCAGCCCGTCCGCAATGATAAGATCGGTCGGGTCAACAAAGCTTTTGAAGCCGTTCAGACGCAGTTTGTTAAAGCGCAAAGCGGGGTCTCGCGGTTACGAATCCGGTAGCTGAGTGTCTGGTGATCACAACGCCGAGTCAACGCTAGACCCCTAATTGAGGGGGGAATGAGCGGGTTATCCACAAGATATTGTCAGATTGCCTGCGACGGCTTACCAGGGCGTGCCGCACTCGCGCTCCCTGCTTGTTTGCGTATTTGGACGAAGATGAAGTTCAGATCAGGTGTTTGGTGTGAAAGCTGTCGGGTATGCTGTCCTGGCCGTCAAGCATAAGGTCGACCAGAACGTCGGCGCATTTCGGGGCCATGCCAAAACCGACCTTGAAGCCGCCATTGGCAATGAAGTGGTCGGGCCGGTCGGGCCACGGGCCGATGAGCGGTGCGCGGCTTTGCGCGCGCGGGCGGACGCCTGCCCAGCGCGTCAGGATGGGCGCGTCCGCGAGGTTGGGCAGATGCTGGATGGCGCGGGCAAGAAGGTCGTCCAACTGGGCGTCGGTGGTTTCGGGGTCGGCAAAGTTGCGTTCCGATGTAGAGCCGATTGCCAGCGTTCCGTCCAGATGGGGGATCACGTGCAGACCGTCGACATAGACCTGTGGGGCGCCAGAGGCTGCGTGGTCTAGAAGGATTGCCTGTCCTTTCACGCCGTTGCCGACGGCGCGGCCAAGCTGTTTGGTCAGTTCTTGCAAGCCGGTCCAGCCTGTCGCCCAGACGGTTTGGCCGCGCGCGGGGCCCTTGGTCGTGATGGTGCCGCCGCGCGCGACAACAGCCGCAGCAAGGCTGGCAGTTGCAAGACGCGGGTTCAGGATCGCGGACAGGGTGTCATGCAAATAGTGCCCAGTCGGAGAAGGCGGGCAGAGCGGGGTGTCGGGTGCGGCGGACATCACCTGCCAATGAAATGTCGCGCCCCAGTTTTGCAGGGCGGCGCTTTGGCGCGCCTTTGCCAGCGAAATGTCGCGGTCCGACAGCAACGGTTGCAAGCGCCCGACCCGTGCGTATCCGCTTGGCAGACCCGATGCGGCGTCGACCTCGGCCCAGAAAGGCGCGGCGCGCAACAGGCTTTCGAACTGGAATTGCTTCTTGTCGTTCCATGGGTCGGGGGTATGGGGTTGAAGGGCACCAACGATCCCGCCTGACGCGCCACTGCCAACCCCGTTCGGGTCGATGACCGTGACCGAAGCACCGCGGTTCAAGGCGACCCATGCTACCGAGAGCCCGAAAATTCCGGCGCCATAGATTGTCAGCTCGGCCATGGACAAGCGTCCCTTCCCTTGTCAGTCTCGCATGTTGCATGAGGTAGGCCGTGACGTGAGCGAAGACCATCCCATACTTGATTGGCAGGGCGATGTGCCAGTGGCGCGGGCCTTTGATGATCCCTATTTTTCCATGGGCAACGGGCTGGAAGAGACGCAGCATGTGTTTCTGGCTGGGAACGGTCTGCCCGAGCGGTTCGTGCCTGGGTTTCGTGTGGCCGAACTTGGGTTTGGCACCGGTCTCAACATCCTGGCGGTCTGGCAGGCATGGCGGCAGGCGGGTGTGGCCGGGCCGCTGCGTGTCACGAGTTTCGAGCGCTATCCCATGGCACCCGCGGATATGGAGCGGGCATTGCGCGCTTATCCGGAGCTGTCCAGGTTGGCCGAACCCTTTCTGGCCGGGCTGAACCCGGAGGGGTTTCGCGATGACACGCTTCGGCTTGATCTGGTGATCGGCGACGCGCGCGACACCTTACCCCGTTGGGCAGGTCAGGCCGATGCCTGGTTTTTGGATGGCTTTTCACCGGCCAAGAACCCCGAGCTTTGGGAGGCGCCGCTTTTGGCCGAGGTTGGCCGGCAAACGCGGCCCGGCGGAACAGCGGCCACTTATAGTGCTGCGGGAAGCGTTCGGCGTGGGCTAGCCGAGGCGGGGTTCTGCGTTGAGCGCGTTCCGGGATACGCCCGCAAGCGTCATATGACGGTCGCCCGGCGCGGATGAGCGCGGCGTCGAATCGGGCGGGCATCTTTCTGATGATTACGACCACTTTCGTGTTTGCCAGTCAGGACGGGGTCTCGCGACACCTGGCCGAGAACTACAACACATTCATGGTGGTGATGATCCGGTATTGGTTCTTTGCCGCCTTCGTGATGGCAGTAGCCGCCCGACGCGAAGGCGGCATCGCGGCCGTGGCGAAAACGTCTCAACCCTTATTGCAGATCGGTCGCGGTTTGCTGTTGGCACTTGAAATCTGTGTGGCCGTCGTCGGCTTTACGCTGATCGGGCTGGTCGAAAGCCATGCGATCTTTGCCTCATATCCCTTGATCATCACGGCGCTGGCCGGGCCTTTGCTGGGCGAACGAGTAGGGTGGCGGCGCTGGGCAGCGGTGCTTGTGGGCTTTCTGGGGATGTTGATCATCCTCGCCCCGGGCGATGGCGCCTTTGAGCCGTTGGCGCTGATCCCTGTCGCCTCGGCAGTTTTGTTCGCACTGTACGGTGTGGCGACCCGTTTTGCGGCGCGTCGGGACAGTACGGCCACGTCGTTCTTCTGGACAGGGGTTGTCGGGGCGGCGGTCATGACGGTGGTCGGCGTGCCCGCGTGGGAACCGATGACGGGGCCGGATTGGCTTTGGATGGGGTTACTGTGCGTGACCGGCGTTTTGGGACACTGGCTGTTGATCAAGTGCTATGAACTGGCCGAAGCCAGCGTAGTGCAGCCGTTTGCCTTCTTCCACCAGGTTTTCGCGGCACTGGTCGGTATATTCGTATTTGCCGAGGCGCTGCGGTTGAACGTGTTCGTTGGCGCAGCCGTTATCCTTGCCGCGGGCCTTTTTGCGCTGTGGCGCGCTGCCCGATCACCAAGTTTTGAAGGCGGTTAGGCCCTTGGCTGGCCGCTTAACCGGCTTTGCGCAGATCGCCGATCATGGCGTCAATGTTCCCGCCGCGGCGATCCAGCATGGCGCCAATCTCGGCCCGTTCGGATTTCAGCAAGCTGATACCCTCGATCAGCAGATCAAAGAACTTGTCGCTGCCGGACCGGTCAGACACCATGAAACTGACCGCAAAGGGCGACCGCCCGGGCAATTTCGCCACGGCGCGGACTTCTTGAAAGTTCTTGACCGCGCGCGCACCGGTCACTTCAACGGTGCCACCAGCAAAGTCGCGGAAACGCTTGCCGTATTTCCGGGCCATGTAGCCTGCAAACGCATTGGTAAAGTCCCGCAATTGTCCGCTTGAAGCCGACCGCGCCGGGGGGCCAAGGGCGGAACGGGCGATGGTGGGTACATCGGCATATTTTGTGAAGATGCCCTCGAACGACCGGAACATCCGCGATGACGATTGGCCGGAATTGATCACTGAATTGATCTCGCCCACGGCCCGATCGATCAGGCGGGTCGCTTCGGCTTCGGTCAGCGCGAAGGCGTGCGAGCTTGGTGTCGCGATCAAAGCGGATGCGCCGAGAAGCATCGCGCGGCGGGAAATATCAAAATTCATCATAAAGACCTTCATAAACGTCTTCGTAGAGGTTCTCATAGGGGTCGAACGCGTTTTCGGCAGAAGTTTGCCCCGACAGCTCAAAACGTCGGCTTTCCAGATAAAATAGCCGCAATTGTGCGTAACTGTCTTCGCTTTCATACAGAATGCCGTCCACCGTCGATCCAAGCTCGAACCGTGAATTCAACACGGATGGCAACGCGGTTGCTGCTGATATTTCAGAAGCTTCGTCGAAAATGCTCTCAAGCGGGTTGGCAAAGATATCCACCACCTGACCAACGGCATCCCGTTCGGTCGAGGGGCCGAGCAGCAGCAATTCCAGGTAGGCGCCTTCCCGCACACCCCAAACGGCAAGCGTTTCGCCAAAGCCCGTATCGCGGGCTTCCAGTCCAAAGGATCCGCTGGCGGGATCGAACAGTCCGAAGACACCGATCGTCGAATTGATGAAGAACCGGGACACGTTGTGGGCCGCGTCTACTGCGTTGCCCTGCAGGATGTCATTCGCAACATTCCGTGGACCCGACAGGTTCGACGCAGCATTGCTCAGCCCGCGACGTACCGGGTTCGGCACAACGGCGCCGTAAGCCCGGCTGGCAGGGCGGAAAAAGACGCGATCCGTGCCTTTGTTCGCGGCATGAACGGCACGGTTCCAGCCTTCGTAAGGGTCATTGATCTCACCCGGCGATGACGGGGCGGAACACGCAGTTAGAACAAAAAGTCCCAAAACCACGCCAAGGCGTTTATCGAACGGCAGCTTCACAAGTCAGTCCATAACATTTTGCGTTTCGATGACATAGGTCGATTGGGTTTCGATTAACAGGTGTCGTGAAGCAAGCGTGAACGAAATTGCAAAAGAGTGTTGCGCACAGGATGCGCGCGCCCAATATGGCGGCAAATTCGGAGGAAGGACAAAAATGAAGGCGAAAATTGACGCGAAACTTGCGGAACTTGGCCTGGAGTTGCCTGAATTTCCCGCACCACTCGCCAATTACATCCCCTATGTACAGGTCGGCAGCACGCTTTATGTCTCGGGGCAGATATCTCAGTCCTCGGACGGGCTGATCCTTGGCAAGCTTGGCGATACGATGACGACCGAAGAGGGGGCCGCCGCCGCCCAAACCTGCGCGCTGTCGTTGCTGGGGCAGGTGAAGGCCGCCTGTGACGGTGATTTGGGCCGTTTGAGGCGGGTGGTGAAGCTGACCGGGTTCGTCAACTCGACAGGCGATTTCACTGACCAGCCCAAGGTCATCAACGGCGCTTCCGATTTGTTGGTCGCACTGTTGGGTGATGCAGGGCGCCATGCCCGCTCGGCAGTCAGCGCAGCGGCCCTTCCCTTGGGCGTTGCCGTCGAAATCGAAGGTATTTTTGAGGTCGAGTAAGCGGATGCTTCCTGCGTCTTTCCTGACAGCCCCCATCGCGCACCGCGGATTGCACGATGTGTCCGCAGGCGTGCCTGAAAACTCTCGAGCGGCCGTCGAGGCCGCCATCCTTGGGGGCTTCGGGATTGAGATCGACATTCAACTGACAGCAGATGACGCAGCAGTCGTGTTTCACGACAGCTCCCTCGAGCGGTTGACGGCTGGCGTGGGACGTGTGCGCCGCCGCACGGCAAGGGACCTGTCGATGCTGCAATTGACCGGCGGCGACGAGACGGTTCCGGGCTTTGCCGAGGTTTTGGCACTTGTCCGTGGGCGCGTGCCGTTGCTTGTTGAGATCAAGGATCAGGATGGGGCCCTTGGCCCCGACGTCGGAGTGTTAGAAGCCGCTGTCGCGCGCGACCTCGAGGGTTATGACGGGCCGGTCGCCTTGATGTCTTTCAATCCGCACAGCGTCTCCGCCTTGCAGACCCTTGCGCCCGAGATACCGCGGGGGCTGGTCACCGACGCTTTCACTGACGCGGCTTGGGAGGTGCCCGAAGGGCGCCGTCAGTCACTGCAAGGCATTGATGATTTTGACCGCGTGGGCGCTTGTTTTATCAGCCACAGCCGACGTGACCTGGAGGCAGACCCGGTCGCCGCATTGAAAGCACGCGGTGTGCCCGTGCTGACATGGACAATTCGATCGCCCGAAGAAGAGGCGAAGGCCCGCGCGATTGCCGACAATATCACCTTCGAAGGGTATTTGCCGGGCCGAAGCGCTTGAACTTGGCGCGCGGCAACGCAGGTTAGCTTCGTGACCTTGATTGATATGAAATGACGGAACGCGCGTTGGAAGTGTCGGCCCTTTCGTCCTTGTCGTCCATTCCGGCAGACGAGTGGGATGCCTGTGCCTGCCCCGAGGCGTTGGATGGCGGGCGGCCAATGGATCCGTTTACCACCCATCGCTTTCTTCTGGCGCTTGAACAAAGCGGGTCCGTCGGGCCCGGCACAGGCTGGGAGCCGCGCTATCTAGTTGTCCGTGATGATGACACTCTGGTCGCGGTGGCGCCGCTTTATGCCAAGGGGCACAGCCAGGGCGAATACATCTTTGATCACAATTGGGCGCATGCGTGGGAACGCGCCGGCGGGCGCTATTACCCGAAATTGCAAATCGCGGTGCCGTTTACCCCGGCGACGGGACGGCGGTTTCTGGTGCGGCCGGGGCGCGAGGCCGAGGGCACAGAGGCCTTGATCCACGGCGCGCTGCAAATCGCGAAAGCCAACGGGCTTTCTTCGGTCCACGCCACTTTTTGCACAGCGGAAGAGGCGGCGCGCGGGCGGGAGATCGGGCTTTTGCACCGCGTGACCCAGCAATACCATTGGCGCAATAACGATTACGCAGATTTCGAGGGCTTTCTCGCTGATCTGTCGTCCCGTAAGCGCAAGACCATCCGAAAAGAGCGCCGGACGGCGCAAGGGTTCGGGGGCGAAATCGTGGCCCTGACCGGGGACGCCCTATTGCCAGAACACTGGGAGGCATTCTGGACCTTTTACCAGGACACCGGCGCGCGAAAGTGGGGCACGCCCTATTTGACACGCAAGTTCTTCGATCTGGCGCAGGACAGGCTGCGCGACGACATGCTTCTGGTGCTGGCCTATCGGGCCGGGCGGCCAGTGGCGGGTGCACTAAATTTTGTCGGGCGCGAAACGCTTTACGGCCGCTATTGGGGGGCTATCGAGCATCACGACTGCCTGCATTTCGAGCTATGCTATTATCAGGCCATCGATCAGGCGATTGCCGGTGGTTTGGCGCGGGTCGAAGCCGGCGCACAGGGCGATCACAAACTGGCGCGCGGCTATATGCCGATTGAGACCCACTCGTTGCACTGGATGGCAGATGAGGGGTTTTCTCGCGCGGTATCAGATTATCTGGAAGCAGAACGACGCGCCGTGGGTGAAGATATCGAAGTTCTGACCAGCTATGGTCCGTTCAAGAAAATTACGGAGGAACCGACATGAGCCAGAAACTGGAAGGTCCGGCGCGCGACGCGGCATTGGCAGAGCTGGAGGCCCGGGAGTGGGCCCTGACCGATGGGCGGGATGCCCTGCAAAAGACCTTCAAATTCAAAAATTTCATCGAGGCTTGGGGTTGGATGTCGAAAATGGCGATCGAAGCGGAAAAGCTGAACCACCATCCGGAATGGTTTAATGTCTATAACCGGGTCGAGGTGACGTTGACCACGCATGATGTGGACGGCCTGTCCGATCTGGATGTGGCGCTTGCCGCCAAGATGGACAGCTAGCTCTGGTCTGGACTTAAGGCTTTGTTAACCTGAACAAATTGTTAAACCACCGTCCGCCCGCCCCTAGGGTGGGCTGGATTCGGTTAACAACTCTCAAATTTCTGAAGTTTTTCTCACACTAGCCCCGGCGATGCTTTCCTAACTTGGTATCGATAAGACGGTCCGATCGCACGGGGTTCCGCGCCCCAAAATCGCAGGGCGTTATACCAGTTCCAAAAGTGTTTCGCCCGCGGTCAGATTGCAGGTACCATTGTCTTCCTCGAATTGCAGAACCTTGATCACGCCGTCTTCGACCAGCATTGCGCAGCGCGTCATCCGATCCTTGAAGCCAAGCGCCGGGACGCTGAATTCCAGACCCAGGGCTTTCGTCAATTCGGCGTCCCAGTCCGCCAGCATCAGGATACCAGCGTCGTGCGCGCCCGAATGCGTGCCCCAATGGTTCATCACCCGCACATCATTGACGGCAACGCAGATGATCTCGTCGATCCCTTTCGCGCGAAACGCATCGGCGGTCCGTATGAAACTGGGCAGATGCGCGCTTGAGCAAATGCCTGTATAAGCGCCCGGCAAACCGAAGATGACCGCACGTTTGCCCGCGACGCGTGCAGCGATGTCGATCTGTTCGGGACCTCCGTCCATCTGATTGATCAGCTTTACCGACGGGATTTTGTCGCCCACTGCCACTGTCATGTGCCGCTCTCCTCAAATTGCCATTGCGTCCCGTGCGATATAACTCTTGTGCGGGCAGGAACCAGATCGGAATACCATGAGCGCGTTTCTAATTGTGGGCGGTGGGCAGGCCGCGACATCACTTGCCGAGAAACTACGGACACTGGGCGCTGAGGGGACGATCACCATTCTTGGCGATGAGCCCGTCCCGCCATATGAACGCCCGCCGCTGTCAAAGGCCTATCTGCTGGGTGACATGGCGCAGGAACGGCTGTTTCTAAGGCCCGCGGCGATCTATGCGGAAAAGGGCATAACCTTGCGCCTTGGCCTGCGGGCGACCGCAATCGATCCACTGTCAAAGACGGTCGTCGCGGATGGTGAGATCTTGGCGTACGATCGGCTGGCCCTGGTGACAGGATCAACGCCGATCCGGCTGCCCGCTTCGATTGGTGGCGACCTCGAGGGCGTCCACACAGTGCGAACACTGGCAGATATCGACGGAATGGCCGCTCGATTTACGCCGAAGGCCCGTGTTCTGGTCGTGGGCGGCGGTTACATCGGTCTTGAAGCGGCCGCGGTTGCTGCGAAACTTGGGTTGCAGGTCACTCTGGTCGAACAGGCTGACCGCATCTTGGGCCGGGTGGCCGCGCCTGAAACGGCGGATGTCATCCGGGCGAAACACCGTGGACAGGGCGTCGATATCCGCGAGGGCGTTGGGCTGGCCCGTTTGACTGGTGATACAAGCGTGCGCCAGGCTGAACTTAGCGACGGCACCGCCCTGGACGTGGACTTTGTGATCGTTGGTATTGGCATCCGGCCTGCAACCGGGCTGGCCGCTGACGCGGGGCTGACGATTGACAACGGTATTGCGGTCGACGCTTTCGGCCGGACCTCGGCTGCAGATATCTGGGCGGCGGGGGATTGCGCCTCTTTCCCCTATCACGGGACGCGTCTGCGGCTTGAATCCGTTCAAAACGCGATTGATCAGGCCGAAACCGTGGCGGCCAATATGCTGGGCTCTGAGACGGCCTACGAGCCGGTGCCGTGGTTCTGGTCGGATCAATACGACCTCAAGTTGCAGATCGCGGGACTGAACCTTGGATATGACCAGGTGGTAGCCCGTGGCGCCGGTGAGCAGGTCAGCCACTGGTATTTCGAAGGCGACCGGTTCCTTGCCGTCGACGCCATCAACGCGCCGCGCGATTTCATGGTGGGCAAACGGTTGTTGGAAGCCGGCAAATCGGTCTCGGCCGCGGCGATCGCAGACCCGTCTACCGATCTCAAGGCGCTGCTGCGCGGATGAGGATCATCGGAGGCCGGTTCAAAGGGCTTGCTCTGACGGCGGTCGGCAAGGGCGATGCGGGCGCGCATCTCAGGCCGACGACGGACCGGGTGCGCGAAAGTCTGTTTTCGATGCTGGAGGGCGGCCGCTTCGGAGCGCCCGTTCAGGATGCCTTGGTCCTGGACCTGTTCGCCGGCACCGGCGCCTTGGGCCTTGAGGCGCTGTCGCGGGGTGCCCGCGCCGTCACCTTTGTCGAAAACGGGCGGATTGCCCTCAGGCTGCTGGCGGGCAATATCGAAAGAACCCGCGCTGAAATGGACACAACCGTGTTGCGGCAGGACGCCACGCGCCTTGGGCTGTGTCCGGGCGCGGCGGCTTCACTGGTTTTCCTTGACCCGCCCTATGAGACTGAAAAAGGCGCGGTGGCGCTGACATGCGCGCGGTCCAACGGTTGGGTGGCGCCCGAGGCCCTGGTGGTTTGGGAAGACGCCAGCGAACGGGATGCGCCCCCGGGGTTTGTAAGGCTCGACGCGCGGCGTTTCGGCCAAACATGGCTTACCTTTCTGCAAGGAGCAGACAGTTAACGGATCGCATGATACGGTTTTTGAGATGAGCATTCTGACGCTTTCAACCTGGCTTCCGCCCGTGGAAACCACCGCGCCGACCGAAGGGCCGCCCAAACCAGATTGGCCGCTTATGGGGGATGTCGCCTCGTTCCGCGCTGGCGTGCCCGAAGCGCTTATTCATTGGCGCCGCGCCAAGGGTGAAGCCGTGCCACGGCCCTGTGATCCAGACCTTTTGTAAGGCACCTAAAATTCGAAGCGCGACCGTTCCCATTCTTCGCGCATCTTCTCGCCAATGAAGCAATCATACCCATCGGTGCTGCGCCCTGATCGGGCGGTCGGGAACAGCGTTTCGGGCGGGCCGACAAGTTCCAGAACGATCTTGCGGCGCACGGCCAAGGGAAATTCCTGCCATTCCCAGACAGGGATCACAAAGGCGCCCGGACCACCCACCACACAGGCTTCGTAATAGAGGTCAAGGTCTGCAAGGCTCCAAAACGAGTTTCCGTCTTGTGTCATCAAGGGCAGCCCGTTGATAACATATCCTTTTTCGATGGCCTTGTCGCGGGCATGTTCCACGGGCCCCCCTTGATTGTTGGGCCCGTCGCCCGAGATGTCGATGACCCGTCGCAGCCCTTCGAACGCGTTCTGTTCCATGTCTTGCACGGCAAACTGAATGGCGCCGGTAATCGAGGTGCGGCGCATCCCGAACGAAAACTCGGCGGTCAGCTTGTTTGAGATGTCTTCGGCTGCAACGCGGCTGTCCACCAGCGTCCAGGGAATGATGACTCGGTTCGATCCGCTGCCTGCCCATTCGACATAGGTCAGGGCGATGCGACCAGTGAATCCGTTCAGGATCGCATTGACGACTTCATCAGAAGAAATGGCCGCCGCATATCCGCGGCGTTGCAACTCAAGCTCGCTGGGTCCCATCGACCGCGACACATCCACCATCAGGGCAAGCTCAACGTCGACTTCCGTCGCGCGGAGCGGACCAGCAAACAATAGAGTAAGACACAGCAACCACCGCATGCGGCAAGGATGGCACAAACCTGCCTTTCGTCCAGTCACAACTTGCGGATATGCGGCGTCTTATCCTAGCCTGAATTTTGGGGGGAGAGCAGGAAAGGGCAGGCACATGCTCGGAAAACACTTCCTTCTGGGCGGTTTGGCGACCGCACTCTTGTCGTGGCGCATGATCGATCCCAAGGGCTCGTACGCGGCACTATACGATGTATCTCATTCCGTGACCGACAGTCTTGCAGGCTACGAGATCCTGAGTCGGTTCATTAGCCTGATTCTGGTCGATCAGTTCAACGGCCTGATGCTGGGCGTTGCGGTCACGGCCTTTCTTTACATGATGGCCAGCGGCATTCGGAATGCCGCAAGCTGGCCGTTGCGCTATCGTGAACGGGTGCGCGTGCCGCTCCGCCGTTATGCAGTGCCCGGGCGTATGACCCGCAGGGTTTAGCCGGCGCCACAGGCGTTTCGACCGTCTGTGCGTCACTCCGCCGTGACGCTTGAAAATGTCTTCTTTTGTTGACAAAATGTTCAGGCAGTCTATCGCTTATGCGTAGGATCAAATTGCGGGTGCGTCGGAACCTTACGGTCACCGATGGTTGTCTCAGCCGCCTCATAACACGGTCATTTATCCGCTTTCCCGGATTGGGTCAGGCGGCTATGGCTGATAGGAGGCCAAATGACACAAATCATAACCCGGTACTTCCCCAGTATCGACAGGGCGCGTGCGGCCCGCAAAGACATGCTTTTCATTAAGCGGTTTCCGCCCGCCATCATCCACTTGTACGAGACGACCGAAGGCACCGCCGATGCGCTTGACGAATACTCGGTCGACCCTGCGACGCGGGATGCCTATCTCTCGCGCATGGCCTCGGGTGGTGCGGTTTTGTTGGTGCGGGCAGGCTTCCGACCCCTCGACGTTGCACAGTCCACGCGGGATACCATGGCGGAACTTGGCGCCGCCGATATGGGCGACCTGATCGAAGAAGTGAAGATCAAGGAGAGCCACCGTCACGCGTCCAGCATTGATCCCGATCACGCGCTGATCATGTCGAACCGGCGCGACCCTGATCCGACAAACAACTTCATGGCGAATTGGCCGCTTCCGTTGATCAGTCGGCGCAAGCCCTACACCTATGCGCTGATTGAACCGCATGCCCGGATGGCTGATGTGTTCTGGCCGCTGATCATCGAAGGCAAGCCATACACATTTTCGCTGTTCGACGATCACCAACGGATGGCCAACTTCCCCATCCCTCTGATCAGCAAGCGCAAACCCTTTGACGGCTTCGCCTTCCCGCGCCATTCCCGGATGGCCAACATGTTCCTGCCGCTGATCAGCAAACGCAAACCTTACACTGGATCAGCGATCGAGCCCCACGCGCGCATGGCAAATTGGCCCTTCCCGCATTTGATCACAAGCCCGCCGGGGAACAATTCCTTGATGCCAGGGGCGCCGCGCATGGCGAATTTCCCCATCCCGCTCCTCAGTGGTCGCAAGCCTTATGATGCCTTTGCTTTCGCACGGCATGCGAGGATGGCCAACTTCCCGATCTCGCTGATCAGCAAGCGGAAGCCGTTCACAGGCTCTATGTTCCCGCGCCATGCTCGGATGGCAAACTTCATCCTGCCGCTTTTGACACGCAGTTCTTTTACACTGTCGGGTCTGTTCGGGTTTAAGACCCTGTCAACGCGCTAACGTTGGCACGCGGGTAAATAGAAAAAAGCCGCCTGACAGTCAGGCGGCTTTTCTTTTGTTGGACAAGGCGGCGTGGATCAGAACTCGCTGTCCTGCTGCCAGGGTTTGACCAGGTTGCCAAACCGCGTAAAGCGTCCCTCAAACGACAGCTCAATGGTGCCGATGGGGCCATGGCGTTGCTTCCCGATAATCACTTCAGCCCGGCCATGGAGGCGTTCCATCTCCTCCTGCCACTTCGCCATGCCCTCCAGGTCGTGATCGCCGGGTTTTTCCCGTTCCTTGTAGTATTCCTCGCGGAACACGAACATCACGACATCGGCGTCCTGCTCGATAGAGCCCGATTCCCTCAGATCCGAAAGTTGCGGCCGCTTGTCTTCGCGGCTTTCCACCTGACGCGACAGCTGCGACAACGCGATCACCGGAATGTCCAATTCCTTGGCAATCGCCTTTAAACCCTGGGTGATTTCACTCACCTCGTTCACCCGGCTGTCCTTGGCTGTGGCCGGCCGGACAAGCTGCAAATAGTCGACGATCAGCACATCCAGCCCATGTTCCCGCTTCAAGCGTCGGGCGCGTGCCGCCAGTTGGCTGATCGGCAGGGCGGGCGTGTCGTCAATGAACAGCGGGCAAGCTTCCAAGGTCTTCGCGGCATCGACAAACCGTCGGAACTCGGGCTCGGTCATGTCGCCGCGCCGGATCTGCTCGGACGGCACCTCGGCCGCCTCGGACAGCACCCGTGCCGCCAACTGCTCGGCGCTCATCTCCAAGGAATAGAACCCCACCACACCGCCATCGACGGCGCCTTCCTGACCATCCGGCGTTTTGCCCCGGCGATAGGTCTTGGCGATGTTGAAAGCGATGTTGGTCGCAAGCGAGGTCTTCCCCATCGACGGGCGCCCGGCCAGGATCAAAAGGTCTGACTTGTGCAGGCCGCCCAGCTTCTTGTCCATATCCGTCAGGCCGGTGGAAATGCCCGCCAGCCCCCCGTCGCGTTGGTACGCGGCGTTGGCGACGTTCACAGCGTCCGTGACGGCCTTCAGAAAGCTCTGGAACCCGCTCGAGGTCGTGCCCGCCTCACCCAGCTTGTAAAGCGCCTGCTCGGCCTCGACGATCTGTTCCTTTGGCTCGTTCGCGACTTCGACCTTCGCCGCGCGGCTGACAATGTCGCGGCCCAGATCGATCAGCTTTCGACGCACCGCCAAATCATAAATCATCTGCGCATAGTCACGCGCCGCAAAGGAACTGATCGCGGCCCCGGCCAAACGCACCAGATAGGCCGCGCCCCCCAATTCCTTCAGCCCTGGATCATCTTCCAGAAACGCCTTCAGTGTCACCGGCGAGGCAAGCTGGTTCTTCGCGATACGCCCGGCTGCAACCTCATAGATCCGGGCATGCACCGGGTCATAGAAATGGCTGTCATTGATGACGCTCGCGACCCGGTCATAGGTGTCGTTATTCGTCAGGATCGCGCCCAGCAATTGCTGCTCGGCCTCGATATTATGTGGCAGCGCACCGGCGTCACCACTTTCTTCTCCCACGGATCTGATTTGAGCGATTTCGCTCATGCCTGCCCCTCGTTCTTGTTTTTGTCTCTCAACCCAATGCCCAACTGCATAGGCCAAAGACATGTCGCGGGTCCACGTGGAAATCTTTGTGGAAATGTTGTGAATAGTGCGACAACCACTTCATATTGCGCGGCGAATGCACACCGCGTCAACATTTGGTGGGTCTGCCCGCAATTTATTTTTTACGCGCGTCTTGCCAGGCGCGCGGCGCGCGCAGGAAGCTTTCGACCTCTTTCAGCGTCTCACGGTCAAATTTCTCGCTGTCTCGCGCAACCTCCAAAACGTCCCACCAGGTACATAAGTGGTGCAGGCTAACGCCGTGACCTTTCAGGGTTTCGATGGTTTCGGGAAAGATGCCGTAATAGAAAATCACGGCGGTATGATTGCAGGTCGCACCGGTCTCGCGAATGGCATCAACGAAGGACAATTTGCTGCCGCCGTCGGTTGTCAGGTCTTCGACCAGAAGCACGCGCTGACCCTCGGTCATCACGCCTTCGATTCGCGCATTGCGGCCGTATCCTTTGGGCTTCTTCCGAACATAGGTCATCGGCAGAGCCAGCCTCTCTGCCACGAAGGCCGAAAACGGGATGCCCGCCGTCTCACCGCCCGCAACATTGTCAAACGCTTCGAACCCCGCGTTCCGCATGATCGTCACCGCCAGAAAATCCATCAGCGTTGCGCGGATGCGTGGATAGGAAATCAACTTGCGGCAATCGATATAGGTCGGCGACGGCAAGCCCGAGGCCAGCATGAAAGGTTCTTCCGCATTGAAATGAACGGCGCCGATTTCAAGCAACATCGAAGCCGTCAGTCGGGACATCTCCGCGTCGGAAGGAAAACTCGTTGGGATCATGGGGCCAGCCTCTTCATCTTGTCAAAAAATACGCCCGGGGGTCTGGGGGTGGAACCCCCAGCTGGTCGGCGGGCGGGCCGGATTGCTCTGCAATCTTGCCCAAGCCCGTCGAAACTCACACGACACGCCAATGGATCGGACACCCAGGATCGAACACGGTGACCGGCCCCGCGCCCGTTTCAATCGATGTCGGAAGCTCGCACGCCGCGCCCTTTTCCAGCGTGACAGTGCTATCATTAATTGGCAGACCGTAAAACTGGGGGCCGTTCCGTGACGCAAATGCTTCCAGCTGATCCAGCGCACCTGCGGCCTCGAACACTTCAGCCAGACAGGCCAGGGCGACGGGTGCGGTAAAGCACCCGGCCGCACAGCATTCGGCCTCTTTCTTGTGCTGCGGATGGGGGGCGCTGTCAGTGCCAAGGAAAAACCGAGGCGACCCGCTGGTGGCCGCTTCAACCAGTTTCGAACGGTGCGTTCCGCGCTTCAGAATCGGCAGGCAGTAATAATGCGGGCGCATGCCGCCCACCAGCATATCATTGCGGTCCAGCATCAGGTGCTGCACGGTGATCGTCGCGCTCAGATCATCGCCGCCTTCGGTGGCGTAAGCCGCCGCTTCGGCGGTCGTGATATGCTCCATGACAACGCGCAGGCCGGGCGTCGCGCGGCGCAGCGGGTCAAGCACTTCGTCGATGAAAACCGCCTCGCGATCAAAGATATCGATCTCGGCGCGGGTGACTTCGCCGTGGACGCACAGTGGAAGACCCGTCTCGGCCATCACCTCCAGCACGCCGCGGACCTTGTCGACGTCGCGCACACCGCTGGCTGAATTCGTGGTGGCGCCCGCCGGGTACAGTTTCACGGCCGTTACAAGGCCACTATCGGCCGCCTTGCGCACGTCTTCCGGATCGGTCGTTTCCGTCAGATACAGCGTCATCAACGGCTCAAATGTCATCCCTTCGGGCAGGGCCGACAAGATACGCGCGCGATAGGCGGCGGCGTCATCGCCGGTCACGACGGGGGGCACAAGGTTCGGCATGACGATCGCGCGGGCAAAGTCGCGAGCGCTTTCGGGCAGAACCCCTTCCATCATGGCGCCATCGCGCAAATGCAAATGCCAGTCGTCCGGAGTAGGCAGTGTGATGCGGGTCGTCATAGGTCGCGTTTAGCGCAACCGCCGGGCGGGAACCAGAGGGCCTGCAGGTCGCTGTGCGAATCTGTTATTCACAAGATCGAGGACAGCAAGGAGACGGGTGAAATGATCTGGAGCATTCTGTTAGGGCTAGCGGCAGGCTGGGGTGCGTCAAGCGTCGAAGACAGGTTGCGCCCTTGGGTGGAACAGTCACTGCCCGGCGGCGCGCCCGGTCCGGGCGAAATGCGCGCGATTGCACTGGCCATCTGTGTTTTCGTGGCCGCGCTGGTCGCGGCGTTTTCAGGTGGCGGTGGGGCCGTGCCCTTATCGCTTGGCGCATTGCTGGGCGTCCTGGGCCCGCGCCTTTATGCAAAGATCAAGGCGATGCGCGCGCCGGACTACGACAGCTGACAGTCAGGTCTGGGCAAGTTTAGGCCTTGTCCTGCAAGGACGTGTCGTCATCGGTTGGCTTGGTGCGCAAACCAAGCTGGTTCTCGGCCCGCTCAAGATGTTCGCGGAACCGCGGTAACGGCAGGTCGTTCAAAACATTGCGGCACATCCACAGCGTCAGTTGCGGGCGATCTTCCGACAGAACGCGTGACAGCAAGGCGCGCAGATACGGAACATGCCGCCGCCGAACCCGCATCGTCTTTGCCACCGAGGCCGCTGTCATGTCACCTGCAACCGCAAGTTCCGCCAATTGAGACACAAGCGACAGCGCGCGCAGGTCACTTTCAATCGCGCCCGCACTGCCACGGCGATACCGATGCCGGATTACGTTCTGTCCCCGGAACAGGCTGGCGTGCATCGCGTCTTCCATCTCGTCGGGGTCAAACAAAACCAATGCGGTCTCCGCAGCTTCGATCAGATGCGCGGCATCCGCGTAACGCTCGGAAAAACTCAGCCGCCGCGCCGAGGGGAACCGGCCGTCCCACGCGGCGTGATTTCGGTCCAGCGTGGCTTGCGGGGCGACCATCACCACATGTGATCCGGGCGCCGCGACAGAAAACGCACCTGCTGCATAGCCGCACATGCCGCTGCCATAGAAGACGACTTGATCGAACTGGTCGAAGAACTCGTAATCCACCAGCCGGTCGACAAACCCGAAGACGCTGGCGTCGCGGTACCAGGACTGCCGATGCGCCAAAACGGTCATGTGGGACCAGTTGCGGCGCTCGCAGATGTCGAATGCCATGGGCAAGCCGGTTTCGCTGCCCGATCTGATACCGAACAGCGTCTCGAATGCCACGAACAGCACGTCGTGACCCTTTTCCACAAAGATGGCACTGTGATCTGCCCCAAGCCCGGAAAAACTACCCTCGGCCTCCGCGACACGGCGAAGTGCAGCGAGCCAATCCCGCTCGGATAAATCTGGCGATATCGTAGCCCCCGACACCATAAAAACTCGTTCTCACAATTCGGGCGAGTGTATGCGGTCCAACTGGAAAGAGGCAAGCGGTAGACACGCCCGTCACTCCCTTGTTTCGCATTTGGAAACAACGACTGCGGGCGGTGCTATATCCAAGGTAAGTGGCGACCGAAGGACCGGCGTTTCGGCCGGTCCGCTGGTCGGTTTACTTGCTGGGTCCGATCATCATGACCATTTGGCGGCCTTCCATCTTCGGCATATTTTCAACCTTGCCGATTTCCTTGATGTCTTCGGCGACCCGCTCCAGCAGATTTCGGCCAAGGTTCTGGTGCGCCATTTCACGGCCGCGGAAGCGCAGAGTGACCTTTACCTTGTCGCCGGCTTCAAGGAAACGGGTGACGTTGCGCATCTTGACGTCATAGTCGTGCGTATCCGTGTTCGGACGGAACTTCACTTCCTTGACTTCAATCGTCTTTTGCTTTTTGCGGGCTTCGCTTTCACGCTTCTGCTGTTCGTATTTGAACTTGCCGAAGTCCATGATCTTGCAGACGGGCGGCGCTGCATTGGGCGAGATTTCAACCAGATCAAGTCCGGCGTCTACGGCCATTTGGAGCGCACGTTCAGGCGTAACGACGCCAACATTCTCACCTTCGGCTCCAATGAGCCGGATTTCAGGCGCGCGGATGCGTTCATTTACCCGGGGGCCTGTGTCACGCACCGGCGGTGCGTTGTGTGGTCTGCGAGCGATGGTGGTCTATCCTTAATTTGTTCGACTTGAGTTGGGGAAAGTAAGGGGGAATCGCCCTTTCTTCAACAGCTTTCGGCCGAAAACCCTTAAATTCCTCGCGGGTTGAGCCAGCCTCCGCCGGTGAGCCGATGTGAATGAAGTTCCCCCTAGACCTTTCGTCAAGCGGCCACCACTTACGGGGCAAACAGAGAGAGGGAATCGCAATGAGACCGTTTTTGATTCTAGCAGCGATCATCATCATTGGTGCCGTGGCATGGTTTGTCACACAGGGCACAACGGAAGAAACACCCGTGGCCACGCCCGCGGAAGATGTCACGGAAGACGCTGAAACCGCGGTCGAAGACGCGGGCGACGCAGCGGCGGACGACGCGTCTGATGCCTTGGGCGCTGTCGAAGGCGCGGTTGACGAGGCCACCGACGCCGTTGAAGAAGCCGTCGAGGGCGCAGTGGAAGAAGCCCGCGATGCTGTCGACGACGTTGTCGACGAGGCACAAGACGCGGTCGAGGGTGCGCTTGAAGGCGCTGCGGATGCCGCTGGCGACGCGCTGGGCCTGACAGAAGGCGCGTCGGACGCGGCTGGCGATGCGGTGGACGCCGTGACTGACGCAGTTGAAGGTGCTGCCGAAGGCGCGTCGGACGCTGCCGATGCAGCTGCGGATACAGCCGAAGACGCGACAGATGCAGTGACCGAGGGTGCAGCTGAGGCGGCCGATACGGCGACCGATGCTGCAAGCGACGCAACCGAGGCCGCGACAGATGCGACAGACGCGGCAGGCGACACAGCTGCCGAAGCGAGCGACGACATTGCCACGGCTCTGACACCCGAAGGGTTCGATGCATCGGCCTTGCGCGACTATGTCGCCGGGTCCGAACTGAACGCCCTGCAAAAGCAGGCCGCCGAAGCGCTCATTACCCAAGCCGAGGAAAATCCCGATCAAATTCAGGCGATTGCGGATCAACTCCGGTCGGCGCTGGGCCTTTAGGCAAACGAATGTGCCGTCCACCCGGGCGGCACATTCCAAAGTTTGAAGCTGTTGCAGAAGTGTCATGCTCCAGCAGAATTTTCGTCCTTTTCCCCGCGATAATCTGAAATCCGCCGATGGCTAAGCGGGCCATGGGCTGGCTTTAGCCGACCTTGTGGCAGCGACATCCCTTGCACTTGGCAGGACGTCCCATGCCGGTATCACTACCGTTAAGGGATGGCCTAAAGGACTTAAAATGGGTCGAGTAGTTTGGATCACCAGTGGCGTGGTCGGAGCCTTCATGGCTCTTGCCTTTGTCACAAGCGACAACCAGCCGCCGCAGGCTGAGCAGGTCGTTTTCGAGGACAGCGAGATGTCCCCGGATTGGGGAACAGTCGAACAGGTGAATGCGGGTCCGACCGGATCGGCAATCGCAACGGCTGCCTTCGGTTTGTCTGCGCTTCAGCCAGAGACATTCAATCGGCAGATCGTGATAGACATCATCGAAGCTTCGCCGTTGGGATATGGTGAGAAGGACCGTTTGACAGCCAAGCTTATGGCGGCAGACGCTGGCCGGGCAAAGCTGCCAAGCGTTCTGGAAGATATCCGGGTCTCGCTTGCGGTCGAGTGATTTGACGTCACCGCGCCTCGGCGCTTGTTAGACCCCGTCGCCCACGAAAGCCTTTTCCACCACATACTGCTGGGGGTCGCTGTTTGCGCCTTCGGTCAGGCCGAACCCTTCCAGCACCGCCTTCATGTCGGTGTTGAAATCCAGCGATCCGCAGACCATGCCGCGATCATCGTCGGCGTTGATCCCGTCGATGCCCAGGTCAGCAAAGACCTTCCCACTGGTCAGGTTATCGGTGATGCGACCCATCTTCGGGCTCTCTTCCCGAGTGGTGGTCGGGTAATACAGCAGCTTGTCGGCAAAACCGTCGCCCATCAGTTCGGCCAACATCTCGTCCCGGCGAATATCCTCGACCAGCGTGCGGCCGTATTCCAGCTCGGCGACATCGCGGCAGGTGTGCATCATGACGATCTGATCATAGCGCGCATAGGTGTCCGGGTCGCGCATGAGGGATGCAAAGGGCGCAAGCCCTGTGCCGGTCGCAAAGAACCACAGACGTTTGCCCGGCAACAACGCATCAAGCACCAATGTGCCGACAGGTTTAGGGCGAAGAATGATTTGTTCGCCCACTTGAATATGCTGAAGCTTCGAGGTCAACGGCCCGTCGGGGACCTTGATCGAATAGAACTCAAGCTCGTCATCCCAGGCTGGGGACGCGATCGAATAGGCGCGCAAAAGCGGCTTCCCGTTGTCGCCTAGCAGACCAATCATCACGAACTCGCCCGACCGGAACCGCAAGGATTGCGGGCGCGTCACACGGAAAGAAAACAGCCGATCGGTCCAGTGCCGGACGGAAGTCACCGTTTGCGCATCGGGCAGGGTCACGGGTTTTGCGGCGGCTTCGTTCACGGGGGCCTGTTCGGTCATGTCTGTCAATCAGGGTTTACACCCCGTCCTCACTTATACGGAATTTTAGATGTGTGAAAAGTCGGTCAGATCGCCTCAGGCGCGGAGGCGATTTTGATAGTCATGCGACTGCCAGTTTGACCTACGCTTCCATTGATCCTCGGGTTGGCGCGCGGCCAGCTCCGCGTCAATCTCGACCTCGTCAAAGCCCGACCGGCGCGCCATGGCGTATTGGTCAGCGATCACATGTCCCTTCGCGCGCAACCGTCCGGTGAACCCCATGCGGCGCAGTGCGCGTGCATGGGTAAACCCGCGCCCATCGGCAAAGCTTGGGAAGTCGATACGGATCAGGTCAATGCGATCAAGCCGGCTTTCAAGGGCGCTGACATCGGCGTCAGAGGGCAAGTCAACCGCCAAGCTGGCTGCGTCATCATTTGCCGCCATCTGATCCAGCGAATGAAACCCATGGTCCCAATCATCGCTGGCAAATCCGCTATCGGTGACAATCACGCTCATGGTCTGGCCTCCTCGGCCCGTTGGGCGCTGTCGCCCGCAAAATGAATACCGCATTCCGTCTTGGCTTGCCCACGCCAGCGACCGGCCCGTTGGCTTTCGCCCGTCGCAACCCGTGTCGTGCAAGGCGCGCAGCCAAGCGACGGATAGCCTTTCGCGACCAGCGGATGACGCGGCAGGCGGTTGTTGATCATGTAATCGCGCACGTCCTCGGGTGACCAATGGGCCAGCGGATTGATTTTGATCCGATCGTGGTCATCCGCTTCGAAGAATTCGATCGCGGCGCGCTGACCACCCTGATACCGCTTGCGCCCGGTGATCCACGCATCGAAGTTTTCAAGTGCGGCCTGCAAGGGCGCCTCTTTGCGGATGGCGCAACACGCATCCGGAATGTGCACATGCATCCGGTTGTTCGGGTCCTTCAGGAAGGTCACGTCGCGGTCAGGGCGCAGCACCTGCACGTCAAGCTTCAGCTTCGCCGCCACCTCGCGCTGATAGTCCAGCGTTTCAGGAAACAGCATCTCGGTATCCAGAAAAAGAACCGGCGTTGTCCGGTCAACGACCGACACCATGTGCAGCAGGGCCACGGCTTCCGCGCCGAACGACGAGACAAGTGCGGTTTGCCCGATCTGTGGATCGTCCAGGGCTGCTTCCAGCACCTGTGTGGCCGAATGGTGGCGGTGGCGTGCGTTCAGCTCGGCCACACGTTCGGTGATCGAAGAGAGTGGGGCTTCAAGCGGCATGGGCCTTCTCCTTCTCGGGGTAAAGCGCGGCCTTGAACGGTGCCATTCCCAGCCGACGATAGGCATCAAGGAAGGTTTCATCCGCACTGTCGCGATGACTGAGATAGGCCTCGATCAGGCGTTCAATCGCCGGCAACAGTTCCTCGGCGGAAAAGCCGGGACCCGCCCGTTCGCCAATGGCCGCGGTTTCCGTACCGTCGCCGCCAAGCGTGATCTGATAGTTCTCTACCCCTGCGCGATCCAGGCCCAGAATGCCGATATGGCCCACATGGTGGTGGCCACAGGCATTGATGCAGCCGGATATCTTGATCTTGAGCGGGCCAATCTCGTGTTCCAGCTTCAGCTCGTCAAAGCGCGTCGCGATTTCCTGCGCAACGGGAATTGAGCGCGCCGTCGCCAACGCACAGTAATCCATGCCGGGGCAGGCAATGATGTCCGAGATCAAGCCCACATTCGCCGTCGCCAGCCCATATTCGCGCAGCATCGCATAAACCTCGGGCAGGTCCGACTTGTGGACATGAGGCAGGATGACGTTCTGTTCGTGGCTGATCCGCAGCTCGTCATAGCCCAACCGTTCGGCCAGATCCGCCAGCGCGCGCATCTGGTCGGACGTCGCATCGCCCGGCGTCGCGCCATGCGCCTTGACCGAGACCGTGACGATGGCGTGTTCGGCGTGCCGATTTTCGCTCAGGTTGGTGTCGGTCCAGGCACGGAACGCCGGGTTCGCATCGCGGTGCGCCAGGTACTTGTCGACCCCGCCGGACTTGAATTCCGGCGTCGAAAAGTGCGCTTCGATCTGGGTCAGCAGGTCCTGATCAAACCCGCCCCATTCACCCTTGATGCGTTCGAACTGGGCTTCGACCTTCTCGCGAATGGTCTCGATCCCGTTTTCCTGAACCGTGATCTTGATCCGCGCCTTGTACTTGTTATCCCGGCGGCCAAGTACGTTATAGACGCTGACGATGGCTTCCAGATACGGCAGCAGATCGGCCTGAGGTACAAAATCCCGAATGACTTTGCCGATCAGCGGCGTCCGACCCAGACCACCGCCCACGATGACCTCGAAGCCGGGCGCGCCCGCTTCGTTCCGAACCATACGCAAGCCGATATCATGCGCTTTGGTCACCGCGCGGTCATTTGGCGATCCGGTCACCGCGATCTTGAATTTGCGCGGCAGGAACTGGAACTCGGGATGGTCGGTCGACCATTGGCGGATCAGTTCGGCCACCGGGCGCGGATCTGCAATCTCGTCGCCCGCGGCACCGGCAAAATGGTCGGCGGTTACATTGCGGATGGTGTTGCCGCTGGTTTGAATGGCATGCATGCCCACATCGGCCAGGGCCTCAAGCATATCCGGCACGTCTTTCAACTCGGGCCAGTTGTACTGGATGTTCTGGCGCGTGGTGAAATGGCCATACCCCTTGTCCCAGCGGTCCGCGATCATGGCAAGCTGGCGCATCTGACGGCTGTTCAGCGTGCCATAGGGGATGGCCACACGCAGCATGTAAGCGTGCAGTTGCAGGTACAGTCCGTTCATCAGGCGCAGGGGCTTG
>JBCCCA010000007.1:0-34242 GCA_039033735.1 Pseudomonadota bacterium
CATCGCCAGCATAGACTTTCTTTAGCATAAGTTGCGCCTGAGGGGACAGATTTATATCGCTGTCGGGCGCCCATGTGGCGTTCGGGGCGGGTCCCAACAACAACCGCATGTTTTCCCGCCCAATCGCGAAGGCGGTTTCGGCGTGGGCGTCCGGCATGAGCGACACCATTCGGTTGAGCCAGCCGTCTGTTCCAATGTCTTCGCCTGAGACCCCGGCTTCCAAAATATCCTGGCCATCTAAATGGCTCCGTTTATAGCGATAGGGTGTCGAAACTGCATGCGCGAAACTCAGTTCGCCGGACCGCCACAGCGGAAAAAGCGGCTCAAGTGCCGGATGAAGTCCAAAAAAGTCATTCAGGACCAAGCTGTCATCTGCACCAAGACCGGGTCGATAACTTGTAATGTGGGGGTCGCCCAGTGGACGGACAACGTCCAGACCATCCATAGCCCCGCGCAAAACAATGACGACCAAACGGTTTTCCCCGGGAGTAGCGGCAAAACTGACGGGTGTAATCAAGGGGCTGGCGGCCGCGGTGCAACCAAGTGCCAGACTACGGTTCAAGAACGAGCGTCGGGTTTGCATGTTAGGTCTCCTCAACGGCGGTTGAATTCGGGTGAAACAAGCGTCAGGGCGATCCCTTCGACACCGCTTTCTGAACCACCGACAGCGAATTCCAATATTGGCGATGCGACATCCGCCAATGCCATCTGCAGAAAGTCGCGCGGATCATGTGTGGCCTCGATCCGTTCGGCGAATTCAGTGGCCCAGCGGATACGGGCCGCAAGACCCGGCGGCGTAATCCAAGCGTCAGGGTTTTCGTCCCAGCCATCCGGTCCGGGGGGGCGAAAAATCGGCTGACCCATCATCTGCATCGCGCCGATTACGCCTGTACGCAAATCGCCTCGTGAGGTTTCTGCAACGTCTTGTGCCGTGGCCCCGGCCGCGCGCAAGGCTGAGACGATGAAATCGAAAGGCAGCTTGGCTTTCTGCAGATGCGGTGTCCAGGCATGATCGTGGTCAAGCATTACGGCATATAAAGTTGGCAGATCGCCTTTGGCGGCGAGATAAGCGTCGGCCATACGCGCAATAAGCGCATCGTCTTCCCTCCCGATGAAATGAAGAACGAGTTTCCGGGCCAGGTGTGTCGCAGTGTCTGGGTGAAGCGCGATATCGGTCAATGCACCGTCGATATCGCTCAACGACGTCTCGCTTTGGCCGTAGCGCTTTCCAAGGACCAGGTGAGGACCGGGTTCTGAAATGCCCTGCCTGAAAATGAAACCGCCCTTGTCGGCAGACAGTCCTGTCAGCAACTCGGCAAAGGCCTGAACATCGGTTTGTTTATAGCCGGCATCAACCCCAAGCGTATGCAGCTCAAGGATTTCGCGCGCCAAGTTTTCGTTCAAGCCACGCTCGCGTCTCTTGCCGATGCGCGAGTTTGGGCCCACCGATTGTACTTGGTTAAGATAGATCAGCATCGCGGGGTGCTTGATCGCGGCACGCAGAAGATCAGGAAATGGGCCAGCAATGTTTGGGCGAATCGCAGTTTCAACGAAGTCTGGTACCAAAGTGCCAAGCAGTGGCCCGTTCGCGGCAACTGTGAAATGGTCAGCCCAAAAGGATACCAGACGCGCGCCAAATCCGGGATCCGAGACTGCAAAAGACAGGTATGCGCGGACATCGTCCGCAAGCACCCGTCGTAAGGTGCGCCGCGCCTCTTGTTGAGCCTCTTGACCCTTGTCGCGAGCAGCGCGGTGCACAGCGATTTGATCCCGCCGCGTTTTTGAATGAAGACGCGGCGAGAGATTCGAACTTGCTTTTGCAGCGTCTAGCAAACCTGCTGTCGTCGTTGCAGCACTGTTCATTGGCGAGCGCCCATAGCCAAAACGGATCGCCGAGAGTGTCTCACTTCGCATGCGGTTCTCCCTTTGCGCCTACGTTATACGCGCAAAACTGAACTTTCCGTCGCGTGTCCCGTGGTCCTGCGCAGATCGGCGAGTTTCCTCTGACCGTTGCAGCGATCAGGCAAAGATACAAAGGCCCCTTGCGAAGCAGTGCTGTGCGACGTATATGCATAACAACAGCGGCGTCTCGGCTTCCAACCCCAAGGCTCCACCGGAACAATACACGGGCCTGCTGGCCCGTTTTTTTATGTCTGAATGCATGTCTGATCTGATCGCAAAAACCACAATGGACCAACGTCTGGCCGAGATCATCACGCCGGTGATCGAGGATCTGGGATTTGAACTTGTGCGTGTGCGCCTACAGGGCGGGAACTCAGCTACATTACAGATTATGGCCGAGAAACCGTCAGGTGGGATCGAAGTTGATGATTGTGCCGCAATCTCGACTGCTGTCAGCGCAACGCTGGATGTCGAAGACCCCATCGAGGATCAGTATACGCTTGAAGTCTCGTCCCCCGGCATCGACCGGCCGTTGACGCGTCTCAAAGACTTTGACGCCTGGGAAGGCTATGTCGCCAAGATCGAAACCAGCGAACTGATTGATGGGCGTAAACGGTTCAAAGGTGTATTGGCGGGCACGGAAGATGGCGAAGTTTTGATCGACATTGAAGAAGGCACGATTGGTCTTCAGTTTGAATGGCTAGCTGACGCCAAACTGGTTCTGACCGATGAATTGATCCGCGACGTATTGAAAGCTCGTAAAGATGCGGGCGCGGTCGACGAAAAACAATTCGACGAAATACAAACCATCATGGATGGCGACGAGGAGACCCGATAATGGCGATCACATCTGCAAACCAGCTTGAACTTCTGCAAACGGCCGAAGCCGTTGCACGAGAGAAGATGATCGACCCCTCTCTGGTCGTAGAAGCGATGGAAGAGAGTTTGGCGAGGGCCGCCAAAAGCCGCTACGGCGCTGAGATGGACATTCGCGTGTCGATTGATCGCAAGACTGGTAAGGCGACTTTCACACGGGTGCGCACAGTCATCGACCCGGACGAGGAAGAGCTTGAGAATTATCAAGCGCAATTGACGCCCGAACAGGCAAAGCAATATCTGGATGATCCGAAGCCCGGTGACACCATCGTGGATGAAGTACCCCCGGTCGACATGGGCCGGATCGCAGCACAATCCGCAAAACAGGTGATCTTGCAGAAAGTGCGAGAAGCAGAGCGGGATCGTCAATTCGAGGAATTCAAGGATCGCGCAGGCACCATCATCAACGGTGTCGTCAAGCGTGAGGAATACGGCAACGTCATCGTCGACATAGGTCGTGGCGAAGGTGTTTTGCGCCGGAACGAAAAGATCGGTCGCGAGTCGTATCGACCCGGTGACCGTATCCGTTGCTACATTAAAGACGTCCGCCGCGAGATGCGGGGCCCTCAGATTTTCCTGAGCCGCACTGCGCCCGAATTCATGGCCGAGCTGTTCAAGATGGAAGTTCCCGAGATCTATGATGGCATCATCGAGATCAAGGCCGTGGCACGGGACCCGGGATCGCGCGCGAAGATCGCGGTGATCTCATACGAAACGTCCATCGACCCTGTCGGTGCCTGCGTCGGTATGCGCGGCAGCCGTGTGCAAGCCGTCGTGAACGAGCTTCAGGGCGAAAAGATTGATATCATTCCGTGGAACGAGGATGCGCCCACGTTCCTTGTGAACGCCCTTCAGCCGGCTGAAGTATCGAAAGTTGTTTTGGACGAAGATGCTGGCAAAATCGAAGTTGTGGTGCCGGAAGAACAGTTGTCGCTTGCAATTGGCCGCCGCGGTCAGAATGTGCGGCTGGCGTCACAGCTGACCAACCTCGACATTGATATCATGACCGAAGAAGAGGAATCACGTCGTCGTCAGGCCGAATTCGAAGAGCGCACGAAGCTGTTCATGGATACGCTCGATCTGGATGAGTTCTTCGCACAGCTTCTGGTCTCGGAAGGGTTTACCAACCTGGAAGAAGTAGCTTACGTCGAAGTTGACGAGCTGTTGGTGATCGACGGTGTCGATGCTGACACCGCAGCCGAACTGCAGGCGCGTGCGCGCGATTATCTGGAAGAGCAAAACAAGAAGGCCGAGGCGCGTGCTCGCGAGCTGGGCGCCGAAGATAGTCTTTTCGCTTTCGAGGGCCTGACACCGCAGATGGTCGAGGCTTTGGTCGAAGACGATGTGAAAACACTGGAGGATTTCGCAACGCTGGCGGACTGGGAAATCGCGGGCGGTTGGACAACCGTCGACGGCGAGCGGTCCAAGGACGACGGCGTGCTTGAAAAGTTTGACGTTGGTCTGGAAGAAGCACAGGCGATGGTGATGACAGCGCGTATCCAGCTCGGCTGGGTTGATCCTGCTGAACTCGAGGCCGAGGCGGCTGAAGAGCAAGGCGCAGAAGACGAGGAGGCCGGGGCCTGATGGCCTCGGACGCTATTGCCCAGAGGTGGCAGTTCCAAAACGCGCGATGAGCCGGAACGGCGTTGCATCGCAACTGGGGAGGTCCAGCCGAAGCGGGGCCTGATCCGTTTTGCCGTGTCGCTTAACGGGCAAATTGTGCCCGATGTTCTTGAAAAACTGCCCGGTAGGGGCATATGGGTTGCAGCCGAACGCGATGCCCTGACTAAGGCCGTCGATAAGAAGCTTTTCGCGCGCGGCGCCAAGCAGTCTGTACAGGTGAGTGACACACTGGTCGCGGATGTCGAAGGCCTTTTGGCCAAGCGTTTGATCGATGGCATCTCGATGGCACGCAAGGCAGGCAAGGCGATCGCGGGCTACGAGAAGGTAAAAGACTGGCTGGGACGAGAGGAAGCGCGCATCCTGTTCCAGGCGACAGATGGCTCGGAGCGAGGCAAGTCGAAGCTGTATCCTCCGGGTGGCCGGGGCAGCTTTTTTGAAGTTTTGAATGCGTCAGAATTGGGTTTGTCCTTTGGGCGCGAACGTGTGATACATGCGGCGCTCGGTTTTGGCGGACTCACTGAGAGGATCAGAGAGGACGCCATCCGGCTATCTGGCGTTCGCGAATTGGACCGTGGCACAGCCACTGGAAAGGTAAAGTAGACCATATGAGCGATAGTGACGGCAAAAAGACCCTTGGACTGAACCGCGGTCCCGGACAGGTAAAGCAGAGCTTTAGCCATGGCCGGACGAAGAATGTCGTGGTCGAAACCAAGCGCAAGCGCGTCGTTGTGCCGAAGCCGGGTTCAGGCAGCGGCGGCGGAAAGGCGGGTTCGTCTTCGGTTGCAGCAGGTGGTGATCCGCGGAAGCGGCCCGCCGGGATATCGGATGCCGAACTGGAACGCCGGATGAAGGCCCTGGCAGCCGCGAAGGCTGTCGAAGCTGAAGAAGCCGAGAAGCGGGCCGCCGATGAAAAGGCGCGGGCTGAAGAACGCGAACGTCGCCGCGCCGAAGTGGAAGCGAAAGAACGCGAAGAACAAGAGCGCGCCGAGAAGGCCAAGGCCAAGGCCGAGGAAGAAGAGCGGAAGAAGCGTGAGGCAGAAGAGGCCAAGAAACGGGAACGTTCCGCTCCTGCTGCAGCTGCTGCTGCGCCCGCGCCGGATGCTGCGGAACAGCAAGCACGCGCGTCAAAAACTGCGCCTCGTCGCCGCGAAGAAAACACTCGCGATGACCGCCGCGACAATAGAAACAATCGCGGCGGGCGTGACGATAGCGGTCGCCGATCTGGCAAATTAACGCTGAACCAAGCGTTGTCTGGCGGCGAAGGCGGGCGGCAAAAATCGCTCGCGGCCATGAAGCGGAAGCAAGAACGTGCGCGACAGAAAGCCATGGGTGGTGCGCAAGAGCGTGAAAAGGTCACGCGTACCGTTCAATTGCCTGAAGCCATCGTAGTCAGTGAATTGGCCAACCGGATGTCGGAACGTGTGGCGGATATCGTCAAGTCGTTGATGAATAACGGCATCATGGCGACCCAAAACCAGTCTATCGACGCTGATACAGCAGAACTCATCATCGAAGAGTTCGGCCATAAGGTCCAGCGCGTGTCTGATGCCGACGTCGAGGACGTCATCGACACCGTCGAAGACAAGGACGAAGATCTTGAGGGCCGCCCGCCGGTTATTACAATCATGGGGCATGTCGACCACGGCAAGACCTCGCTTTTGGATGCGATCCGGAAAGCCAATGTCACAAGCGGCGAGGCAGGCGGAATCACTCAGCATATAGGCGCCTATCAGGTGACTACAGAAGGTGGCGCTGTTCTGTCCTTCCTTGATACACCGGGCCATGCGGCGTTCACATCGATGCGCGCGCGCGGTGCACAGGTGACCGACATCGTTGTTCTTGTTGTGGCTGCTGACGATGCGGTCATGCCGCAGACAATCGAGGCGATCAATCACGCCAAGGCTGCCGAAGTTCCTATGATTGTCGCTATCAACAAGGTCGACCTGCCTGCGGCGAACGTCGACAAAGTGCGTACTGACCTGTTGCAGCATGAAGTCATCGTCGAGAAAATGTCGGGCGAAGTGCAGGATGTCGAAGTTTCTGCTCAGACTGGACAGGGCCTGGATGAACTGCTGGAAGCGATCGCGCTTCAGGCTGAAATTCTTGAACTGAAGGCCAACCCTGAGCGAGCGGCTTCGGGGGCGGTCATCGAAGCACAACTTGACGTTGGTCGTGGCCCTGTTGCGACTGTGCTTGTGCAGAACGGTACCCTTCGCCAAGGCGACATTTTCGTTGTGGGTGAACAGTGGGGTAAAGTCCGTGCGATGGAAAACGACAAGGGCGAGCGTGTAAACGAAGCTGGTCCGTCGGTTCCGGTCGAGGTGCTTGGCCTAAACGGAACGCCCGAAGCAGGTGACGTGCTGAACGTGGTGGACACCGAAGCACAGGCGCGTGAGATCGCAGACTATCGCGAAAGCGCGGCCAAAGAAAAACGTGCTGCAGCCGGAGCTGCGACAACGCTTGAGCAACTGATGCAAAAGGCCAAGGAAGACGAGAACGTCTCCGAAATGCCGATTGTTGTAAAAGCTGACGTACAGGGGTCGGCCGAGGCCATTGTTCAAGCGATGGAGAAGATCGGAAACGATGAAGTGCGTGTTCGCGTTCTCCATTCAGGTGTGGGCGCGATCACGGAATCGGATATTGGGCTTGCCGAGGCATCTGGCTCGCCTGTGTTCGGGTTTAACGTGCGCGCCAATGCGCCTGCCCGGAACGCCGCGAACCAGAAGGGCGTCGAAATCCGTTATTATAGCGTGATCTACGATCTTGTGGACGACGTGAAACAAGCGGCCTCGGGCCTCTTGTCAGCCGAGGTTCGTGAGAACTTCATTGGCTATGCCGAAATCCGCGAGGTGTTTAAAGTGTCGGGTGTCGGTCGCGTCGCCGGTTGTCTGGTGACTGAAGGCGTCGCCCGCCGCTCTGCCGGTGTGCGCTTGCTGCGCGACGATGTCGTGATCCACGAAGGTACGTTGAAAACTCTGAAGCGCTTCAAGGATGAGGTTGCGGAGGTCATTTCCGGTCAGGAATGCGGCATGGCGTTCGAGAACTACGAAGACATTCGCCCGGGCGATGTTATCGAGATATTTGAGCGCGAAGAGGTCGAACGGACCCTTGCCTAACTTAGGTTGCGTCGCGCTGGCGCGCGACGAGGTGCTGGAGGGGCGTCGCCCCTCCGGACCAACCCAGGGTAAATTCACGAAAATGAGTAAAGCTGTCACAACCAATCCCTAAGGACTGGTATCAAAGGAATGTCTGCCGCTGGCATCGGATAATCGCGAAGCTGGTTGGGGCGGACCCATTTCAAGGTCTGACCTTCGTTCGAGCTAGGTGTACCTTTCCACTTTCGGCAGGCAAAGAGCGGCATCAGAAGGTGAAAGTCGTCGTAGCTGTGTGACGCAAATGTCAACGGCGCAAGGCAGCTTTCCCATGTGTCGATGCCCAACTCTTCTTGCAATTCGCGAATAAGGGCAGCCTCAGGTGTTTCGCCGATTTCGACTTTGCCGCCTGGAAACTCCCAAAGTCCCGCCATCGATTTGTCGGCCGGACGTTGCGCTAGCAGCACGCGACTATCCGCATCTACCAGTGCCACCGCCGAAACCAGAACAAATTTCATGATCGATAATCTGCATTGATAGCGATGTATTGCTTGGTCAGATCACAAGTGAAAACCGTCGCAGACCCGGTTCCAAGGCCAAGGTCCACTGTAATCGTAATATCTTCGCCTGACATGTGTGCCGCCGCATCCGCTTCGACATAGTTTTTGGCCACTTGGCCTTTTTCAGCGACCAGCACTTCTCCGAACCGAATGGAAAGGCGATCCCTGTCGGCTTCCGCGCCTGACTTGCCAACGGCCATGACCACGCGGCCCCAATTCGGATCCTCGCCTGCGACAGCAGTCTTGACGAGCGGGGAATTCGCGATCGACATGGCAATGCGGCGAGCATCCGTGTCTGAAGCAGCGCCCGTCGTTTGGATGGTCACAAATTTGGTGGCACCTTCACCATCTCGGACAACTTGCTTGGCAAGATCATCCATGACGTTCGTCAGGGCTTGCTCAAAGTCGCGCGCACCATCCACAGGCACGCCAGATCTGCCGGTTGCCGCGACCAAAAGCGTGTCTGATGTGGACGTGTCACTGTCGACTGTGATGCAATTGAATGTCTTGTCGCAAGCTTGGCGAACAAGTGTCTGCAGGGGATCAAAGCCGATCTGCGCATCAGTAAAGACGTAGACCAGCATAGTTGCCATGTCGGGCGCAATCATGCCGGAGCCTTTTGCGATACCGACAATGGTAACAGGTGTTCCGTCCACATGGATCACTTGTGCCGCGCCTTTCGGGTAGGTGTCGGTCGTCATGATCTCCTGGGCGGCATCTGCAATCCCTTTGGAATCTAAAGTGTTTGCGAGCTGATCGATCACTTCCGTGATCCGGTCAAAAGGAAGTGGTTCCCCGATTACACCTGTCGACGACGTGAAAACCCGGCCTTCGGGAACACCAGTAATTCTGGCAACTTCAGATACGATCGCCTTCACCGCCTCGACGCCCTTTGCTCCGGTGAAAGCATTGGAATTGCCGGAATTTACCAGAATTGCCGCGCCTGTATCTGTAGGGCCGCCCAGCTTGGATTCGCAATCAAGGACAGGCGCAGACCTGGTTCTAGACTGTGTGAAGGTCCCGGCTACGACAGTACCGGGTTCCACTAGTGCCAACATCACGTCGGTGCGACCGGTGTACTTTACGCCTGCTGCAATGGTCGAAAAACGGACGCCCTCCACAACGGGCAAGTCCGGGAACCCAGCCTTCGGTGCCAGTGGCGAGATCGTCTCGGTCTTGGCCACGTGTCAGTTTTCCAGAAGCGACGCGTCGTTCAGAATTGATGGGTCGAGGCCCTCGATTTCAGGCTGCGTAATTGCGGCACCCTCTGTTAGTTCGGCAATTCGCGCTTCAATCGCTTGTGCCTGAATGCCCTCCTGAAGCTGGCCGCGCACCTGTTCAAGCGGTGGCGCGTCTTTTACCCGAGTTTCATTCAGCTTGATGACATGCCAACCGAACTGGGTCTGGACTGGTGCCGAAATAGCGCCAACTTCCATTGCGACGACAGCCTCTTCAAACGGGGCGACCATTGAACCTGTGCCAAACCAGCCAAGTTCGCCGCCTCGGGGACCAGATGGTCCGGTGGACTTTTCCATGGCAAGTTCCGCGAAATCGGCCCCACCTTCCAGTTCTGTCACAAGCGCGGTGGCTTCGTCCTCGGTTTCGACAAGAATATGCGAGGCATTGTACTCGGTTTCAGGCTCGGCATTGCCAAAAGCCTCTTCATAAGCCGCTTGAATGGCCTCATCAGTGACTGCGGCTTCGACCACCCGCCGGACTTCTTCGGCCGCACCAAGGGCACGGGCCTCATTGTCTAGTGATACTTGGGAGGTCCGTGAAAGCGTGTCGATTTCGTCGCCAAGGAGGGTTTGCTGAACCAGTTGATCCAGGATCCCATTGTACAACACATCGGGTGGGAGTTGTTGGTACTGCTGCGGCAGTTGCTGGCGCAAGACAATCATATGCCCCAACGTGATTTCTGTATCGCCAACTGTGGCGACAATCGTATCGGCCGAAATATGACCGTCAGCGGCTGCGCCTAAGGGCAAGCCCATGAACAACGCGGTTGCGGCAATCGATACACCGGATTTGAAAGTCATTTCTTTACCTCTTTCGATGCCGCGCAGTTTGGCGACGTTGACACTCAGATACCCGCCCCTTACATCGCAATCGATGGTGAAGCGGTCTTCGTTTCGCACTTCTATGGCGGGCCAGAGGCACGGGCAAGCGCATCCCCTCACACATCCGCGTCAGACATGCGCAAGAAGGCTATTTGAATGCTCGGATTGGGATCAATCGCGAAGAAAGTTTTTGGCTCTGCCAATGATCGGCAGGTGAAGGCACTTCAGCCACTTGTCGACAAGATCAACGCACTCGAGCCGGAATTCGAAGGGCTTTCGGATGAGGGGCTAATCGCCAAAACCGAGGAGTTCAAATCACGGTTCGAAAATGGCGAAAGTCTGGACGATATCCTACCTGAAGCTTTCGCCAATTGTCGCGAAGGTGCTAAGCGCGCACTTGGCCTGCGGGCGTTCGACGTGCAGCTGATTGGGGGCATTTTTCTTCATCGCGGCAATATCGCCGAAATGAAGACCGGTGAAGGCAAAACTCTTGTTGCAACGTTCCCTGCTTATTTGAATGCGCTGACTGGCGGGAACGTTCACATCGTGACCGTCAACGACTACCTGGCCAAACGGGATGCCGGTTGGATGGGCAAAGTCTATGGTGCGCTGGGTATGACGACAGGTGTCGTGTATCCTGGGCAAGAGGATGCCGAAAAGAAAGCGGCCTATACCAGCGACATTACCTATACCACGAACAACGAATTGGGTTTCGACTACCTGCGCGATAACATGAAATCCACACTGACCGACATGTCACAGCGTGGTCATTTCTTTGCGATTGTCGACGAGGTGGACTCGATCCTAATCGACGAGGCCAGAACGCCCTTGATCATTTCTGGTCCCTCCGAGGATCGGTCCGAGCTTTACACCAAAATCGATGTGATAATCCCGCATTTGTCCGACGACCACTTCACATTGGATGAAAAGACGCGGAACGTCAGCTATACGGATGAAGGGAATGAATTCCTCGAGCAGCGTTTGCACGAAGCGGACTTGTTGTCCGAGGATCAGACTCTTTACGACCCAGAGTCGACAACGATTGTTCACCATGTGAACCAGGGTTTGCGCGCGCACAAGCTGTTCACACGCGACAAGGATTACATCGTTCGCAACAACGAAGTGGTATTGATTGACGAATTCACAGGGCGAATGATGCCGGGCCGTCGATTGTCCGAAGGCTTGCATCAGGCAATCGAGGCGAAGGAAGGGGTGGCCATCCAGCCCGAGAACATCACGCTCGCATCGGTGACATTCCAGAACTACTTCCGACTGTACGACAAATTGGCGGGCATGACCGGAACAGCGTCGACAGAAGCGGATGAATTTCACGAGATCTATGGTCTGGGAGTAATGGAAATTCCCACCAACAGGCCAATTGCGCGGGATGACCAAGACGATCAGATCTATCGGACTGCGGACGAGAAGTTCAACGGAATCGTTGCAGAGATTCGTACGGCGAATGGCAAAGGACAGCCTGTTCTGGTGGGCACAACGTCGATCGAGCGGTCGGAATTTTTGTCAGAACTGCTGACCAAGGAAGATGTGCCGCACAAGGTTCTCAACGCACGCCACCACGAACAAGAGGCGCAAATCGTGGCCGATGCCGGCAAGCTCGGAGCAGTAACGATTGCGACCAACATGGCCGGCCGCGGGACAGATATCCAGTTGGGTGGCAATGTCGAGATGCGCGTTCTTCAAGCTTTGGCCGATGATCCCGAAGCGGATCCGGATGCGGTCCGATCCACGATCGAAGCCGAGGTGGCCGAGGACAAAGCAAAGGTCCTGGCGTCAGGCGGTCTTTTCGTTTTGGGGACCGAGCGTCACGAAAGCCGTCGGATCGACAACCAGTTGCGCGGTCGTTCAGGCCGCCAGGGTGACCCGGGGCGTTCAGCGTTTTTCTTAAGCCTTGAAGATGACCTGATGCGTATTTTCGGATCAGAACGTCTGGATAGTGTCTTGTCCAAGCTTGGCATGGAAGACGGTGAGGCCATTCAGCATCCGTGGGTAAACAAGTCTTTGGAGCGTGCCCAGGCCAAAGTCGAAGGGCGCAACTTCGATATTCGGAAACAGCTTCTGAAAATGGATGACGTTATGAATGACCAACGCAAGGTCATTTTTGGCCAACGTATGGAAGTGATGGAAACCGACGAGGTCGAAGAAGTCGTCCAGGATATGCGCCACGAGATGATCGACGACTTGGTCGACACATATATCCCACCGAAGTCCTATGCCGACCAATGGGACACGGACGGCCTTAAAGGGGCCGTTGAACAGAAGCTGGGCGTCTCGTTGCCAATTGTAGAATGGGGCGATGAAGAAGGCGTCGACGAGCAGGACATTCGCGAACGCCTTTACGAAAAAACAGACGAGTTCATGCAAGCCAAGTCTGACATGTTTGGCGCAGAAGCGATGCGGTCCATCGAAAAGCAGCTGCTTTTGCAGACGATGGATGCAAAGTGGCGCGAACACATCCTGACTTTGGAACACTTACGGTCAGTCATTGGATTCCGGGCTTATGCGCAGCGCGACCCGGTCAACGAATACAAGTCCGAGGCATTTGCGTTGTTCGAAAGCCTGTTGAATGGGCTCCGCTCGGACGTAACCGAAAAGCTGGCGCATATTCGTCCGTTGACTGAAGAAGAACAGAAAGCCATGGCCGAACAGGTCGCAGCACAACAGCAGATGGCAGCTGCAGCGGCTGAGCTGTCAAAGCTGCCCGAACCGACCGCGGCCGCGCTTGCGGCAGGTTTCGATCCGAATGATCGGTCGACCTGGGGCAATCCGGGCCGCAATGACGTTTGCCCGTGTGGGTCAGGACGAAAGTTTAAGCATTGCCACGGTGCGTTGTGACGCATTCGACTCAGGTGGTCCGAAAATAGTCTTGCGTGTCTAGCCTCGGCTAAGCCTTTCGATACTTTGCTTTACAATACAGGACCCGCCGCGAAAGGCGGGCCATTGGAGGCAATGTATGGCGTTCACCTGGACACCGCGGCTACGGCTCGGGATGACGATATCCGCAGCTTTTTTGCTGGCCTTGCTGTCGGGTCAAATAATGCAATCTAACTGGTCCAATCCGCCGATCGAAGTTTTGTCACAGCCCCCGGTGGTGATTCCGTCTTCACCGGTTGTGACAGCCCGCTTGCAGATACCGCCTTCACTGGGGGACCGCATCTTGGAGACAAGGGCCGAGCGTGGCGTCTCCTGTGCACCGTCTCTTGAGTTGAGCGAAACACCGGGCGGCCTGCTGGACGTAGCAATTCAGGCAGCTTGTCACCGTGCGGAACTGATTGACGTTACAGTGAACGAATTGACCGCAACAGTTCGCACCGATGCGCATGGTCAGCATACATTTCGACTGCCTGCTCTGGCTGAAACAGTTGCGGTCACGGTTTCACTTGGCGCGCACATTCTAACGGAGAAGCTAAGTTTGTCCCAGAATGTTGAATTACAACATGTGATTCTTGCTTGGAAAGGCGGGCAGATCTTTTCCGTCCGCACAACCACTTACGCAACCGCAGCGGATGCGGGGCGAACAATCCCCGTACTCCAAACTGCGCCAGTTGGTGTTCTAACCCAACTCGGCAGTGAAAGGGGCCATGCTTTTGAAATCTTGAGTTTTCCTGCGCGGCCACCAGGGGCTCAAGGCGTCATTCGCTTGACCGTCGAGGCCGAAGTGACTGAAGCAAATTGCGGGCAAGATGTCTCAACCTTGGCGTATCAGACGGGATATTCTGGAAAGCTCCGCCCAACAGAGATTGACTACACCATGCCGGGCTGTGATCGCGTGGGCGATATCGTTCGCTTGCAAAATCTGTTTCGAGACATGAGACTTGCGGCGCGCTGACCTCGCCCCATCTGCTTAAACATGCTGCTTCGCTTCCTCGTTTCATTTGCCTTCGGCCTCGCCCTACCTGCGATGGCGGGCCCTGTGGTATTGTCCAGCCCGGACGATGCCGTTGCAATCGAAGGAGAGCTTCTTTCGCGAAACGGTGAGTTCTTTCGAATTGAAACTGAGTTTGGGCCTGTCACAATTGACGCAGGCGGCATGAAATGCAGCGGCATCGGTTGCCCTGACCCGGTAGAGTTAATCACGCGAACAACGGTGGGAGGACCACACGACATGGTCGAGCGGCTGTTTCCGGCATTGCTGGAAGCGTTTTCTGATGAGCATGGCATTTATCCTGTGCGTCTCTTTGCCGATGACCAAAACGTGTCGTGGGAACTTCGCGAATTGGGGACAGAACGATTGATCGCTGTTTTCGATGTCGTCATGTTGGATCGCGGTATCGCCTCGGACCGGCTTCTGAATGGAGAGATCCAGCTTGCCTTCGACCTGGTTCAAGCGCCCGAAGCAGTTCGTCAGGATGTTGTCGCGTTGGATGCGATTGTGCCCGCTGTGGCACCAGACAACCCGCGTGCGATGCTGACCTTGCGTCAGCTTCAGATTTTGCTTCGCGGAGAAACCAGTTCCTGGGCACAGTTTGGCGGCAGCGACACCCAGTTGTCCATCCATGTCTCAGCAATGGAGCCACCCTGGCTGCCGCGTTTGGGCATTCCCGAGCTTGCGGCAAACACGACCCGCTACGACGATTTCGATGTGATGGCCGACACTGTCGCTGCGGATCCTGCTGCGCTTGGGCTTATTCCTTACTCCTCGCTCGGCAACGCGATCCCACTTGTGGTTTCGGGCGCCTGCGGTTTGGCAACGCCAGCGACACGCGACACCATCCGGGCCGAAGATTATCCGATCACGCTTCCCGTTTTCATGCAGCGAGTTGGATCGTCCCATCCGAAATTGTTGCGTGATTTCATTGCTTTTGCGCGTGGCCCCGCCGCGCAATCCACGATCCTGGCGGCAGGCTTCATCGATCAAGCAATTGGCCGGATCAGCTTTGAACGGCAAGGAAACCGCATCGCGAATGCCGTTCTCTCTGCTGGTGAAGATGCCGATGGAATCGCCGAGGTTCAGGACATGATTGGAACTTTGTTGGGAGGCGAACGGTTGACCCTGACATACCGGTTCGAGGATGGCTCAAGCGAACTGGATGTGCAGTCTGTGTCGAATGTGCAGCGTCTGGCGGATGCAATCAACACCGGGGAATTCGCAGGATATGATCTGCTTTTCGTTGGGTTTTCGGATGGTGCTGGCGACCATGACGGAAACCTCAGACTGTCAGACCGACGTGCACGATCTGTACGTTCCGCGGTGGCTGCCCGGGTCGAGGGAGTTGAAAGCGAATTGCGCGTGGCCGCGTTCGGTGAGCTCATGCCGATGGCATGTGACGACACGCCTTGGGGTGGGCACGTCAATCGTCGGGTCGAAGTCTGGATCAAACCATCAGAGATAGCCCGCCGAGCGGAATGAGAATTCGTCCCTTGCGCCAATGATAAGGTGGTCGTGAAGGGTCACTGACAACGTCCTAGCGGCGGATTCGATCTGACGGGTCACTGAAATGTCTGCGTCCGATGGTGCCGGGTCGCCGGACGGATGATTATGCACAAGAATCAGTGCTGAGGCATTCAGCTCAAGTGCCCGTTTCAAGACTTCCCTCGGATAGACCGGAACATGATCAACTGTTCCCTTGGCTTGCGGTTCATCGGCGATCAACATGTTTTTCCGATCAAGGAAGAGAATGCGAAATTGCTCGGTTTCGCGGCGTGACATGGTTGTTCGGCAATAATCGACAAGCTCCTGCCATCCAGAGATTGCGGGACGGCCCAGTACGCGCATCTGCGCCAGGCGATGTGCGGCAGCCTCAACAATCTTGAGTTCGGTGATCACAGCCGGGCCGACCCCATCCAGCTTTGCCAGCCGTTCCACAGGTGCAGACACGACATCGCTGAAGCTGCCAATGTCATCCAAAAGTGCGCGCGCCAGTGGTTTAACATCCTGCCGAGGGATCGCTCGAAACAGCACGAGCTCCAAAAGCTCGTAATCCGCAACAGCGCTATTTCCCCCGGCCAAGAAGCGTTCGCGGAGCCGTTTCCGGTGATCCTTCAGATAGGATGGAACGTTCTGCTCCTTCGCCGCGAACAAAGGTAACTGAGCCTCGTCAAAGGCATACTGGTCCGACATGTTTCGGATCATTCAGTTTTTAGGTTAATTCGGGATTAAATCGACGCGAAGCGGATCTGAATTTTGCGGGCACCTGGAAAATGTTCGGCGCAGGTTTCTTCCGGCATCTCGAAGAAGCCACCATTGGCGTCACGGAAGTCAAATACAACCATCTTTGGCAAAGTCTTTCGAGCATCAGCTAACATCCCGGTGGGGATAACAACAGCGTTCCGGCCTTTCGCCAGCGGCGTTTTGACGAAGTAGGTCAGATTTCGCCCCCGGCGGTAGATGGCGGACGCGATGTGACTGGTTCCGTTATACTCGCATTCTTCAAGATAGGCTTCGCATTCCGACATGGTTGATGCGTCAAATTCGGCTTCGCTGGCCTTGATTGAGGGGCGAGAAACGCGGCGCGGTCCAGTGTTTGTGTTCGAAACAGTCTCCGGCTCGGGCTTATCCACGATGCCTAACTCCTCTGCGTTGTCGCAGATAAACCTGTAAGCCTCGGTAATCCGTGAGAATTCGCTTCCGCATTCCGGGTGCTGGTCTGGATGCTTCCGAAACGCCAAATCGCGATAGGCTTGACGAATCTCCGACTTCGTCGCTGAAAGAGAGACACCTAGGACTTCGAAAGCCTGATTGCGAGACGTGAGTCGATCGATCGGGGACATGAACGGCACTCGTTATAACTGGAACATAAAACCAGCCATATTGAGACCACATTTGCGAGAGTTTGGCAAAAATTGAGGGGAAACTAAGGCAGATTGAATACTGTCCGCCGGTGATTGTCACAGTCGGAGAGCATTGTTTCCAATTTGGGAACAACTTTAGCTCTTCATGCTTTCCCAGAAGGATTTCATCTTCTTGAGGAAACCCGAGCTTTCCGGATTGTTTTCCTGGCTCAGCTTTTCAAACTCGCGCAGTAGTTCTTTTTGTTTCGACGTCAGCTTCACGGGTGTTTCGACGGCAAGCTCAATCAACATGTCGCCTGCACCTCCTCCGCGTAACGAAGGCATGCCTTTGCCTCGTAGGCGCATCTGTCGTCCTGACTGGCTACCCTCGGGAATCTTCACGCGGCTGCGCCCACCGTCAATGGTTGGTACTTCTATATCGCCGCCCATCGCAGCAGACGTCATCGATACGGGGACGCGGCAGAACAACACGTTTCCGTCCCGCTGGAACAGCGTGTGTTCGGCCACTTCTATGAATATGTAAAGATCACCGGGTGGGCCACCACGCAGCCCAGCCTCGCCTTCACTGGCAAGTCGAATACGTGTGCCTGTTTCCACCCCAGCAGGGATGTTGACACTTAGCGATCTGTCTTTCTCGATACGGCCGGCGCCCGCGCAGGCCTTGCAGGGGTTCTGAATGATCTGGCCAAGGCCACCGCAAGTTGGGCAGGTCTTCTCGACCGTAAAGAAGCCTTGGCTTGCGCGTACTTTTCCCATGCCGGAACAGGTGGGGCATGTCGTCGGTTCGGAGCCGCCTTCGGCACCCGAGCCATTACACGTTGCGCAGGCCACGGCGGTTGGGACCTGGATCGCTTTCTGTAATCCTTTGTAGGCGTCTTCGAGCGAGATGCGCAGATTATAGCGCAGGTCCGATCCGCGGACGGCGCGCCGACCGCCGCCGCCGCCACGTCGGCCGCCCATGATGTCGCCAAACAGATCATCGAATACGTCCGAGAACGCACTAGCGAAATCACCTTGGCCCTGAAAGCCGCCGCTGCCGCGTGGCCCCCCACCCATACCGCCTTCAAAGGCCGCATGCCCAAAGCGGTCATAGGCCGCTTTCTTTTCTGCGTCCTTCAGAACCTCGTAAGCCTCGTTCGCTTCCTTAAACTGGGCCTCCGCATTCGGATTGTCTGAGTTGCGGTCGGGGTGAAGTTCCTTCGCCTTTTGGCGATAGGCTTTCTTGATCTCGGCGGCGTCCGCACCTTTCGAGACCCCGAGAACCTCGTAGTAGTCGCGCTTTGACATCGCTTATATCCCCTTCAGAACGCATGAGCCGGCCCAAAGGCCGGCCCGGGTTGCGTCCAGCGGCCTCAAGCGCGCTTGTCTTCGTCGCTCAGATCTTCGAAGTCGGCATCCACGATGTCGTCATCGACACCCTGAGGTCCTTCGTCGTGATCTTCTGGATCAGCATCACCTGAAGCTTCGGCTTGCGCTTTATAGATCGCTTCGCCCAGCTTCATCGATGCTTCGGTCACGTTCTGGATGCCTCCGCGGATCTTACCTGCATCTTCGGTTTCCAGTTGTTCCTTCAAGTTGGCGATGGCCAGTTCGATGACTTCGATCGTCGTAGGATCGACCTTGTCGCCATGCTCTTCCATCGATCTTTCGGTCGAATGGATCAGGCTTTCGGCACCGTTCTTGGCTTCGACCAAGTCCTTTTTCGCCTTGTCGGCTTCGGCGTTCTCTTCCGCGTCGCGCACCATCTTTTCGATGTCATCGTCCGATAGACCGCCCGAGGCTTGGATCGTAATCTTTTGGTCTTTGCCGGTGCCCTTGTCCTTGGCTGACACCGAGACAACACCGTTAGCATCGATATCGAAGGTCACCTCGATCTGAGGCAGTCCGCGCGGCGCTGGCGGGATGTCTTCCAGGTTAAACTGGCCAAGCATCTTATTGTCGGCGGCCATTTCGCGCTCGCCTTGGAACACCCGGATCGTCACTGCGTTCTGGTTGTCTTCCGCAGTCGAGAAGATCTGCGACTTCTTCGTTGGGATCGTTGTGTTGCGATCGATCAGCCGGGTGAAGACACCGCCGAGTGTTTCAATCCCCAACGACAGAGGTGTTACGTCAAGAAGAACAACGTCTTTCACGTCGCCCTGTAGAACTCCTGCTTGAATGGCTGCACCCATGGCAACCACTTCATCCGGGTTCACGCCCTGATGCGGTTCCTTGCCGAAGAACTTGGTCACTTCGTCCTTAACCTTGGGCATCCGGGTCATGCCGCCGACCAAAACAACCTCATCGATGTCGTCAGTCGATAAACCAGCATCTTTCAACGCGGCCTGGCAGGGCTTGATCGAGTTCTTGATAAGATCAGACACCAGGCTTTCCAGCTTCGCGCGGGTCAACTTGATGACCATGTGCAGCGGCGTGCCCGAATTCGGGTCCATCGAGATAAACGGCTGGTTGATCTCGGTCTGGCTAGAGGACGAAAGTTCGATCTTCGCCTTCTCGCCCGCTTCTTTCAAACGCTGGAGCGCCATTTTGTCTGCCGTCAGGTCGACACCGTGCTCTTTCTTGAATTCGTCAGCTAGATAGTTGACGATCCGCATGTCGAAGTCTTCGCCTCCAAGGAACGTGTCCCCATTGGTCGACTTCACTTCAAACAGGCCGTCATCAATCTCCAGAATGGTAATGTCGAAGGTCCCGCCACCGAGGTCGTAGACTGCGATGGTCTTCGTCTCTTTCTTGTCCAGGCCATAGGCCAGTGCGGCTGCGGTCGGTTCGTTGATGATACGCAGCACCTCCATGCCTGCAATTTTGCCGGCATCCTTGGTGGCTTGACGCTGAGCGTCATTGAAGTAGGCAGGGACAGTGATCACGGCTTGTGTAACTTCTTCGCCGAGATAGCTTTCGGCGGTTTCCTTCATCTTTTGAAGAATGAAGGCACTGATCTGGCTGGGAGAGTACTTTTCCCCACCGGCCTGTACCCACGCATCGCCATTGCCACCGTCCACAATATCATACGGGACGATATTCTTGTCTTTGGTAACCTCGGCGTCATCGACGCGACGCCCGATCAAACGCTTTACCGCAAAAACGGTGTTCTCGGGGTTCGTAACGGCTTGCCGTTTGGCAGGTTGACCGACCAGACGCTCGCTATCCGTGAAAGCGACAATTGACGGGGTCGTTCGGGCGCCCTCGGCGTTCTCGATCACCCGGGGCTGCGATCCATCCATAATAGCGACACAGCTGTTCGTTGTCCCAAGGTCGATACCAATGACTTTACCCATGCTCAGTTTCCTCTTCTCAGGCGATGATTAGGGTCGCGGCCCGTTTCGGCACCTTGACCCAATCCCAATATCAATGACGGCCCTTGCCGGGTCCGCTCACGGCTTCGTGGGGTATATAGGGAGGGGTCTCGGACCCTGCAAGCGACTCTCGACATGGAAATTTCTCACTTTCTGTCGCATGTCTGAAAGTATGGCGATGTCATTCAATTTTGAGGGTGCGATCATTTGGAAGGACCTCCTTGATCGCGAAGCGCAACAAGCCATGGTTGAAGCCTTGCGCAAGGTCGCTGGTGTTGCGCCGTTTCGAAACTATGAGACGCCAGGCGGTCAGAAGATGTCGGTCAAAATGTCAGGCGCCGGGCCCGTCGCGTGGATGTCCGGGCGGTCTGGCTATGGTTATTCTCGCCATCAACCGGACGGAGGCTCTTGGCCGGATATACCTGGGTGTGTGCTGAGTGTTTGGCGTGAAGTCGCCGGCACGGCGCCACGCCCGGACTCATGTCTGATCAATTTCTACAGCGAAGGCGCGAGGATGGGCCTTCATCAAGATCAGGACGAAGCCAACACACAGTGGCCTGTCGTTTCCATTTCGCTTGGTGACGATGCTTTGTTCAGGATAGGTGGCTTATCGCGCAGCGCCCCGACCAAAAGCATCTGGCTCAACTCTGGGGATGTGATTGTTTTGCAAGGACCGTCACGCCTTGCGTATCATGGAGTTGACCGTATCAAGTTTGCTTCAAGCAACCTTTTGCAAAAAGGGGGCAGGCTGAATGTGACCTTACGGGTCGCGCGCTAGCGCTACTTTCCGGCAAACCAGCTGAGAGAAACATGCTTGCGTGTCTGGCTTTCCCCAAGCAATCCGATGATCAACAAAACAACAGAAATGGTGATCGGGTATTCAAGATTCGACTTCAACGGGTTGTAGTTGACAAAGATGTATCCGCGTCCTTGGTCGATAATGTGAAAAAGGGGGTTCCACGAGAAGAAAAAGATCATCGACGCGGGCATCATGTTTGCCACGAACATCTTGCCGCTCGCGAACATGTTGAAACGGGTGTAAATTTGCTGCGCCGTCGCGACTGCTTTCGGCATCCATGGTTTAACAGCAAGCAGGCAAACCCCCACCGAAATGCCCGAGAACCAAGCAAGCAATACCATCGCCATGGCGCCGACGGGCTGATGGATTTCAAGCGGCGACCACAGAAGGTGATAACCAAGCAGGATTGCCGACACCGAGATGACTTGTGTGTAAAGAGTGCTAAGCGCCGCGGAAAGAAGCGATACACTTGGTGTCATCGGCAAATGCTGCATGATTGCAGATGTTGGCCCATCGGCACTTGCAACAGCAGCCAAAGCCTTGATGTGCACCATGAAGACGAAAATGCCTGACATGACATACAGCAGGAAGTCACCGCGAATAGCCATGCTGCCGCCAAAGCTACGAAAAAAGTTCATGAACAAATAAAACGCGCCGACCATCACGAGCGTTTGGGTCACGTTCGTGAGAATGGCGAAAACCGCGTCCTTGTGGCCCTTGCGCACTGACCGCACAGTGTTGTGGTACGTCAGGTCCAGAAGTTTGTAGGCGCCACGCGCAATAGATGGTTTATGAGTGTCGACAAACAACATTCGAATGGCTTGTGTGATTTACCTGCTCGGCTAATAAGCCTGATAAGCTTACTGGCTGTAAAAAACGAGGAAAAAAGTAGATGAGTGTCGACAAAGCAGCCCTTGTTTCGGCAATGCGCCGCCTGTCTATCCTTGCTGGGCATGCGATAATGGAGGTCTATGACAAGTCGGATCATGGCGTTCGGGAAAAGGATGACACCTCACCTGTGACCGAGGCTGATGAAGCGGCGGACACAATCATTTCCGCCGGATTGCGTGATGCGTTCCCCGAGCTGCCCTTGGTGACCGAGGAACAGGCCGCGACACATTCGCTGGACGTAAAAACGTTCCTTATCGTCGACCCGTTGGATGGGACGAAAGAATTCATCAAACGACGCGGGGATTTTACCGTAAACATTGCCTTGGTGGAAGACGGCAGACCAACGTTGGGCGTGGTCTACGCGCCTGCCAAGTCGCGCATGTTCTTCACACCCGCTGAAGGCGGAGCGGTCGAAGAATCTGGCGACTTTGACAAGGACTTGGTCGGCCCACTTTCTCCTATTTCAGTATCGGTCCCGGACGCGTCTGCGTTGCGTGTTGTGGCTTCCAAAAGCCACCGGGATCAAGCGACTGACGATTATATCGGCCAATACAACGTGGCAGACCTTGTCAGTGCGGGCTCGTCGCTCAAGTTCTGCCTTGTGGCCGTTGGCGAGGCTGATTTTTATCCGCGACTTGGCCCGACCATGGAATGGGATACCGCCGCCGGGCATGCTGTGCTGTCCGCTGCAGGTGGTACGGTTTTGGACAAAACGTCTCAAACACCTCTGACATATGGGAAGTCTGATTTTCGAAACCCGTTTTTTCTAGCTCTGGCCCCCGGAGTGCCTGTGGTCGCTGAATGACGCCTCGGGCGGCAGTCCCGTTTAAGTTTAGCGTCGTCGTCGCCAGTCGGGGCCGGCCAGCATGGCTTAAGCGTTGCTTGCTGTCGCTTTGCCAGCAAGACTATCCGGCCTACGAAGTTTTGGTTGTCGCGGAAAGCGAGACCCTTGCGCAGATTGCGCAACCAGCAGTTAAGAAAGTCCCGTATGAAGAGGCGAACCTTTCCGCTGCACGCAATAGGGGTGTAGCTGCAGCGGCCGGAGAGATTTGCGCGTTCATCGACGATGATGCAGTTGCAGAACCGCTTTGGCTGTACCGTTTGTCCGAAGCTTTTGCCGTGACATCTGCAGATGCCGTTGTTGGGTTTGTGCGCGGTCGGAACGGCATCAGTTTCCAATCGCGGTTGGCGCTGGTCGATGCCGAGGCGGAAACTCATCAGGTTGCAACAGATCGCGAGCAGCCCTTCGTGCCGACAGTGCCAAATGGGCAGGCAGTAAAGCTGGTAGGCACAAACATGGCCATACGGCGCAACGTCTTGCGGTCTGTGGGCGGGTTTGACGAAATCTATCGGTTCTACTTGGAGGATTCAGACCTGTCGCGGCGCCTTGCGCAGAAGGGTAAGAGGCTAGCCGTTGCTCCGCTTGCCGAGGTGCATCACGGCTTTGCCGCGTCGCCACGCCGAACCAGACAACGTGCACCACGCGATCTTTTCGATATCGGGCGCAGTACGTCATATTTTTTAGGTCGCCATTTCGGGTCCACTGATGATGAGTTCTGGGTTCGGCTGGAGCGTCGTGAAAGGAAGCGACTGTCCCGTCACCTTGTTGCTGGAACTTGCGAGCCGAGAGACATGATTCGCTGTCTTGAAAGTCTGCTAACGGGGTGGCGCGATGGGTTGAAGGCGACGTTCAAAGAGCCAACGCACAATATTGCGGAACCTGAAGCACCCTTCGCCAACTTAGGCGACTCGCGTCGTTCGCATGAGATTCTGTCGTCTTATTGGTTCCACAAACGGCGTAATCTTCTTCGAACTGCCGAAAAATTCACCAAGGCAGATCAACAGGCCACAGTCCTAAGTTTTTCGTTAACGACTATACGGCACCACGTTTCCTATGCCGATGCGGGTTTTTGGCTTCAAACCGGCGGCCTTTTTGGACCGAGCGAACGAGATGGGCCTGCGTTTCAATGGTGCAGATTTGCCGACCGCGTTGAGCGGGAGATACGCCGCGTTGCAAAAAGCCGCGGGATAGGCGAGTGTGACACCCGTAAGTGGTGGGACACCTACGCTGTTGAGCGTTTGGATTTTTGAGAGTGAGGATGCGCAATGAAGCGTAAAGTAACGAAAGCGATCTTCCCAGTAGCTGGGCTTGGAACTCGGTTTCTTCCTGCGACGAAGTCAGTTCCCAAAGAGATTATGACACTCGTTGATAGGCCATTGATTCAATACGCAATTGACGAGGCCCGCGAAGCTGGGATCACTGAATTTATCTTTGTGACCTCACGCGGCAAGTCTGCGCTGGAAGACTATTTCGACAACGCCCCCGAGCTTGAGGCAGAGTTACGACGAAAGAACAAGAACGACCTGATGGAAACGCTAAAGAACACCTATATGGATTCGGGTGCCATCGCGTATATCCGTCAACATAAGCCGATGGGCCTTGGCCATGCCGTATGGTGTGCGCGGCGTTTGATCGGCGATGAGCCTTTTGCAGTCATCTTGCCCGATGACGTGATCGCGGCTGAGAAACCTTGCTTGGCGCAGATGGTCGAAGCGCATCAAGATACGGGTGGGTGCATGGTTGCTGCCATGCGGGTGCCTGAGGAAAAAGCGTCGTCCTATGGTATTCTAGACGCAGATGCTGACACGATTAGCCGTCAGGTGCGGGTGCGTGGAATGGTGGAAAAGCCAGCCGCTGGTCAAGCACCGTCGAACCTTGCCGTCATCGGCCGTTATATTTTGACTGCGGATGTAATGAACACGCTACATGAAGCTAAGGCGGGTGCAGGCGGTGAAGTCCAACTTACCGACGCAATTGCAGAAGAAATCGTTCAGGATCGGCCCGTGCACGGCTATCGGTTCGAGGGCGAACGCTTCGACTGCGGCTCAAAAGCTGGATTTTTGCAAGCAACTGTCAGCTTCGCTTTGGCGCGCCCCGATCTGAGCGATGAGTTTTCTTCTTACCTGAATGAAATAGTTCCTGTGGCGCGCGCCGCCGAATAGGGTTAAACGGAACTAACCAAGAAGAAATAACGAGCGTGGGACTTGGCTACCCCGGTTCTAGATCTCAGCAGGTCATTTTCTCGTCTCGGTCGCGGTGCAGCGACCGGGATAGATCGCGTTGAGCGAGCGTATCTTGAAGAGGTGGCTCGCCGCGGTGGGTGGGGCCTGATCCGCACACCACGCGGATTTTTACTTTTCGAGCCAGATCGCCTAAGTCGTCTGCCGGAGTATCTTGACCGCACCGACCTCGACGGGGCAGATCAGGCGTCAACGATCCGCGCTATCGCCTCGTCCAGATCGTCAAATCTGTCGATTAGAAAAATCATGTGGCGCATGCCAAATGGCTTGGCTTACATGAACGTCGGGCACACCAATCTTAATCCGCAAACAATGCGTGCGATGATGGAGATGCCGGATCATTCGAAGGTCGTCATGATCCATGACACGATCCCAATCGACCATCCTGACTTTCAAACAGAAACAAGCCGTGCAAAATTTGTCGAGCGTTTGACGACGGTCATCAACTTTGCCAACCACATTGTTGTCCCATCGGACGACGTGCGCGAAAGTGTCGAACGCCGAATGGTCGGGACCGGGCACCGTGTGCCGGTCACCGTTTCACCTTTAGGCGTTGAACTCGGTTCCACGCCTTTGGATTACGAGCGCTCAGAAAAGCCCTATTTCGTTGCTGTCGGGACGATTGAGCCGCGCAAGAACCACAAGCTTCTTCTTGAAATCTGGGAACGGATGAACCGAAAGATGGACGAGCATCGGATCCCCGAGCTTCGGATCATCGGCGCGCGCGGCTGGGGCAACAAGGAAGTCTTCGAAACCTTGGATACATCGCCAATGATGGGACGCACCGTGTTTGAACTGGGCCCGCTGTCGGATCGTGAAATGAAGCGTCACCTTGCCGGTGCCACGGCGCTTCTTTTTCCAAGCCTTGCGGAAGGTTTTGGATTGCCGCCGTTCGAGGCGGCTTCCTTCGGTGTTCCGTCCGTTTGTGCGCCGCTTCGCCCCACCGAAATTCATTTGGGCGATATGGCGATCTACGCTGACACAGACGACATGTATCAGTGGTTCCAAGCCATTCGGGAACTGGCTAGCGAAGATCGGGCAGAGCAAAATCGACGCTCTACGGCGTTGCGCTCGTTCCAGCTTCCGACTTGGGAAAAACACTTCGATCGCGTGTTTAGCCTGATCTAGGCTGGGCAGAAGCTTTCGCAGGGGGAGGACGACGATCAAGTGCAAGCCTTGTCGGCTTTCGGATTGCGGATGGAACGACGACGCTGCCAATTGCGTGCGCTGCGAAAAGGGGGCGAGCTTACGTCAGTTGCGGATCGTACCGCCCAGATCAAGCCTTCGGAAATCTTGGCCTTTGTTGTGGTTCGGAACGAGATCCGTCGGCTTCCGTTCTTTCTGGAGTACTATCGGCGTCTCGGAGTGGGGCACTTTCTGTTCGTGGACAATGGATCGACGGACGGCGGGCGAGAACTCCTGGAAGGCGAAGATGACACTTCGGTCTGGACAACAGACGCAAGCTACAAGCGAAGTCGGTTTGGAACGGATTGGCTCAACTGGCTGAAGTTTCGCTTTGGCGACCGGCATTGGACGCTCACGCTCGATCCTGACGAGTTTCTTGTCTACCCGTATTGGGACACCCGGCCCCTGGCAGCGCTGTGTGATTGGCTTGAACAATCCGGCGTCCGGTCATTGGGAACCATGCTGCTTGATATGTACCCAAAGGGACCACTGGACAACGCAGTGTATCACCCCGGGCAAGACCCGGTCGAAGTGGCACCTTGGTTTGATGCAGGCAATTACATGATTTCCAAGAACCCGCGATATGGCAATCTGTGGATCCAAGGGGGACCTCGTGCCCGGGTCTATTTTTCAGATGATCCAGAAAAAGCACCGTCTCTCAACAAGATACCGCTTGTGAAGTGGGATCGCCGCTATGCGTATGTCAGCTCGACGCACATGCTTTTGCCCCGTGGCTTGAACCAAGTTTATGACGACCAAGGCGGCGAGAAAACCAGCGGGTGCCTCTTGCACGCAAAGTTTCTGGATCTGCTTTTGGAGAAGGCTGCAGAAGAAGTGGTCCGGCGTGAGCATTTTGCAGGCGGTCGCGAATACGATGCTTACCATCAGAAGGGGCGGCAACCAGATGTGCTTTGGTGCGATTGGTCAGAGAGGTATGTGGACTGGCGGCAGCTTGAACGCCTGGGTTTGATGTCGAAAGGCAATTGGGCGTGACAGTCGGATTCGTTATGCTCGCGCATGCGGCACTGCATCGTGCGCCGCAAGTGGCTCAAGCGATTTCATCTGCTGGGTGTCCGCTGATAGTACATGTCGACAGCCGCGTGGAAGATGACTATGCGGCCTTCAAAACAAAGGTCGCGAACTTGCCCCATGTGACCTTGGCGACCCGGACCGAATGCGAGTGGGGGACCTGGGCTTTGGTTCAGGCCAGTTTGGATGGTGCCCAGACACTGCTGCGCGAACATCCCACTATCAGCCACGTGTATTTGATGTCTGGCGCGTGCCTTCCAATCAAACCAATTCCAGGACTTGTCGCATTTCTGGATGAGCACCCAACGACAGATTTCATCGAGAGCGTGACAATTGGTGAAGTGCCCTGGACCAAGGGTGGCTTGAGCGATGAGAGGTTTACACTGACCTTTCCTTTCCCATGGAAGAAGCAACGCAGACTATTTGATCTTTGGGTTGACGCTCAGCGACTTGTCAGTCGACGTCGCCGTGTCCCGCCGGGCCTTACACCGCACATGGGCTCTCAATGGTGGTGCCTGACTCGAGGAACGTTGGCACGGATCTTTCAGGATAGCCGGCGTGAGGAACTTGAGCAATATTTCCGGCGCGTCTGGATCCCAGACGAAAGCTACTTCCAATCGCTCGTGCGCTTGTATGGTACCAATGTCGAAAGCCGATCTTTGACATTGTCGAAATTCGATGCGCAGGGGAAACCGCATGTGTTTTACGACGACCACTATTCGCTGTTGCGACAAAGTCCGCAGTTCTTTGCGCGGAAGATATGGCCCGGGGCGGATCGACTATACGGTTCTTTCCTGGAGGCGCGGCACAAGCCAGACCCGGCTGTCCAAGTTACGGCGGCGCATATGGACCGTACGTTCATGCAAGCTGTGACCCGGCGCACTCGTGGTCGCCCCGGTCTAGTTATGACCAGTCGGTTTCCCAGCAAATCCTTCGAAGGTCCGCTTACGGCAGCACCCTATGCGGTGTTTCATGGGTTTAGCGATGTTTTCGATAATTTTGACAAATGGGTCCGCGCTAGTACTGGCAGTCGAACCCATAGACATCTTTTCGATGTGTCAAAGGTTCAATTCTATGGTGGCCAGCGGGGCTATACCGGTGCGCTTTCAGATAGTGCGGAACTGCGTGACTATGATCCAAAGCAGTTCCTGGCCAACCTAATCTGGCACACCCGCGGTGAACACCAGTCCTTTCTATTTTCACCGCGGGATCGGCAGCCGATCACCAAAACCATAGCTGCGGATCGGAATGCACACATTTCCGTTCTAACCGGCACGTGGATCTTGCCGCTGCTGCGCTCGGGACGATCCATAGATGAGGTGCGCGCCGAGGCCGCGAACCTGCAGCAGATCGAGGCTGACTTTATCGAAATCCTGAACGAGCGACGGACGCGCGCGCGCGCGCAAATCTGGAGCTTGGCTGAGTTTCTCGAGCACCCTTTGTATCCTCTTCAGGAAATTGTCGATAGCTTGTCCGGAGCCGAGACACATCTTTTGGGGCAGATGCCGGCGTTAAAGCCCATTAAAGGCTTGCCCGCTTTTCTCCAGTCACTCAGAAATGCTGGAATGAACCCGTATATGGCGGGCGAGATCTCGGAAGAGACTACGGCGTCAATTACGGCGCATGATGTAACTAGGTTCGTGTAATGGCGTCGTCTCGTTTTGACTATTATGTGGTTTTGGCCGGAATGCGGACCGGGTCCAACCTTTTGGAAGAACAGCTTGCAGCCATGCCAGGCATCGAAGCCCACGGCGAATTGTTTAATCCGCATTTCTTTGGAAAGCCGGATATTGATCAGAAGTGGGGCCTATCCGTCAGGCAACGTGACACAGATCCTGTCCGTGTCGTGGAACTGATGAAACATTCGGCAAAGGCCTTGCCGGGGTTCCGCCTTTTCAACGATCACGACCAAAGAGCAATCAAGCATGTCCTGTCAGACCCCAGGGCTGCGAAAATCGTTCTGACGCGACGCCCGATCGATAGTTATGTTTCATTGAAAATCGCCCGCAAGACAGGACAGTGGTGGCTGGGGGATATGACGTCAGCGCGGGCCGCGCGGATATCATTCGTGGCCGAGGAATATGCTGACTTTCTAAATGACTTCTGGGGGTTTCAGCATCAGATCAGCCACGCTTTGCAGGCGACCGGCCAAACCGCTTTTCACATTTCCTACGAAGATCTGTCCGATGATGAGATTATTGCCGGTCTGGGCGCGTATCTTGGGGCGGATGGACCGCCCGACCAAGAAAAAATCAAGGCAAAGGTTCAGAACCCGACACCAGTCGAAGCGCGGCTGACAAACCCACGTGTTGCCGAAGAAGCCCTGAGCCAACTGTCCACGCCAGACATCGGAAGAATGGCAAGTTACGAGCCTGACCGAGGTCCTGGACTTCGGTTTTTTCGTGTCGGCAAGGCGGTCCCCCTTATCTATATGCCAATCCGCGGGGCGTGGCATGACCCGGTGCCAGATTGGCTGAAGGCCATCGACCCCAAAGGTGTGATCGAGAGTGGGCTGACCCAGCGGGATCTTCGCCGTTGGAAGCGCCAGCATCCGGGTCATAGGTCATTTACCGTTTTGCGCCATCCTTTGCCGCGGGCACACGACGCGTTTTGCCGTTTCATACTGCCGAAAGACGTTGATGGTTTCGCCGATATCCGGTTACTCCTCATCTCGCAATACGACGTTCCCTTGCCCCCGCTTTCTTCGGATGAGCCGTATACGCTAAAGCAACATCGGGAAGCGTTCCTGAAGTTTCTCAAGTTTCTGGCTGGAAATCTTGGTGGTCAAACGGCGCTTAGGGTCGATAGCAGCTGGGCGTCGCAACATGCGCTGGTACAAGCAATTGGCCAGTTTGTCTTGCCCGATCGTGTCATCCGGGCCGAAACACTTGCAAAGGACCTTGCAGATATCGCGCGCGAGGTCGGTTTTGAGACGCCATCACTTACCCAAGATGCCGGTGTGGCAACCCCGTTTCCGCTGGAAGAAGTGGTCACGCCAGACGTCGAGAAAGCATGCGCCAAGGCTTATCAAAGGGACTACGTGATGTTCGGCTTCGATACTTGGGGCGCAGAAATCGCCTAAGCTGCGCGGATCGCCTGGGTTTCTGTCAACAGCGTATGCAGGGTCGCTTCGTCAGAGTTGGCCCGCAACTTGCTGCAAAGCGTAGGATCGCGCATCGTGCGCGATACAATCGCCAGTGCTTTCAGATGTTCGACGCCGGCGTCCAACGGGGCCAAAAGCGCGAAGATCAGGTCAACAGGCTGTCGGTCGACGGCTTCAAAGTCCAGCGGCTTTTCGACCCGAACAAAGATACCATGAACCTTTTCAAGGTCTGCCAGCCGCGCGTGGGGAAGTGCAATGCCCTGCCCAACACCGGTCGGGCCAAGGCTTTCACGTTCTTGCAAGGCTGAGCAGACTTGTGCTGGTGTCAGCTCATAAGCCGTGGACGCGATTTCACCGATCTCGTGCAAAAGACGCTTCTTGCTTGTAACGGCCGAAAGAGTCTTCACAGCGCTAGACTGCAAGATCGATGATAGTTCCATGAGTGTTACCCGTTTCCCAGTGAGGCAGTGCCCCGAACTGACCGACAACTTACTTTGGGTCGATCCAACCAATGTTCCCGTCTTCACGACGATAGACGATATTTAGCCCGTCACCGCTTTTTTCGTTCCGAAACACCAAAACAGGCGAATCTGCAAGTTCCATCTGCATGACGGCTTCACCAACAGACAAAGACGGAATTTTCGTTTCCATTTCGGCAATAATCATGGGCTGGAGCGACTCTGGCTCCGATTCGTCATGATCCTCCGATCCTGCGAGGATATAGGAGGCCGCTTCTGAGAGTTCAACCGGTCGTTCACGGTGGTGGTCTTTCAGCCTGCGTTTGTAGCGCCGAAGCTGTTTGTCCATTTTGTCTTGGCATCTTTCGAAGGCAGCGTAGATCTCGTGATCATGCGCCTTAGCCTGAACAGTCATTCCAGTAGAGAGGTTGATGACGGCCTCACACACGTGTTCATGCCCGCTCTTGGAAAAAACAACGTTCGCATCCGTTGGACGCCCGGGATATTTACCTACCATCTCGCCAAGCCCGTCTTTGACATGGGTCTGAAGTGCGTCCCCTATGTCGATCTGTTTGCCGGTGATTTGGTATTGCATATGTTCCTCCTGATAGGGCCGCACCGCTCGGACAAAGACCGAGCGGAACGCATTAATCGCCGTACGTGCAGTGAGTTAGCGGCTGACTACGGGCTGCAGCTTGAACGCTGTCTGACATTGAGACGGGCCGTTCCATTCTTTCTATTTGGCGTCAAAGTAACCGTGCCTGTCAAATAAAACCTGACAGGTTAAGAAATCCGAAAGGACTGGCCCAAGTACACACGTCGAACGTTTTCGTCGCGAACAACCTCGTCGGCAGTGCCGCTCATCAAGACACCGCCGTCGTGTAAAATATAGGCGCGATCAACGATCTCGAGCGTTTCGCGAACATTGTGGTCCGTGATCAGCACGCCAATTCCACGGTTTTTAAAGTCGGTCACCAGATCGCGAATATCGCCTACTGCAATCGGGTCAATCCCTGGGAACGGCTCGTCCAGAAGGAGGTATTTCGGATTGGCAGCTAAGCTTCGGGCAATTTCACAACGCCGTCTTTCGCCTCCCGAAAGGGCAACCGATGGCGTGCGGCGCAGATGGGAAATCGAAAATTCGTTCAGAAGTTCCTCCAATCGCTCGCGGCGCTTGGTTCTGTCCTTTTCAACTATCTCGAGAATCGCAAGGATATTGTCTTCGACATTCAAGCCCTGAAAAATCGACCTTTCTTGCGGAAGATACCCAATGCCAAGCTGAGCGCGCCGATACATCGGATATGTCGTAACATCTCGGCCATCGATTGTGACCTGCCCTGCGTCAGGCATCGCCAGACCCGCGATCGAATAAAAGCAGGTGGTCTTCCCCGAGCCATTGGGGCCTAGCAGCGCCACAACCTCACCGCGGGTTACTTCGAGGCTGACATCGCGGATAATCGGCCTTTTTCTGTAAGACTTGCGCAGGTTTCTGATCCTCAGACCCTGGTCACCTCCCGCAACGGTCAAATCTGGCCGTGCCATCAGTTCCCCCCCTCGGACGGCGCAAAGACGGTTCGAACGCGGCCTTCCATGCGCCCGTTGCCCGAGCCAAGGTCAACGACCAGGCGGTCACCGGCGATGGCATTGCGCCCTTGCGTCAGAAGTACGTCACCACTTAGTGTAACAGTGCCTTGCGCGACAGAGTAAATGGCGTCCGCGGCTTCTGCTGCATCGCTTGCCGTGACAAACGTCACGCCCCCTGTAGCCAAAAGGCGCGCAATGGCGTTATCGGAACCCTCGGCCGCATATTCGATGGTTACCGTTCCGGCGGAGAGCCGAAGGTCGCCTTGAACGATCAATACATTTCCATCGAAAACCGCTTCCCCCGACGCTTGGTCAACACTAAATTCGTCGGCCGTCACTTCAACGGGCAAACTAGCGTCGAAGCCACCGGTACCCACAGCGATATTTGCCGTCTGCGCAACAGTGCCGTTCACCCAAAGGATCCAGAAGAGCAGCGCTGTCAAAACATGTCGCATCTGAAACTCTATCTTACTGGCGTGAACACAAGCCGCACACCGTCCTGAAAGACAAGATGATAGTTGGGCGGCGTGCTGTCCATCCGTTTCAGCGTCATCCGCCCGGCTGTAAGTTCGCCTGGTGGTCCTACGGCAACGATCCCGCTTTCAGCAACAACAGTGCCGGTTTCCAGAGATGTCGAAATCTGGTCGGTTGTCACACGGTATCCGGTCGAGCTTTCAAGGGTGGCACCACCGCGCAGTATGGCTTCCTGCTGGCTTGCGTCGACCACTCCAATAGGACTGTCGATCGACACGCTAGAGCCGCTTGGCAGGTCGAGCCGTGCTTTCAGATCTGACCCTGTCCATTGCATGCGCTGATCGGCGTCAGGCCGTATCGCCGAGGCGGAAAGTGCAACTTTTACACCGTCTTTCGTTACGCCGCCAAAGTTGGGCGCTGTTGCTCCTTGGTCGCGAAGGACCTGTGCCACGTCCACGGAGGCGTAAGGTATCGCAGCCTCGGGATCCAAGGTTTCGGCAACAAAGAACAACGTCGAAAGAATTGCCAGCGCCGCGAGTGGCAGTGAGACCTTGAGCCAAAGGACAAGGCGAGAATATCGATCGGCGTTGGCCATGCTAGAGATATAGGGTCGAATGGCTAATGTGCGAAGATATCAGTGTCAGGCCAACCGGCAAGATCCAGCCGAGCACGAGCAGGCAGGAAATCAAACGCAGCTTGCGCAAGGTCGCTTCGACCTTCCCGGGCCAGTCGCGCGTCCAGCTTTTCTTTAAGTCTGTGGAGGTAGAGAACATCGCTTGCAGCGTACTCGAGCTGGGCGTTCGTCAACTTGTCCGCCCCCCAATCGCTCATCTGTTGCAGCTTCGAGATGTCGACGCCCAGAAGCTCGTCCAGAAGGTTCTTGAGGCCGTGCCGGTCGGTATAGGTGCGCACAAGTTTTGAGGCGATCTTAGTGCAATAAACCGGCGCTGCCAAAGCGCCGAACGCGTTGTACAAGGCTGCGATATCAAAGCGCCCGAAGTGGAATAGCTTCAGTACATCTGGATCAGAGACAAGGCGGGCCAGGTTCGGGGCTTCGGTCTGTCCTTTCGCGATCTGAATCAAATGCGCGTTGCCGTCTCCGCCCGAAAGCTGGACAAGGCACAGTCGATCCCGCCCGGCAACAAGCCCCATTGTTTCGCAATCGATAGCGACGGCTTGGCCAAGGTCCAACCCGTCGGGAAGATCATTCTGATAAAGGTGATTTGCCATGTTCGTCTCATGCACCTAGCGGCGTCCACGTTCAAGGGACCTGAACGTTAGTTGATCTCTAGCTCGGCGATCACATTTGCCCAAGCCGCTCCGTGCATGTCCCGATCACGTGCATGACCTTGAACGACAGGGCGCGGTAGGCTGATCTTGATGACATTCAGATCAGTGATATCGAACCTCTTGATGTCATTTACGTCGGCTTGAAGCACTTGGGCCACACGTTCGGTCGAAAGCCCTTGTGCGATTTGGGCA
>JBCCCA010000008.1:0-33608 GCA_039033735.1 Pseudomonadota bacterium
AGCTGATCGATCGCCAATTCATTGCTTCGGTCACCAGCACTCCGAGCAGTTTGCGCATCGCCTTCGCATGCGACTGCATTGCGTCGTCATTTGTCGCGCGCGAAGCATTCGTCGTCGTTGATGTCTCGAAACGGCCTGATGCGACAGAAAATTCCGTTACTGAATTGGCGCGCCTGAAATGGCCGGAGAGCGATGTTCGCCTTTCTTTTTCAAGCGCAGCAGTGGCCGAACAAACGCCGGATCAGATTGTCGAGACGGCGAGGTCGAAGGCGAGAGACTATGCAAGGCGAGAGAGCGCGCCTGATGTTCTTGGCAGCCTCGGGACCTTGGTTGCGGAGGAAAGTCAGTCAGAGACGGGATCGCTGGATGAACTTGCCGAGGCTCAACAGAAGCTGGCACATCGCGTCGCAGTCGCGGCAACACAAGGAATACTCGCGCCCACCGTTCGCCAAATCGACCTACCTCTTGGCAAGATGCGCGCGCAAATCGACACCGATGTCTTTGATTCCTCGGTTCCTTACCTCGCCGACGATTCAGATACCGCCCAACCCAACAGTTTGAACTTGAGGATCACAAGCAGTTCTGACTTGCCAACGCGATCCGTCGCCGCCGAACTGCAATCGACTTCGATGGGCGTCCGGTGCATCTCACCCGATGCGGTCGCTGTCGACACGTGGAGCACCAATGTTCCGCCGGCCCAACAAATTTCAGAATTTCGCGCCGGGTTGTTTACGGAGTTTGATCGCTTGAACCATGACGTGGCGTTGGATTTGGCCAAGCTCTACCTTCATTATGGGTTTGGGGCCGAAGCCCGTCAGGTCCTGTCGATCGACGCAGATCTTGCACGAAAACACCCTGCTCTAATCGAAATGTCCGACATTATGGAGTACGGTGATGCCCGCGACGGCGACTACCTTCGGCATTTCGCCGACTGCGGCAGTCGTGCAGCGCTTTGGGGAATTTTAGCGCAAGCGCGTCTGGGCCCATCGCAACCGGTCAATGCGGACGCAGCGCTGCGCGCAACAACCGCCCTACCGCTCCACTTGCGCCGGATTGTTGCGCCGAAACTCAGCCGTCGGTTTTTGGAAATTGGCGATGAGGCACGGGCCGAAACCGCGCTGCGCAGCATCGACCGGGCGCCTGAAGACGCAACGGGACCCGCTGATTTGGCCCGCGCCGAGTTGCAAATGGCAAAGGGCGAAACAGAAGCCGCGCAACAGACTCTGTCCGGGATTGTCGCGTCAAACGAGGCGCAATCAGCCGAAGCACTGATCCAATTTGTCGACTCGCATTTGGCCGCGGACACGCTCATCGACGGCAGCGTCGCAACGCTGGTCGAAGCCTACGCAATCGAGATGCGTGGTCACCCGCTCGGCGCGGAATTGAAGCGAGCGCATGTGCTCGCCTTGGCAAAATCCGGGCAATTCGACGAAGCGTTTGATGCACTGAGACGGCTCAAGTCGCGAGATGGTACAAAAACCGAACGAGATCTGCGCGTACTCCTGCTTGGCATCGTAACACGCAACGCGCCAGATGTCGTGTTCTTGGAGCGTGCTTTTGACTATGGTCGTGACGCGCAGGCAATCACCAATGCCCTCACTAATTTTGCAATGGCAGAGCGGTCTGCGGCATTGGGCTTTCCTCAATTGGCGGAACTCATCGCAAACAAGGCCGATGGACTGCCGGTTTCGGCGAAATCAAAGGAACTACTTGCACGTATCGCCCTTGATCTGGAGCGTCCTTTCGAAGCCGAAGCACATTTATTTGGAGTTGAGACAGACACGGCCAACAGACTGCGCGCCCGGGCAAATTCCATGACGCAGAACTACGAGACCGTCGCGAGCATCTTTGCGCAACTCGGTGAAGAAGACCGAAGTCTGCGCGCCGCGTGGCTTGCAGGGGACTGGAGCAGTCTCGACCGTGATGAGACGCACCGCTTTGCCCCAGTGACAGATTTGATTGAGACACAAATGGATACCTCGGAAAACCTGGATGGAATGCTCGGCCGGATGTCCGAAGCCCTCCGCGAGAGCGCGGAAGCGCGCGAAGTCATTCAATCGTTACTCACGAATGCGCGCGAGGCTGACGCCGCAAACGAACCTTGAATTCCGAAGCGTGGTTACCGATCGTAAAGGGCTTGGCGGATAGTCTCATGGCACATCACAGAACGTGATTGGGAGCCATAATGTACGGAAAACTCTTGGCAAGCCTCACCCGTATCCGGGTTGTGGGTGTGGCAAGCGCCGCAATGCTTATTCTGATCCTTGGCCAAAACGCGTATTCGGCCTCCGATACGTGTCGCGACGCCGCAGATATCGCGGCGTTGGAAACGGGGGTCCCGAGCGAGGTTTTGCTACACCTCAATGCGCTTGCGGCGGTAACCGGTTCAAAGGGCGCATCACCCTGGACTGTCACAATCTCTGGCCAGTCCCCCGCGCGCTTTGCAACGGAAGATGCGGCCGCCGCTTACCTGTTCAGCCGTTTCATACGTGGGTCCCGTCACTTTTCTGTCGGCTGTTTCCAAGTGTCCTACGCCATGGATGGACACGCCTTTGCCTCTATAGAAGGCATGTTCGATCCGCGTCAGAACGCCATTGTTGCGGCACGCAGACTCCAATCCCTGCACCTACACGGTCGATCCTGGAACGAGGCCGTCTCCGCGTACCACGCGCGTGCCTTGAGCCTGGCGGCCCTTCAACCAAAAATGGATCACGGTGCATCTGAAAACGCAGTGTTGAAACGCGTCGCCGGTAGCTCGCTGCCCGTCAACACATCATCTGAAGCGTCATGAGCCAAGCCAAGTTCACACTGAACGCCCGCGCGCTGTTCAATCCCACTGTTCTGCTCGCCGTCGCGCTGATGGCAATCATCGTTATGATGATTTTGCCGATGCCAGCATGGGTATTGGACATCGGTCTGGCAACGTCATTTGCACTGGCCATTCTGATCTTTACCATCACGCTGTTTATCGAGCGGCCACTCGACTTTTCGGCTTTTCCAACCATCCTGCTGGCGTCACTGATGCTGCGCCTGTCGCTCAACGTCTCTTCAACCAAACTGATTATCGGGCAGGGCCATACGGGCACGCATGCTGCAGGTGATGTGATCGAGGGGTTCGCTCAATTCATCATGGGCGGCAGCGTTTTCCTTGGGCTCGTGGTCTTTTGCGTGCTGCTGATCGTAAATTTCATGGTGATCACCAAGGGTGCGACCCGCATGGCCGAAGTTGGCGCACGCTTTGCGCTGGATGGCATGCCAGGTAAACAGCTTGCCATCGACAGTGATATGTCCGCAGGCGCAATCGACCACCAAGAGGCAAAGGCGCGGCGCGAACTGGAGCAGGCGGAAACCACTTTTTTCGGCTCGTTGGACGGCGCATCAAAATTTGTAAAGGGCGACGCGATCGCCGGATTGCTCATAACCTTGCTGAACCTGGTTGCAGGTTTGGTCATGGGCATAGCCGTTCATGGCATGGCCGTGGGCGACGCGTTCGAAACCTATGCGATCCTCACCGTTGGTGACGGCCTCGTATCGCAAATCCCGGCCGTTATAATTTCCATCGCGTCCGCCCTGCTATTGGCGCGCGGCGGCGCAAAAGGGGCGACGGATCTGGCAGTGTTCAACCAGTTGGGCAAACACCCGGCGGCGCTGACAACCGTCGCCGTCCTGATGGGCCTTTTGGCACTGGTGCCTGGATTGCCATTCTTGCCCTTCATGCTGGGCGGTGTCGCGCTTGCCGTCGCGTCTGTCCTGATCCAGCGCAAGCTGAAACAGGAGGCGAATACGCCGTCACACACCGAGGAGCCGGCACCGCAACCGGTCGAAAAGTCCTTGGGCGACGTGCTGGAACTTGACGATATTCACGTGGAATTCGCACCTGATCTCGTCAACATGGTGCTTGATCCGGGCACCGGCCTCGATGCGAGGATCGCCAACATGCGGACGCATGTGGCGTCAGTGTTCGGCTTGATCTTGCCTGAGATCCGGCTGACCGACCACCCTGGGCTCAGTACGGGCGAGTACATCTTGCGCATTCAAGGCGTTGAGCAAGGCCGCGGGATGCTCCGCCCCAACGACGTGCTGGCGCTGACACCGGAAAATGGCATGGACCTGCCCGCAGGTGTCGATACGACAGAACCGGTATATGGCGCTCCGGCGCGGTGGATTAACGACCGCGCTCAAGACGGTGCGGCGCTGTCTGGGGTGACCATCGTCACCCCGACCGAGATATTGGCGACACACCTGCTCGAGGTCATCAAAAGAAACTTCAGCCGGCTCCTGAGCCTGAAAGCACTGCGACGCCTGCTGACAGAGATGACGAACATCACCGATCCAAGCCGAGCCGAAGCAAACCGAAAACTCCTCGATGAATTGGTGCCAGACAAGGTGCCGGTCGACGTGCTCCACGCCGTCTTACGCCTGTTGCTCGATGAACAAGTGTCGATCCGCAATTTGCCTCTGATCCTCGAGGCGACGGCAGAGGCCCGCGCGCAAAATGCGCAACCCGAAGCGATTTGCGAACACGTCCGGCAACGTCTTGGCTTTCAGCTTGTCGCCGAGATCAAACGCAAGGACGGCTCAGTGCCGCTGGTTCAGCTTGCGCCGGAATGGGAGGACATCTTCGCCAGTTACCATGTCGAGGCGGATCGTGGCCTCGATGTTGCCCTACCCCCCGACATGTTCAACAGGTTGGCCGCAAACATGTCGGAGCGGTTGAAGGATGCAAGCGCGCAAGGCGTCTATCCGGCCGTGGTGACCAGCAGCCGGCGACGCCGCTTCCTCAAAACGCTTATGCGCGCCAAGGGAATGAGCAATCCGCTATTGTCGTTCGAGGAAATCGGGATCGACGCCCAGCCGTCGCTTGTCGGCGTCGTTGCTGCATGACGGATGCGATGGGCCTGCTGTCGGTCGTGGAGGAAGCGTTGTGGTTGGGGTTTCTGGTATTCCTCCGGGTAGCCGCGACTGTTTCGTTGTTGCCGGCTTTCGGCGAACAATCCGTCCCGATGCGGGTCAAACTGGTGCTCGCCCTGGCATTCACTGCGATCGTGGCGCCCGCAGTTAACATCACACTGCCGGGCGTAACCGTGACAAGCCTCGCACTCTTCGCGCTCACTGAAACTATTTCCGGCGTTATGCTTGGACTTGGATTGCGCCTGTTCATCTTGGCCTTGCAAACAGCCGGAGCAATCGCCGCGCAATCAACATCCTTGTCGCAGATAATGGGAGGCGCGGCGGTCGAACCACTGCCGGCCATGGGTTACATCCTGACGGTCGGGGCCCTTGCACTTGCCGCACTCAACGGGCTGCACATCAAGGCTGCAGAGTTTATGATCTTGTCGTACGACATCCTGCCGATTGGCTTGTTCGCGGGCGGCCATGACATGGCGCAATGGGGCGTGGCCCAGATCAGCCGCGCCTTTTCATTGGCTTTCGTGTTGGCCGCCCCCTTTGTCCTGATGTCAGTGCTTTACAACCTCACGCTCGGCGTCATCAATAAGGCGATGCCGCAGTTGATGGTAGCCTTTGTAGGCGCGCCTGTGATTACACTAGGCGGTCTGTTTATTCTGTTCCTCGCAGCTCCAAGCATGTTGGCTGTCTGGTTGGGTGCGCTTGACCGTTTCATGGCCGCCCCATTTGAGATCGCGCCATGAGCGACAAGGATGAGGGCCAGGACAAGTCGTTCGAACCGACACCGCACAAGTTGCAAGAGGCACGGAAGAAGGGTGACATCGCCAAGTCCGTCGATCTTCAAACCGCGGCGGGTTATGCGGGCCTCACACTGGCCCTGATTGCGGCAGGGACGCAATCGCTCACGTCGCTGGGCAGTCTTTTGATGGGCATGCTCTCGCAATCAGAAGACATCGCCCAATCAATTTTTGACGGTGGACCTGTTGCTGGCCTGAGCGGTTGGGCCTGGAATGTGAGCCGAGACTTGCTTCCGATCTTTGGCCTACCAGCGCTCACCGTCTTGGCCGCCATTCTCGCGCAGCGCGCTTTCGTGGTCACGCCATCAAAACTTCAGCCCAAACTGTCGCGCATTTCCCTGCTCGAGAATGCGAAACAGAAATTCGGACGCAGCGGTTTTTTCGAGTTTTTCAAGAGTTTCGCCAAGCTTTCGATCTACTCACTGTGCCTTGCACTCTTTCTTACAGCCCGGCTGCCCGACATGATTGCCATCATTCAGTCCGAGCCGGGCACGGTCGTCCTCCTTTTGGCCGAGTTGTGTATCGGCTTTTTGTTTGTGGTCATACTCGTGTCTTTCGCCATCGGCGGGATTGATGCGGTGTGGCAGCACCAAGAGCATATCCGCAAAAACCGGATGACACGCACAGAAATCATGGATGAGGCCAAGAACACCGAAGGCGATCCACATCTCAAACAAGAGCGTCGATCACGCGCACAGGCCATTGCCGCGCGGCAGATGATGGCCGAGGTGCCGCAGGCCGATGTGGTGATTGTGAACCCGACGCATTATGCCATTGCGCTGAAGTGGTCGCGGGCGCAGGGCACCGCGCCGGAATGCGTTGCAAAAGGCGTGGATGCACTGGCGCTGCGCATGCGCGAGATTGCAATGGAGGCCGGCGTGCCCATTCGGCACGACCCTCCAACAGCCCGTGCGCTGCATGCGGTCACCGAAATCGGTCAGGAAATTGCGCCTGAACACTACGCTGCTGTCGCGGCGGCCATTCGATTTGCGGACACGATGCGTGCCCGTATGCGACAGGGGATCTAACGGTTGGACCTCCGGACGCTGCAAACGCTCACAGAGCTCAAGTACCAAAAAAGCCTGTCTGGCTTGTCCGATATCCTCGCTCGTGAAGCAAAACTGCGCGGCGAGCTCGCGCAATTGCGCCGCCACACTGTCGAGGCGCAGTCTCTGCCTGTCGCCGCACATTCGATGCGAAACATCGGTGCTGACGTGATTTGGCTGCAATGGGTGGCCAAGGCGACGCGATCATTGAATATCGAGCTCGCCCAAGTCCTCGCCCAAAAGGAATCTCTGCTCGCAAACCAGCGCCGTGCATTGGGACGGCGGACTGTTGCTGCTAACCTTGCCAGCGATGCTGACACGCGCAAACAGGCGGAACGCAAGGCATCTGCCTTGCAGCGCGCGATCGCATATGATGTCGCGCGGAGATTACAGGATCAGTAGTCCTGGCGCGCGATCTCTACGATCAGCACGTCGCTGATTTGATCCCCGATGTCCCTCTGGGCCACTTCCCGCAAAGCGCCTCGCAGGACTGCAAGGTTATTGGCATTTGTGAAAGCGCCGTCAAAGCCGCCAATATTGGCGTGGTCAAAGAGCACTTGCAGAAAACTGTCGCGCAGTTTGGGTTCGACCGCATAAATGGCGTCCTTCTGTCCGACGGGTACTTCGACACTCAGGGACATGACCACCAGTGCTTGCACCTGATCCCGCTTGATGACTGGCACCACAAATTGATTGCTCATTTTGAAGTATTCGTGGTTGGTGGGGCCTTCATCCTCTTTCTCTTCGGCTTCGACCTTTGCCGTTTCGTCCCCCTCCACCATGACCGGCGGCGCAGGCTCCGGACGCAGAAACATACCAGCGCCAATACCCGCACCGGCGCCGACAAAGAGCAAAACCAAAGGAAGAAGCTTTTTGATCATCAAACGGTCCTAGAACGGCAGCACGGCGTCGAGCACCTGCTGACCCAAACGGGGTTGTTGCACATCGGAAATCTGGCCACGACCGCCGTAGGACACGCGCGCCGACGCAATTTTGTCGTAAGTAATTTCATTTTGTCGCGAGATGTCCTCGGGGCGCACATATCCGCTGACGAGCAACTCGCGCAGTTCAAAGTTTACACGCAGCTCCTGCGATCCTGAGATCGACAGCACCCCATTCGGCAAAACGTCCAAAATGGTGGCTGCGACCCGCAATGTCAGCTTTTCATTCCGCTTCACCGATCCATCGCCGCTTGAATTGCTACTGGAATTGATCGAGACAAGGTCAGCACTCGACGCCCCCTCGGGCAGGTTTTCGTCCAAACGTTGCGGCAGGCCACCGAGTTGCGGAATGCCCAGCGCCTCGGATCCTGACCGAGAGCGTTCCGTCTCGTTCGAGATCTCGGCGCTTTCGTCGATTTCGATCACCACGGTCAGGATATCGCCGCGTTGCACGGCCCGCCGATCCCCAAGCAACGATCCACGCTGACCGGACCAAAGCGAGGCCTGATCCAGCGGAATATCTTCTTCTATGGTGCGCGGTAGCGTAGCAGACACCATCGCCGAATGTTCCTGTGTGGTCAGTGGGTTCGAAAACGAGGGCGCTTTGCCCAGGTGATCCGAACGTCCGCAGGCAACGAGCGCGAGACAGCAGGCACTGACACATGTCAGACGCGTGAACGAGCGATTTTTCATTGTGTCACCTTGATTGTGCCATTTGCCTGAACGAGCCCGAACAGCGTCGCACGGGATTGCAAATTCATGATCCGGATACGGTCCCCGACGCCTCCACGCTCCATCGCGCGGCCGTCGGTCGTGATGCTGAGGCCGGACGTTTCAAAGCTGAGCGGTACGATCTGGTTGCGGTTGACGATGGCCGGCGGACCGATGGCCTCAAACGGAATTGGGCGGCCTGCATAGAGAGCCACGCGCGCCTCCTGCCCAGCGACATCGGTTATCCGATCAAATGCGCCCACTTGCAGGCCATCGCGGATCGTCAGATCCTGTGCCGTGATCAACGTGCCCGGTCGCAAAGTACGCGTGGGTGTCACCACATCTGCCGCGACCACCTGCGCGCTAAAGCAAAGTGCCAAAATCCAACGTGTCATCTGACTTGCGCCATCGCCCCCATCATCTGGTCGGCTGCGGAAATGACTTTGGAATTCATTTCGTAGCCGCGCTGTGCTGCGATCAGGTCTGTGATTTCGCGCACAGCATCAACGGAGCTGTCTTCGAGGAAGCCCTGGCGTAATGTGGCCAGACCGTCTTCGCCCGGGGTGGTCAACAGCGGTGGACCGGATGCTTCGGTCTCGACAAACAAATTGCTGCCCGACGCTTCGAGCCCTTTGGCATTTGCGAAACCCGCAATGTCGAACTGACCAATGAGTTGGGCTGCGGTAGCGTCGGCGAAGTAAACGTATACCTCACCATCGGCATTGATCGACACACTGCGGGCATCGTTCGGGATCACGATTTCCGGAGAGACGGGATAGCCATCCGATGTGACGATCACCCCCTCTGCCGTGCGCTTGAGCGCGCCGTCCCGTGTGTACGCATTCTGGCCGGAAGGTAGCGTAACTTCCAGAAACCCATTGCCATCCAATGCGACATCAAGATCGCCGCCCGTCGCCGAAAGCGAGCCCTGTGCCAGGTTCACCGAAACGGCCGACGGTCGAACGCCAAGGCCCAGCTGGACCCCGGTTGGCAAGACCGTTCCATCGGATGCATTGATGGAACCTGGCCGGGTCATTTGTTGATAGTGCAGGTCGGCAAACTCCGCGCGGCGCGCATTGTAGCCAGTGGTGCTCATGTTTGCGAGGTTGTTCGAGATTGTCTCGACCCGCATCTGTTGGGCCAACATGCCCGTGGCAGCAATTTTAAGGGCGCGCATCAAGCTCTCCTCAGTTTGATTTCATCATCGCATCCATGGCGCGACGTACACGTTCATCTTCGGAGTCGAGAAAGTTCTGCCCCATCTCATAGGCCCGTTGGATCTCGATCATCCGCGCCAATTGCGAGATTGGATCAACGTTGGACGCTTCGACAAAGCCCTGCAGGACGCGGGCGTTTTCCGCGGGTTCGAACCCGCCATCGGCACGGAAAAGCACGCCGCCTTCGCGCACCAGATCATTGGTCTCGATAGGTTGAACAATACCCACCTGTCCGACCAGCAGCCCATCGGCACTGATGGTTCCATCCGGAGAGACCGCAATACTGCGCGCGTCCGGCGGCACAAAGACCGGAGCGCCGCCTGCGTCCAACACACGGTTGCCGTCAAACGTGACCAGGTCTCCTTCTGCATTTGGAGAAAAGCCGCCAGCGCGCGTCAGGCGTTCGCCTTGTGTAGTTTCGATCAGAAAAAATCCATCGCCCTCGATCGCCAGATCAAATGTACCGCCTGTCTGGTCCAGCGTGCCTTGTTCGAACGATGTGCGTCGTACGTTGGCCTGCCCCATCGACAGTGACGGCGCGCCCTCGACCGAACTCACATATTCCGAGAACACGATCCCTTCTTGCCGGTACCCGGTGGTTGCCGCATTGGCGATGTTGTTCGCCACGACCTGCATTTCCCGCATTAACCCGTTTTGGCGCGTCAGCGCGATGTAACCGGTGCTGTCCATGTTATCCTCCGATGATCAAAGGGATGAGTTGGTCCTGAAAAAACGACACCATTGTCTGGGTCATGAACCCCATCGATATCCAGAACACGGCGACAATTGCGGCAAGCTTGGGCACAAAGGTCAGCGTCATTTCCTGGATTGACGTGAGCGCTTGCACCAACCCGATCGACACACCGGCCAGCAACGCGACGGTCAGGATCGGCACCGACACGATGACGGCGATCCATAGCGCATGGCGCAGTGTGTCGAAGAAGATGATCTCTTCGATCATCAGACCGGCATCCGCAGAATTTCCTGATAGGCTTCTACCACACGATTTCGTACGGTTACGGCTGTTTCCACGGCCAGTTCCGTTTGCGCCAGCGCCTGCACCAAAGCATGCGGGTCGACATCACCGAGCATGGCGTCTTGCGCCACCGCTTCGCTTTTCGCAAGTGTGTTGGCAAAGTCGTTGGCCACTTGGCCGAACATGCTATTTCCCGCACCTTCGCCAGGTTGCGTGGCGGGGCGGGACGACGCATAGCCCTGCGCCGCCGAGACGATCATCGATTCCATTCTGGAACTCCTTGTTTTCGCGCTGGCCTTATCGGCGCAGCAACTGCATCAAACCCGAAGACATTTGCCGGGCCTGCTCGAACATTTTCAGATTGGCTTCGTAGCTGCGCTGCGCCTCGCGGGCGTCGGCCAGCTCGATCAGTAATTCGACATTCGAGCTTTCGTAATGCCCGGTGCCGTCGGCCATTGGATGGCTGGGGTCGAACACACGCTCCAATGGGCGGTCGTCGAGAGACATGCGCCCTACCTCGACCTGCGCGACGCCATCCCGCATCCGCACATCAAACGGAATGGTCTTGCGCCGATACCCGGGCGTGTCCGCATTCGAGATGTTTTCAGACAGGTGGCGTAAACGCGATGCCTGCGCCTGCAAACCACTTGTCGAAATGCTGAGGGCTTTGCCAAATTCGCTCATCTGATAAGTCCCTTACTGCCTGCCGAGGCTGCTGCGCAGCACAGTCAACGCAGAGCGGTAAATGGCCAGGGATCGGTCGTGCTGACGCTTGGCATCCGTGCCGCGCAGCATTTCCGCATCAAGCGAAACGGAGTTACCGTCAGGCGACGCGAAGCTGTGGTCCTTTTCCAGCATAGTTTGCGGATCTGAGACCCGGCCATGCATGTGACCGTCTCGCGTGGCGCGCTGCAGCGTGCCCGAACCATCTGTCGGCGCATAGACATCCTTGAACGACGGCAAGTCGCGCGCGACGTAACCCGGCGTGTCAGCGTTTGCGACGTTCTGGGCCACAACGGCCTGCTTCTGACCGGCATGCACAGCCATCGCGTAAGAAGTTTCAAAAACTTTCAGTCCTTGGAACATCGGGGCTTCTCCCTCGATTGATTTCAACCAAGGCTTAAGGGTGATTCCTTTAAAAACGGTTTGCGAACATTTGGAGAACCCAATGAACAAGCAGCAGGCCCTGAAATCGCTCACAACGCGTTTGTCGCAAATCCGTCCGGAACAGGTGATGGGCCGTGTTTCCGGGGTTGATGGCGGCATCGTGCGCGCCCGCGGGCTTGAAACGGCTGCGCGGCTCGGTGATAGGGCTCAGATAACGAATCGTGACGGTGTCAAAGTGCCGTGCGAAGTGGTGCGCTTGTCGGAGACCGGCATTGTACTGTTGCCCGATGCGACGCTCGAGGGCGTGTCACTCGGGGATCCCGTGACGTTATCACGGGGTGGCCAGATCGCGCCCAGCGACGCCTGGATCGGTCGATTGATCGACCCGGATGGCAATCCACTCGACGGTCGTAGCTTGCCGGGCGGGCCGGTGGCGCGCAGTTTGCGGGCCAAGCCGCCAGCGCCGGCGGACCGCCGCCCGCTGGGTGAGCGGTTGGCGACAGGGCATCTCGCCTTTGACACGGTTTTGCCGATTGTACGGGGTCAGCGGATCGGGTTGTTCGCGGGCTCCGGCGTCGGCAAGTCGAGCCTTATGGGTCGCCTGTCGCAACGGATGGAAGCGGATGTGGTGGTCATCGCTTTGATTGGGGAGCGCGGGCGCGAAGTTCGGCACTTTGTCGATGACATCCTTGGCCCGGACGGTCTTGCGCGCAGCGTTGTCGTGGCGGCCACATCGGATCAGTCACCGCTCGTGCGGCGGCGGTGTGCCTGGACCGCAATGACAATCGCCGAACATTTTCGCGACGCTGGCAAGTCGGTGCTTTTGGTCGCGGATTCGATCACGCGATTTGCTGAAGCGCATCGCGAAGTGGCAATTGCTGCGGGAGAGGCACCCGTCCTTCGCGGCTATCCACCGTCGACCGCGCATTTGATCATGTCATTGTGCGAAAGGGCAGGGCCGGGTGCAGGGCCGCAAGGCGACGTTACCGCTGTTTTCAGTGTCCTGGTGCCCGGATCAGACATGGAAGAACCAATCGCCGATATTCTGCGTGGCGTTTTGGATGGGCACGTCGTTTTGGAGAGGGATATTGCGGAGCGCGGGCGTTTTCCTGCCGTGGATGTTCTACGTTCGGTTTCACGTAGCCTGCCACACGCCGCGACCGATGCGGAAAACAAGGTGCTTGCGCAGGTACGCAAACATCTGAGCGTTTACGCCAAAAATCAGGTCATGATTTCCGCCGGTCTCTACAGCAAGGGTGCGGACCCTGACATCGATGCGGCGATCGACATCTGGCCCGACCTCGATGCGTCACTTGGCCTGCAACACGAACAAGGCATCGCGCACAGTTTTGACCAGCTTCGGCTTATTCTGCGGCGCTCTGGTCGCTTGGGCAGCGATACACCCAAACGGCATTTGGGGTAGCGGGTAGTGAGACCAAACACACCGCAGCGCCAACTGTCCAAACCGGCGGAATTGATGGAGCCAAATTGCGAATACGAGGACAGCTTCAGTTGGACAGCAAGGTCAGTGCGATAGATGCGCCCGAAGCACCAGCACCGACACTTTCGAGCTGCGCCCGCGCCAAGTAATTGGTGATCAATTGGTCCAACATATCGGGGTCGGAAAACTCCGCCGGGTCCGAGACCCCAAGTATCCGCTCCGCCCGATCTTTGAATATGTCGAGTTGCTGGTCGATGTCGACCTGGCCGAATTCTGTTGGCAAGCCGAGAGCCGTTTCGAAAACCTCCCGCAACGGCGCTTGCCCCATGATCGAAAACCATTTCTGGTTCTCTGAGGTTTCAGCGGATGTAATCTCCGGCACAACCCGCTCTGCATACAGCGCCAAACGCATCGTATCGTCTTGGGCACCAGTGGCAATTTCAAAGCTTCCCGCCTGATACCGCGCCACGATGTCATCCGCGAAACCCGGTCGCGTCGCTCCACGGGTTTCGCCAGGGCCTAGCCCGAAAGCTTCTGACAAATCCCGATACCGGGAATCGGCGAACCGATTGGCCAACGCGTCGTCCGCAGTGGTCCCTTCTTCGAGCATCTTTTGGATGAAAAACCGATTATCCAAGTCGTCTTGCAGACCAAATGCGCCAAGGGCAACCGTCAGCACTTGGCGGTCGGATACCAGTGCCTCAGCGCTGGTGATCGAACCAATCGTTTCGGCAAAGTGATCTGTGTCGCGCTTGATCAAAGTGGATTCATTAAACGTGGCAATCTGCCGGTCGTATGTGGCCTGTAGAAACTGCCACCCGGTCAGACCATTGGAGACGAGGACGGGTTGAAACATTTCAGTTACGCTCCAGCGGCGAGCAGGCGTTCTTCCCGCGGAAGCAAAGTCCGCAACGCCTTGAGGCACCGGTAGTGATCTTGCTGAACCAGAGCATGCGATGCCGCATCGAGATGTTTGCGGCTGTCCCCGTCAATGAACACCTGGCTGAGCTCTTCGATGCTCCGCAATAAGCTACGATGCGCATCCTGAGGCGGAGTATCACCCGACAGAACAAGCTGCACCGCGTAGCAAACGCGTCGTACCGGAGTCTTGGCGTCTTCGGGATGAATGGCATCACGCAGGCGCAAGATGTTCGCTTGAGGGGTCATGATCGTCAGTCGGGATCGGCGATCGCCGTTTTCAATGACTGCACCATTGATCAAGACCCGCTCCTTGGGGCTGAGTTTCAAGACGAGGCCGCTCATTGTGCGGACCCTTCCGATTTCAGACCCCGCATCACCGCCATGTTGATCTCAAGAAGGGGCATCACAGAGGCGCCCTCGCGCAAAACCTTGCGTGTGTGCTGTTGAGTGAACTCAGAAAGATAGATCACACGCGCCTTCAAATCCGAGGGCATTGGATTCTCCGGATCCGCAACATCGACAACCAGGGCTGTCCACAGTCTCCGATTCAAGTGCAATGCCTCGGTGTATGCAGGGAAATTCGATTTGGCCCGGGTCGCCGTATCACGCAGCATCTTGGTCACGCGCGCAAAGACGTCATATTCGGACCGACGCGCATTGCGAGTGGTAACGGCGTTTTCTGCATATCCGCGCATTGCGAGTGATGTTGCGTTCACAGGTCGAGCCCCTTAGTTTCTGTTGTGTGAATAGGAAGGCGCCCTTCACGAGCGCCTTCCAAGGCCAATTTATCGGAACAGCGACAAGATCGTTTGTGGCGCCTGGTTGGCGATGGACAGCGACTGCACGCCCAACTGTTGTTGGGTTTGCAATGCCTGCAGACGGGCCGACACTTCTTCCATGTCCGCGTCCACGAGCGAGCCGATCCCAGACTTGAGCGAATCCGTCAGCTGGCTGATAAAGTCAGACTGCGTTTCGATCCGACCTTGGGCGGAACCGAACGCCGCCGCAGCGTCGATCGACGTATCGATCATTGTTTCGATGTTGGACAAGGCGTCCGAGACACCTTGATCCGTGGTGACATCGATCCGATCAAGGCCGAACAGGCCACCCGTCGCAGTACCGCCAGCAGCACCATCCACCTCAAGCGCAATTGCCGAACCGGAATTGTCGAGTTGCAGGGTCCACTGATTGTTCTCGAACTTCACATTGGTGGTGATGTCATCGAGGCCGCCAGCATCGATTGCAGTCTTCAGACCTTTGGCAACGTCCTCAGCAGTTTCACCCGCACTTGCGACATAGTCAAAGTTTGCGCCGCCGATGCTCACGCGATACCCGTCACCAGCGGCGACTGAGGTGTTCTGAGCAAAGGTCACTTCAGACGCGCGGCCTTGCAGCTCAACAGCTGAGAAGCTGGTGCCTGCAGCACCGGCTGCCGCATTTGGCAGGTCAGCTTGCAGGGTACCAGCGCCTGTGGTCTGCCCAGAGATGGATGTTGTATCAAACGCTTCGGTACTGGTGATGGTCAGGACGCCGCCCGTAACGCTGGCGGTGATGTTGTCGATTCCTGCGCCCGCGATCTGTGCTTGGAGGCCGGATGCAACAGCGGCTGCCGTCGTGGTTGCGCCAACGGTAAAGTCGACCTGACTATCGCCGATGTTCAGGGTGTAGACATCAGAAGTAGCCGCCGTGCCAGCGAATGTGATGTTCATGGCGTTGCCGGAGCTCGAAAAGTCCTGCGTGCTCGAATCGTCTGCAACTCTGTTCGCACCGGAGACGACTGTCACGGCGCCGCCGGAAACATCAGTATCGCCCGCCGTCAGAGCGGTACCGCCGACCAGCGAAGCACCGGTGCCCAGCGTGCCTGCGTTCGAGGTCAGGTCCTGCCGCTCGATCGTGATCGAATTCGACGCCACCGAACCGTTTTCGCCGCGGTCAAGCGACGAGAGCACGCTCACGCTTTCAGCACCTGCCACTAGGTTCAGACCGTTAAATTGCGCGGCACCGGTCACCGAACCCACCTGACCGACAAGTGCGTCGATGTCTTCCTGGATCTTGGTCCGGTCCACGTTTTCTTCTTGTGCGGCGACAACCTTTTCTTTGATCTGCGTCAGCAGGTCAGTGGTTGTTTCGGACGCGTTCCGTGCCACGGCAACGGTCGATTCGCCCAGAGACAGGCTTTCCGAGATGGCTTTGAAACCAGCCACGTCCGATTCCATGACCTTCGAGATGGCCCAAACCGCAGAGTTGTCCTTGGCGCTCGAAATCGACTTACCCGTCGAGATTTCGTTCTGCGTCATCGCCAGGTTTTTGTTGATCGATTTGAGGGTTTGCAGCGCAACCATTGCGCTGTTGTTCGTGAGAATGCTCGACATTTGCATTTCCTTTTGTCGCGGCGCTTTGCGCCAAGGTTTGACGTCCCGCCCCCAATGGGACGAGCCAATGCCGTTCTGACAGTTGCAAAGCCTGATGTTGGCCGTGCGCCACCCATTCCGAGTGCAGGGGCACCATTGCGCCGCAGTGCCTAACGTTTTCCTAAACCGTCACCCCCGAGTAGGTCGGATTTGAATCATTCAAACTCAAGCACGCTTTTCGACGGAACGTTCGACACCAATATCAACTGATGTCTTGGCGCCGTCTTCATCATAGTAGTCAAGCGATTGCTTGACCCGTCGCACCATGGCGAGGCGCCGCGCAACGGACCGTATACCGGCGAGCGCACTGTCAAGAAGCGCTTGGTTTCGGGTCAATTTACGATGAATGCCGCGCAACTCTTCGGTCGCTTCTACAGCGTCCAAACGGCCCAATTTGTCCAACAGCGCTTCTTTACGGCTGTGCATATCGCTCATGCCTTCGACATCCCCGGCAAGCAATGCGGCGCGTTCTTCTTCCAAAAGTTCGTCCAGGGCATCAATGGTGGCTGTTGTCGGGTCATGCGCCATTTTGTCGGTCCTTCAATGCGTGATAAAGGTGTTCAGCCAAACCAACGCCGCCTGATTGCACCATCATTTCCGCCTGTGCATCCACCAGGAGTGATGCAAATTGCTCTTCACCCGCGCCGCCGCCAAAGGATTCTCGCGCTTCGCCGTAGCCCGCAGATTTCAACATTTCGGCCAGGAAGCTGGCCTCGAGCTTCTGAGCGGCTTTCATGAGTTTCGTATCGTGCGGCTCAATGTTCGGCACATGAGGACCGGTTGAGATCGGCAATTCCATTCTGGGTTTCCTTCAATTCGAACGATTTTTCGCAGCATGAATCATAATCGGTAAAGAACCGGTAACTCTGTGCAGTCATGTTGCAATCAGCGTGGAAGAATTCCCGGAGTAGCACATGCAGCCCACCCTTGTATCCAAAGTGACCACGTCACAGCCGTTGGAATCGCCTGTCGCTGTCAAGCGCGCGCCACAAGGCGCTACCCCGGCGGTGAACGAGGGTGCCGAAGATATGGATTTCGGGGCCGTCTTTACAGCCGAACGGGTTGTTAAGCCGCGGGTCGACAGGGCCACAAATTCGGTTCTCCCAATGGTTGAAGACGCCGAAAACGAAAGCGCCGGTGATGTTCGCGATATCCTTCCGACGGATGTGGATGCCACGGTAACGCCGCAGGACCGCGAAAGCGCTTCACGGCTTCAGGACATCCAATCAAACGATGCTGATCTTTTGCCTGAGGAGGCCGGAAAAGCTGCGAAGTCGACGGATCATTCTCAAGGTCCAGTTCAGGACTCGGCGCGCCCAACAGCGGACCCCGACGGCAATCATACCACGCCAAAGGTCAGCGCTGCGCCGACTCAAACCGTTGCCGAAACCGCGCTCCGCGTCGCTTTACCGATGGATGCGCCAAGCCAGAAAATCTCCGCTCAAGTGCCAGCTCATGTGCTCCAAAGCGCGACACTGGCAGAGTTCCCACAGGTCGAAATGGTATCTCGCCACCCTCTCGTGACGTTGAGAAATGAACAAAATACTGTGCCGGTGCTGGAGGCACCCATCGTTTTGCCGCGGATGGTGTCAGAGAAGGTTGTGCCGCCGCCAACAGACGCACCAAAATTGATAGCCCCTGCGCAAGCGAATGCTCTTCATCTCAGCCAACCGGGACAGACTACGCCGCCAAAGCTGCCGATGCCTATAACTGACGGCGCGACAACGGAACGCCGCGCGGATGCGCGAGATGTTCGCATATTGGCGCACCCGACGGAGGCAGCAGAAACAACACCGACCATCACGTCGAAATCGTCGACCCAACCCAGCGTTGCGCAGACTGTTCTGTTTGCCCCGATCGAGAAGGCGACGCCGACAGCGCAGGACGCATCGAAGATGTTGCGTGGTGATGCAGGGGAGATCGTCCATTGGGATCTTCGCGGATCGCAGTCGGCTTCGCCGTCGCAGTTAGCGCATGTGCAAATTGCGCAACGCGCGGACCTGCCGCCTCATATTGCGCAGCAATTGGCGGTTGCGATGCAGAAAGTACCAGACAAACCCGTCGAGATCGCGCTGAACCCGCCCGAGCTTGGGCGTGTGCGGATGGTCATGACGGCGACTGAAACCGGCGTTGTCGTGCAAGTTCTGACTGAGCGCACCGATACGCTAGACCTGATGCGGCGCAACATAAATGAGCTCGGCAACGCACTGTCGGAACTTGGCTACGAGGACATCGCATTCAGCTTTGGTCAGAGTGATGGCCAAGATGACCGTCCTGAGACCGAAACTGACAGCAACGACGCGCTGCAGCTCGACATCACAGAGGCGAGCGCCGCCCATCCGGCAGCTCAATCAGCAATGCCGGCCTTGGCCATCACACATGACAGCATAGACATAAGGCTCTGACACCATGGACATTTCGCAGATCGCCGCAAGCACCCCAGTCACAAACAGCACCACCACATCAAACAGCGTCTTGAGCTCTGACTTCGAAGTTTTTCTTCAGATGCTGACGGCGCAAGCAGAGTATCAGGACCCACTGGAACCCATCGATTCATCGGAATACGCGGCGCAATTGGCACAATTCTCGATGGTCGAACAGCAGGTTTCGACCAACGATCTGCTGGAGCAGATGCTGACATCCTTCGGCACAAGCGACATGAGCGGTGCGGCCAATTGGATCGGACTGGAAGCGCTGGTCACTGGCCCGGTAAGCTACACCGGGTCGCCCATCACAGTGTCGCCCAACCCACCTGTTGCCGCGGACACGGTTGAGCTGGTGGTCTACAACGCTCAAGGCTCCGAAGTGCAGCGGCGCACCATGCCGACAAGCGCAGAGCCTTTCGTGTGGGACGGCCTGAGCGACGGTGGCACTCCTCTCCCACACGGCGAATACACATTGAAGATCGAGAGCCGCGCAAACGGGGAAGCCCTCGCCGAAGATCCGGCGCTGAGCTACACGCGGGTGACCGAAGCGCGCATCGAAAACGGCACGACGCTGCTGGTCCTGCAAAGCGGATACATGATCGAAGCGGCCAACGTCATCGGCCTGCGCGAACCCAGCTAGGGCCAGCGGTCAGCCAGCGCAAAGCCAGCATAGATCGGCGGCATCAACAGCCGCCGGAAGCGACCGAGCGGAAACCGAGCGGGCGGCACTTGCATCGCTTCGGGCAAGGCATCAGGCTGCTGTCCCTGTGCGAGCGTGGAGAGGCACGCACCGGCAAACGTGCCCATAGCGACCCCATTGCCGTGATAGGCAAAGCCGGCCAGCACCGAGGGCACATCCGGCAACGGCCCGACAAATGGCAAGCGCCCGCGGTTGAGGCAGACGAGCCCGGACCAGGCATGGGTCACCTCGACGTCCCGCCATGCGGGAAACATGGCCCGAAAGTCACGCAGGACGGCCGCCCGCGCGCGCGCCTCGGACCCGGGACCGCTGCGCAATCCGCCGCGCATCCCGAACAAAAATCGCCGATCCGGCATCAGGCGGAAGTAGTGCAAAAGGCGCCGTGTGTCGTACGCCATTTGCACAGATGTCCATCCTTGTGCCGATAACTCTGCGTCAGTGAGGGGCCGCGTCACGAGCACATTGGATTGGGTCGGCATGTAACGTCCCCGCATCCCACCCGGCACATCCTCGCTGCTGTACCCGTTGGTCGCCACGATCACACACTCGGCCTGGACCTTCCCTTGAGCCGTGCGCACGGTCTGACGTTCAATGCTCAAGGCCGCGCTCTGTTCGAAAAAGCGAACGCCCAGTGTCTGTGCAGCGGCCACAAGACCTGCGAGGTACTTGCGCGGGTTCAGTGCGAAGCCGACGGGAATAGTGAGGGCCGCATGAAAAGGGCCGCCAAAACCCGCTTCGGCCGGCGTTTCAATACGGGCTGACACATCGTAGCATTCTGAAATCAGAAGTGCCTCGGCCTCGAACGCAGCGGCGTCCCGCGCCCGGTGGGCGAGCAGCGTTTCACCAGCCGAGTGTCGGTCGACATCCAGGCCCAGCCGGTCGATCAGGTGCGCAACGCAATCCACAGCATCCCGCTCCGCCCTGCGCCACGCCTGGCGCCCTGCCGGACCAAAGCGGCGGTCGAGTTGTGCATCCGATGCGATGCCGCCCCCCAGACAGCAGAACCCGCCATTTCGGCCGGACGCACCCCAGCCCAGCTGCTGGGCCTCAAGAACGGCAACCGAAATTCCCGCCTCCGCCAGATGCAGCGCTGCGGACACGCCGGTAAAGCCTCCGCCGACGATAACAACATCGCAGGCGATGTCCCCCTGAAGGACTGCACCGCCGGGGATATCGCAGGTCTCGTCCCACCAACACCCATCGCGCGGCCCCGACCCATAGGCATATTCGGGAAAGATGCGTTTCATGCCGCGCGAGCGGCGGCCTGTTCATCACGCGCCGCCTGGACCGCTGCCCGTTTCGTGGCCAAGGACGCAACCACAACGCCGATGGTGACCAGACCGATCAGAATGGTGCTGAGCGCATTGATTTCAGGGCTGACGCCAAGGCGAACCGACGACCAAATCTTCATCGGCAAAGTCGTTGCGGATGGCCCCGAGGTGAAGGACGCAATGACCAGATCATCGAGGCTGAGCGTAAAGGCGAGCAGCCAGCCCGAAATCACGGCAGGGGCGATGATCGGCAGCGTCACAAGGCGAAATGCTTCAAAGGTCGAGGCGCCCAGATCCAGCGCGGCCTCTTCCAGCGATCGGTCAAACGTCACCAATCGCGACGAAACGACAACCGACACGAAACACATGGAAAACGTACTGTGCGCCAGGACGATGGTCAGCACACCACGGTCCAGCCCGATGCCGATAAAGAGCAGCAGAAGCGACAGGCCGGTGATCACTTCGGGCATCACCAACGGCGCATAGATCATGCCGGAAAACAGCGTTCGACCATAGAACCGTCCACCGCGCACCAGCACATAGGCCGCGATGGTGCCCAGCACGGTGGCGATGCTTGACGAGATCACGGCAACCCGCAAGGTGACCCAAGCGGCGTCAAGGAACGCCTCGTTGCGCAACAACTCGCCGTACCATTGCGTTGAAAACCCGGCCCAGACGGTGACCAGCTTGGACGCGTTAAAGCTGTAAATGACGAGGATCAGCATCGGGATGTAAAGAAATACGAACCCCAGTGTCAGCGACACCACGTTGAAAGGAGACATGCGGTTCATCCGCCTGCCTCCGTCTGACGCTGCTGGTTGCGCTGGAACAGCACCAGCGGGACCACCAGGATAATGAGAAGGATCACCGCAACCGCCGACGCAACGGGCCAATCGCGATTGGAAAAGAACTCTTCAAAGAGCACCTTGCCGATCATCAGCGTACCGGAGCCGCCCAAAAGGGATGGAATGACAAACTCGCCCAGTGCGGGAATGAACACCAGAAAACACCCCGCGATGATCCCGTTTTTCGACAGGGGCACCGTCACCAGCCAGAACGCCTTGAGGCGCGAGCAACCCAGATCTTCGGCAGCCTCGATCAGTGATCCATCAAGCCGGTCGAGCGCCGAGTAGATCGGCAGGATCATAAAGGGCAGATAGGTATAAACGATGCCGATATAGACAGCCCAGTTGGTGTTGAGGATGGTCAGCGGTGTGTCGATGATCCCGATCCACAGCAGAAACTGGTTCAGGAAGCCCTCGCCAGACAGAATGCCCACCCACGCGTAGACGCGGATCAGGAACGAGGTCCAAAAGGGTAATATCACCAGCATCAGCAGCGTGGGCCGCCAGGCCTCGGGCGCGCGCGCCATGGCGTAGGCCATGGGATACCCGATCAGCAATGTCAGCACGGTCGAAATCGCGGCAATCTGCATTGAGCTGAGATAGGCACGCCAATAGAGATCGTCTTGCGTGAGAAAAACGAAGTTCTCGAAATCGAGCTGGGACAGCATCGTCCAGATGCCATCTTTGGCTGTGGGCGTGTAGGGCGGTATGGCCAGCGCAATGTCTGACAGCGAGATCTTGAAGACCACCGCAAACGGGATCAGGAACAGCACCAGCAGCCACGCATAGGGGATCGCGATCAGAACCGCGCGCCTCATCTCTCCAGCACCACGCCCGCCGTCCCCGACCAGCTGACCCAGACGTCATCCTCCCACGTGATGTCGCGGCGTGCGATCCGACGGGTATTGGCGGTTTGCGCCTTGATCATCGTGCCGTCTGCCAGTGCCACATGGTACGTCGACAGATTGCCCAGATAGGCAATGTCGATCACCGTGCCCTGCAGCGCGTTGACGACCTGCGGCCTATCCTTGGATATGGCGACCTTTTCAGGTCTCAGGGCCAGCTTGACCGGTTTGCCGTCCAGCGCGTGGTCGCCATCTGCGGCAATCAGGGGCGGTTGGCCATCGGCCCAGTCGATCCAAATCCCGCCTTCGGGAATGTCTGCGGGTGCGGCCGCCACGGGCGTTTCGGGGGCTGGCAACTGTCGGACGATGTCCTTGCGTTGGCCGATAACGGGGGCCAGAACCTTGTCATGCAACCAGATGCCCAGTGCATTCGGTTGAGGTGCCCGTATGGCTGCCTGCGGCTCCGGCGTCGCCACGGGTTCGGGCGTTTGTGCTGCTGACGCGCGCGCGCGCGCCGTTCCGGCGATCAGGGTCACATCACCAATGAAATCCGCGACATATGCTGAATTCGGCGCCTCGTAGATGTCCGTGGGGGTCGCGACCTGCATCACACGCCCCTCATCCATCACCGCCACGCGGCTGGCGACCGTCATCGCCTCTTCCTGGTCATGGGTGACGATGACAAAGGTCGTGCCGGTCTTTTCCTGAATATCCATCAGCTCGAATTGCGTCGCTTCGCGCAGCTTGGCGTCGAGGGCGCCCAGTGGTTCATCCAGCAGCAAGAGTTTCGGCGCCTTGGCCAGTGACCGAGCCAGCGCCACCCGCTGCCTTTGCCCACCAGAAATCTGATGCGGCTTGCGACGGGCGAATTTCTCGAGCCGGGTGAGCTTGAGCATGTCTTCGACACGCGCGGCAATCGCCGCTTTGTCGCTGCTCTCGCGTCGCAGACCAAACGCGATATTGTCCCAGATCGTCAGGTGCGGAAACAGCGCATAGGACTGAAACATCATGTTCACCGCCCGCTTGTTGGCAGACACCCCGGCGATGTTCTGACCAGCCAATTCAATTGCGCCTTCGGTGGGGTCCTCGAACCCGGCCAGCATGCGCATCATCGTGGTCTTGCCGCAGCCCGACGGGCCCAGCAGGGCAAAGAACTCGCGTTCGTAGATGTCGAGCGTCAGGTCATCAATCGCGACGAATTCGCCAAAGCGTTTGGTGACATTGCGAAACCGGATCAACGGCTTTTCGTTGGGATCATCCCAGGGGGCGAAAACACATTCGGGCAACGGATTAATCCCTGCTGGTCAAGCCGGGGCGCAGGGAACCCGCGCCCCGAGGTCGGATCAGGTGCCCGATTTGATCCGCGTCCACGCGCGCGTCAGGTTGCGCTGATCACGCGCGTCCCATGGGGTCACGGTATAGAGGTTTTCCAGCGCCGCCTCGTCCGGATAGATCGCGGTGTCGCCGATCACATCCTCGACGAGGAACTCCTTGGACGCTTCGTTACCATTGGCGTAGTAAACATAGTTCGACGCCTGCGCCATGTTCTGCGCATCCATGATGAAGTTTAGGAACGTGTGCGCACCTTCGGGGTTTGGCGCATCCGCTGGCACGGCCATCTGATCAAACCACATCAGGGCACCCTCGGTCGGGGCGGTGTAGGCGATGTCGACGCCATTTTCGGCCTCGGCGGCACGGTCGCGTGCCTGAAGGATGTCGCCCGACCAGCCAAAGGCCACACAGATATCACCGTTCGCCAGCGCATTGATGTATTCGGAAGAATGGAATTTCTGCACATGCGGGCGCACGGCCATCAGCACCTCTTCGGCCTTGGCCAGCGCGTCGGCATCCTTGGCGTCGGACGGCATGCCAGCATAGGTCAGCGCCGCCGGGATCATCTCCGTCGGGGCGTCGAGGAAATGCACACCGCAGCTGGCAAGCTTTTCCATGTTCGCGGGATCAAAGATCAGCGACAGCGACCCGATGGGCGCATCCTCGCCCAGGATTTCCTGAACCTTGCCAACATTTACACCCAGCCCGGTTGTGCCCCACATGTAATTGATCGAATAGGCGTTGCCGGGGTCGTAGGCTGCGGTACGCTCTTCGATGACGCCCCACATGTTTTCGATATTGGGCAACTGCGCCTTGTCCAGCGGTTGGAACACGCCAGCCGTGATCTGGCGTTGCAGGAACGTGCCGGTCGGCACCACCACGTCATAGCCAGAGGATCCGGCCAGCATCTTGGTCTCCAGCACCTCGTTGCTGTCGAACACGTCATAGACCAGGTCGAGGCCGGTTTCCTGTTCGAACTTTTCCAGCAGGTCTTCGTCGATATAGTCGGACCAGTTGTAGACCCGCACTTCGTCGGCCAGCGCAACACCCGATAGGGCAAAAGCGGCGACGGTGCTCAGCATCATGGCTTTCATGTAAAACTCCCGTGTCATGCCCGGTTGTCCCGGGTCAGGCGAAATGAATACAAGTTTTGCCCCTTGCGTCCAGCAAGATTGCCCATGGCGCATTGACGACCGGCCGCTTGCTCATATTGTCGGCACGTCTGACAGTCCGAGGGTCCGCATGCCAGCCATCACCAACCACCTGCCCACGTCCGATCTGCAAGCGCTGGACGCGGCACACCATATGCATCCCTTCACCGCCGGAGGTGAGCTGGCCCAAAAAGGCGCGCGGGTGATCACGCGGGCCAACGGCGTGTTCCTGCATGACAGTGACGGGAATGAAATCCTGGATGCGATGGCGGGCTTGTGGTGTGTGAACATCGGCTACGGCCGGGGTGAGCTGGCTGATGTGGCAGCGCGCCAGATGCGCGAGCTACCTTACTATAACACGTTCTTTCAAACGACCCACGTACCGGCGATTGCGCTGGCGCAGAAACTGGCAGAACTGGCACCTGGCGATTTGAATCATGTCTTCTTTGCCGGATCCGGGTCAGAGGCGAACGACACCAATCTGCGGATGGTCCGCACCTACTGGGCCATGAAAGGCCAACCGGACAAATCGATCATCATCAGTCGCAAGAATGCCTATCACGGGTCGTCCGTCGGGTCAGGCTCGCTGGGTGGCATGACGGGCATGCACGCGCAGGGTGGCATGCCGATCCCCGGCATCGTTCATATCGGTCAGCCGAATTGGTGGGCCGAAGGCGGCGACATGACACCCGATGAGTTTGGCATCGCGCGGGCGCGCGAACTGGAGGCAGCGATTGCCGAACACGGGGCGGACCGCGTCGCGGCGTTTATCGCAGAACCGATCCAAGGGGCAGGCGGCGTGATTGTCCCGCCTGCGACCTACTGGCCCGAGGTCAAACGCATCTGCGACGAGCATGACATCCTGTTGATCGCAGATGAAGTGATCTGCGGCTTTGGCCGGACTGGCAACTGGTTCGGGTCGGAAACCGTTGGAATAGAGCCGCATATCATGACAATCGCCAAGGGGCTGAGCTCGGGGTATCAGCCCATTGGTGGGTCTATCGTGTGTGATGAAGTGGCGGACGTGATTGGCGGGGGTGAGTTCAATCACGGCTACACCTATTCGGGCCACCCGGTGGCGGCGGCCGTCGCACTCGAGAACCTGCGCATCTTGGAAGAAGAGAATGTTCTGGACCACGTGCGCGACGTGGCAATCCCGGCCTTGCACGAGATGTGGCATGGGCTGGCAGATCACCCGCTGGTCGGTGAGACGACGATTGTCGGCATGATGGGCTCGCTGGCACTGACACCGCATAAAGAAAGCCGCGCCAAATTCGCCGCAGAGGCGGGCACCGCCGGGTTCATGACCCGCGAGCGTTGCTTTGCCAACAATCTGGTGATGCGGCATGTGTACGACCGGATGATCATTTCGCCGCCTTTGGTCATCACACCGGATGAGATCAGCCTGTTGGGTCAACGGGCGCACCTGGCGTTGGGCGAGGCCTATGCCCAGCTCAAAGAGCACGACTTGCTGAAACCAGCGGCCTGAGCGGCGTGAGGGGCCAGCCCCACACACATCGCGGAGTTTATCCGGCAAGATGAACCGGGATCCTCAGGCCTTTACGATCATGGGTCGTGATACGTTGCAGAGGCATTCGGCCGGGCCATCTTCGGTGATGCGGATGCTTTCTGTGATGGCAAGGCCCCAGCCGTCCATCCAGAGACCAGGCATGAAATGAAAGGTCATATTCGGCTCTAACACGGTATGGTCAGTGTCGCGGAACGAGATGGTGCGCTCGCCCCAATCCGGTGGATAGCTGAGGCCAATGGGATAGCCACAGCGTGCCGTACGCGCGATCCCGACCTTTTGCAGGGCGCCATTCAGAGCGGCGGCGACGTCCCGCGCCTGATTGCCAGCGCGCACCGCATCCAACCCAGCGGCGAGCCCTTCGAGCACAGCCTCTTCGGCACGCTTCATCTCCTCCGGGGGATCACCGAGGAAGATCGAGCGGCAGAGCGGCGCATGATACCTGCGATAGCAACCAGCGATTTCGATGGTCGTCGCTTCCCCTCGGCGGAAAGCATCGCCGTTCCACGTGAGATGCGGCGCCGCCGCATCGGCGCCCGACGGCACAAGCGGCACTATCGCAGGGTAATCGCCCCAATCGTCGCCAACACCACGGATCGCATCGCGGTACGCGTCGCCGATCACCTCATTCTTTCGCACACCGGGCGCGACACGTTGGGCCATCCCGGCAATCACCGCCTCGGAAATGCGCGCGGCCTTGCGTATAAAGCCAATCTCGGCCTCTGACTTCATCGCGCGGCACCAGTTGGCGATGCCTGTTGCGTCGACCATGGCAACACCTGCATCCGCCAGCACGGCATGCGCCTTGGCCGAGTAGTAGTAATTGTCCATTTCGACCCCAACGCGGCCCTTGAGGTAACCTGCCAGATCCTCCATCGGGTGACGATCCGGTGTTTGGATAAAGTGTTCGGCGTAGCCGAGGCAGCGCTCCGCAGGCATCCAGACCGTTCGATGGGCGCCCGCCACATCCTGCGCCCTGCCCCACCAGATGGGATCGGCGTCATGGGTCACGATGACTGCCTGATGGACGTAGAAAGACCAGCTGTCGTAGCCCGTAAGCCAGCCCATGTTGGACGGGTCGGTGATCACCAGCATGTCCAGATCTTGCGCCGCCATCGCGGCACGGACTCGCGCCAGACGCGCCTGATATTCATCCAGATCAAAGGGCAACGGCATGATTCTGTTCCAATATGTGATCAAAGCTGCGGGAACATTGCCTTAAATCGCATAGTCTTGCAGTCAAAACGCCTGTTCGCTGGGCCTTTGCCGCATTTTCCAGCCTACTTGGTTGCAATGCTTGGCGCGTCCCGGTTTAGTTCGGCGCAACATGGCGAGACAGCCACGAGACACACACGGGGAGCCACGTTTGGCCGATACTGCAGACGATCAGGCGTTCGTTGAATTCGAACGCGTGCAGAAAAGTTATGACGGCGAAACGCTCGTCGTCAAAGACCTCAACCTCTCCATGCCACGAGGCGAATTTCTGACGATGCTCGGGCCGTCCGGGTCGGGCAAGACGACCTGCCTCATGATGCTGGCAGGGTTCGAGACGGCGACCCACGGCGACATACGTCTGGGCGGCACGTCCATCAACAATATCCCGCCGCACAAGCGCGGCATTGGCATGGTTTTCCAGAACTACGCTTTGTTTCCACATATGACGGTGGCTGAAAACCTCGCCTTTCCGCTGGAGGTCCGCAAGATTGGCAAGTCCGAGCGCGAGGAAAAGATCATGCGCGCGCTTGGCATGGTGCAGATGCAGGACTTTGCCGGGCGGCGCCCTGCGCAACTGTCGGGTGGTCAGCAGCAGCGGATCGCGCTGGCCCGCGCACTGGTGTTCGAGCCCGAGTTGGTGCTGATGGACGAACCGTTGGGCGCGCTGGACAAACAGCTGCGCGAGACGCTGCAATTCGAGATCACGCGGCTGGCCCACGATCTGGGCATCACAACCGTTTACGTGACGCATGACCAGACGGAGGCGCTGACCATGTCAGACCGTGTTGCCGTGTTCGACGATGGCCGCATCCAGCAGCTTGATCCGCCGGACACGCTCTACGAGGCGCCGCAGAACAGTTTCGTGGCGCAGTTTATCGGCGAGAACAACACGCTGATGGGCAAGGTGACCAAGATCAGCGGCGACCATTGCGAGGTCACGCTGGATCAGGGCGAGGTGATCGACGCCATGCCCGTCAACGTGACCGAGCTGGGCCAGCGCACCCGCGTGTCTATCCGCCCGGAACGGGTCGAGATGGACAGGTCGCGCCTGCAGCCCGATGTGCACACGCTCAAGGCCGATGTGCTGGAATTCGTCTACATGGGCGACATCTTTCGGACACGGCTGCGCGTCGCTGGAAACGATGATTTCGTCATCAAGACACGCAATGCCCCCGATCAGGTCCGCCTCACCCCAGGTGAGCAGATCGAGATCGGGTGGCTGCCACAGGATTGCCGGGCGCTCGACGCCTGAGCATGCAAGAAGAAGGCTGCATGCTGCGCCCGTGGCGCGGCCTTCACGAAACCCAAAACGGGCGTAACAAGTGGGAGAAACACTCATGAAACTCACCAAGACCCTGATGGTCACGACCGCGCTGACAGTCGCCTCCGGCACTGCCTTTGCCGACGGCCACATGGCCTCTGACATGACACTGGTCAGCTGGGGCGGCGCATACCAAGCCAGCCAGCAGAATGCCTATGTGGCGCCTTACATCGAGATGAACCCCGGCGTGACCGCGGTATGGGACGAAAGCTCGGCCGAAGCTGTGGCCAAGCTGCGTGCCATGAATGAGGCGGGTAACGTCACATGGGACGTCGTCGACGTTGTGGCCGCTGACGCGATCCGCCTGTGCGACGAGGGCCTCGCCCTGGAAATCGACGCGGACGAAGATCTGGCCGCAGCCCCCGATGGCACGTCCGCTTCGGATGACTTTGGCGACCTGCTGGTCTCCGAATGCTTCATCCCGCAGATCGTGTATTCGACGACGTTCGGTTACCGCACGGACCTGGTGGGGGACACGCCGCCCACAGAAGTTTGCGCCGTCTTCGACACCGAAACCTATCCCGGCAAGCGGTCGCTGGAAAAGCGTCCGATCAACAACATGGAATGGGCGCTGCTCTGCGACGGTGTGGCCAAGGACGACGTCTATGACGTTCTGGCGACCGAAGAGGGCCAGCAACAGGCCCTGGACAAGCTCGACACGATCAAGGACGACGTGATCTGGTGGTCCGCCGGGGCCGACACGCCGCAACTGCTGGCTGACGGCGAAGTCATCATGGGTTCGACCTATAACGGTCGCCTGTTTGCCGCGATCGAAGAGCAGGGCCAGCCCATCGGCATGCTCTGGGACGCGCAGGTGTTCGACCTTGACGGCTGGATCATTCCCACGGGCCTCAGCCCCGAGCGTGAAGCGCGTGCGCGTGACTTCATCAAGTTCGCGACAGACACGCAGCGTTTGGCGGATCAGGCCAAGTACATCTCGTACGGCCCTGCGCGGGCATCGTCCGCACCGCTGGTCGGTCAGCACGCGACACTGGGTATCGACATGGCACAGCACATGCCAACCGACCCCGAAAACGCCAAGAACACGTTCCTCTACAACTACGAGTTCTGGGCGGATTACCGTGACGACATCGACGCCAAATTCCAGGCGTGGCTCGCACAATAAAGCGATCTCTGAGGTGGGCGTACGCGCCCGCCTCACCTCAAAGGAGGCAACCATGCCCAAAGGCTACATCATCGGCCACATCACGGTGAACGATCCCGAGGCGTACAAGGAATACGTCGAAAAGGACACGCCGATCCTGCTGTCCCACGGTGCTGTGCCCCTTGTGCGTGGCGGCGACGCGCAGTCGATGGAAGGACCGGAGTTTTCCCGCCATGTGGTCTTTGAGTTCCCGACATACGAGGCTGCCCTGGCGGCCTACAATGACCCCGACTACCAGGAGGTCATGAAAATTCGTCATCGTACCGCGACCTCGATGATCGTCGTGGCGAAAGGCGCGTAAGCGATGGCCGAGGTGATGCAAGCCGCTGATGGCACGCCCCTGAAACGCAGCCTTGCGCGCGCCCTGCGCCGCCAGAAACTGCGCGCCCTCGGGCTGATCGCGCCGCTGCTGCTGTTCGTGTTGATCACGTTCATCGTGCCCATCGGGTCGATGCTGTTCCGGTCGGTGGAAAATGACATCGTCCAGAACACGCTGCCCGACACGATCCGCATGCTGATCGCCCGCGACGAGACGGGCGTGCCGGATGAGGATGTGTTCACCGCGCTCTACATCGACCTTTTCATCGCCGAAGAACAACAGCTGCACACCCGCCTCGGCTCACGTCTGAACTACGAACAGACCGGCGCCAGCTCCATGTTCCGCCGTACGGGCCGCGCGGTGGGTCGGTTTGACACCGACACTTATACCGATGCCATCACCGACGCGAACGCAGCCTGGGAGGAGCCGGCGCATTGGGTCGCAACCCTCTCCGCCAATGCCGATGCCCTACCCCGCACGGCAAGCGCTTGGGCGCGCTGGAACGCGGCATTTGCTGCTCAGGGTGACGAGGTCGGCGCACGCGATCTCGAGGATTTCCTGTTCACCGCCCTCTACCTTGATTTGCGCGACAGCGCGTCGGCCCCCGCGGGTCTGGAAGCCGCCTATGCCGCCGCGCAGGCGACGGACCTTGTGTCGATCAAGGACGCTTTTATCGAGGCCGACGAACGGTGGGGCAAAGCTGAAATCTGGGAAACCCTGACGCTCTACGCCCCGAAATACACGCCGGGCTATTTCCTCAACTCGGTCGATTTCCAAAAGACGACCGAAGGCTTTGAACAGCGCCCCGAAAACGAACAGATCTACATCACACTTTTTGGCCGCACGATCTGGATGTCGCTCCTGATCACTTTCTCCTGCATCGCTCTGGGCTATCCGATCGCGTGGCTGCTCGCCAACCTGCCCATGCGCAAGGCCAACGTGCTGCTGATCCTCGTGCTGCTGCCATTCTGGACATCGCTCCTGGTCCGCACGTCCGCCTGGAAGGTCATGCTGCAACAGCAAGGCGTGATCAACGATGTGCTCGTCTGGATCGGCCTCGTGGCCGACGATGGCAGGCTGATCATGATCAACAACCAGTTCGGCACCATCGTCGCGATGACCCACATCCTGCTGCCGTTCATGATCCTGCCGATGTATTCCGTGATGCAGACCATCCCGCCCAGCTACCTGCGCGCGGCCAAGTCGCTCGGTGCCACCAACTGGACCGCGTTCTGGCGCGTCTATTTCCCGCAATCCGTGCCAGGCATAGGCGCAGGCTCCATCCTCGTCTTCATCCTGGCCATCGGCTACTATATTACCCCGGAAATCGTCGGCGGGACCAAGGGCGTCTTCATCTCTAACCGGATCGCCTATCATATCTCGTCATCGCTCAACTGGGGCCTTGCCGCAGCTCTCGGCACTATCCTGCTGGTGGCGGTGCTGGTGCTCTACTGGGCCTATGACAAGATCGTGGGCATCGACAACGTGAAGCTAGGATAGTCCATGGGCTTGCCTCCATACGCCACACTCGGCCAGCGCATCTGGCACTACGGCTTCCGCGTCATTTGCGGCCTGATCTTCTTCTTTCTGGTCGCACCCATCGTTGTGGTCATGCCACTGTCGTTCAACGCCCAAGACTTCTTCACCTTCACGCCCGAAATGCTGCGGCTCGACCCCGAAGGCTACTCGCTCAAACACTACGAAGACTTCTTCACCAACCCGCAATGGCAGCTGGCGCTGAAAAACTCGCTGATCATCGCGCCGCTGGCGACGATCATCTCGGTGTCGCTCGGCACCCTTGCCGCCATCGGCCTCAGCCAATCCCATGTGCCGTTCAAACGCGCGATCATGGCGGTCCTCATCTCGCCCATGATCGTGCCGCTGATTATCTCGGCCACCGGCATGTTCTTTTTCTACTCATCCCTGGGCAACTGGATGGAGGGCACGCTGGGCCTCGACAAGAACTTCGTGGGCTACGTCAAGGTCATCCTCGCCCACGCTGTCCTCGGCATCCCGTTCGTGATCATCACCGTCACGGCGACGCTCGTCGGCTTTGACCGCTCGCTCACGCGCGCCGCCGCCAATATGGGCGCAGGGCCGGTCACGACCTTCTTTCGCGTGCAAATGCCCCTGATCCTACCCGGTGTGATCTCGGGTGGCCTATTCGCCTTCATCACCTCCTTTGACGAGGTCGTCGTCGTCCTCTTCGTTGGCTCGGCCAGCCAAAAAACCCTGCCCTGGCAGATGTTCATCGGCCTGCGCGAACAGATCAGCCCCACGATCCTCGCCGTTGCGACCATCCTCGTGGTGATCTCCATCGCACTGCTCACGACAGTCGAACTGCTCCGCCGGCGCAGTGAACGCCTGCGCGGCATGAGCCCCGGCTGACCGTCTCTTCTTCTCTTTGAAAACACGGCGGGGAGTTTGAGGGGCAGAGCCCCTCATCAGCAAAAATGAATCGCGTCGCCGCAAGGCGTCCTTGAGGTCAGCGCAACGTCTTGAGCAAGCTCAGCGACGCAAACCCGTCTGCGGGCAATCCCTGGCTTTTTTGATAGGCCCGGACAGCTGCCAGCGTGTTCGGCCCGACCTTGCCGTCGACCCCCTGCGTATCGAACCCCGCCCGTGTCAGACGCCGCTGCAGTTCCTTGCGCTCGCGCAAGGTCAGGGGCCGCTCGCCCTCGGGCCAGTTGCCGACCAGCGGCGCGCCGCCCTTGATCCGGTCGCTCAGATGCCCAACGCCGATCACATAGGCATCCGCCGCGTTATAGCGCTCGATCACGGCAAAGTTCTTGAACACCATGAACGCCACACCACGCCCACCCGCAGGCAAAAGGATCGAGCCCGCGCCGTAATTCGGCACCGCTTTGCCATCCACACCACGCACGCCGAGGTTGGCCCACTCCGCCGATGATTTCTGGTTCTTGCGGTTCGCCAGCCCATAGTTGAACCCCGATGGCAACTTCACCTCAACACCCCAGGGTTGGCCTTTGATCCAGCCAAACCGCTTGAGATAC
>JBCCCA010000009.1:0-32191 GCA_039033735.1 Pseudomonadota bacterium
CTGCTTGGCTGCAAAGTAGTTGTGGCCGCAAATGTGGCCACACAGCTTAAATGTCGCCCATGCCTACGTTTCACGTCGATCCGCGGTCTTTTTGCCCGCTCGCGTCATGTTCGAAGGATTCGTTTTGACACGGTTCGGGCGTTGGAATGCAGACGATAAGGTCAAAGCCCAAATATTGCGAAAGCGCTGCAGCGGAGAGCCTACTCAATTTGGCGGTTTTGAGTACTTGGGTCAGCTTCACCTATTCCTCGATGGAACAGCTCGTGCAATCGGGGCGGTCGCTCGTGCAAGCTTGCTGGTGCATCGACCGCGCCGATGCAAGTGCAAGCTTGTTGAAAGCTTTGGAGGACCGACATGTTTGGCGAGGCAATTCAAAGACTACGCCCTATGACCACTCTCCTTATGTTGCCATCCCGATTTGATGCGGCACATGGGTTCGAACGACTGGCGTTCACGGCGGCAGGAATGACTATGCTGACGCTGGGAATGTTGGCGCTCGATGGGCGCATGCTTGGCGGTGAGCCGGTTTGGCTGAAGCCATTAAAATTTGCCGTTTCCTTTGGCATTTTCTTCGCAACGCTTGCCTGGGTGACGGCCAAGCTCTCGTCGGCCTGGCGCAACAGCTGGAGCCTTGTGGGTGCTGCTGCAACCTCTGCCGCCGCATTCTGCTTTGAGATGGCCTATATCGGAGCACAAGCGGCTCGGCAGGAGCCATCCCATTTCAACGAAACAACGCCATTTCACGAATTGATGTATGGTCTTATGGGAACCGGCGCGACAGCCTTGATGCTCACGGTCGGACTTGTCGGGATTGCTGCTTTGTTGGACCGGGATGCCCGGCTTGAGCCGCGTCTGCGCCTGAGTATCACGCTGGGATTTCTGATCACCGTAGTTCTGACCTTCTGGATTGCGGGCGAGTTGGCTGGCAATGGCGGGCGCTATATAGGAACGCCCGGCACAGATCACGCGACGCTACCACTTTTGGGCTGGTCGATGGAGGTTGGCGATCTTCGTCCTGCGCATTTTTTCTCGCTTCATGCGATGCAGGTCTTGCCGGTTTTTGGGCTTTTGGCCCACCGCCTGCAATTGCCATTGCGATCCGTGTGGATTGCGACAGTACTTTATGCAAGCTTCACGATTATGGTGTTTGTTGCGGCTCTTCAGGGTATCCCGTTGTTAAGCGCATGAAGGACGAGAGACCAAAAGACGCGCCGTCTGCCGCATTTGGCAAGGTTGTCGATCAAAACGCGTCCAGAATTGGCTGGTTCCCCTACCTCATTCTTTGCGCCTTTGGGCTGACTATTGTCCTTACCTCAATCGGGCCGAGCGCATCTGACGGTCTTGGCACGCTCAATGAGATGGTGTTCTGGGCGGCGCATGTTGTTCCGGCGCTGGCCTTGCTGGCCTTCACACAGATGCTGTTGGGTAAGCTTGAGCGCGTATCTGCGTTACCTGGCCTTGTTCAAGTTGTCTTGTCCGCTGTCCTGGCGTCGCTTCTCTTTGCGCCGATTGCGCTTGGGATCGATAAGGTTCTGGGGGGCGACGGCGCGTTGGATGATGATGGCGATGCCCTTTTATTGCGTCTCGTCGGTGAGCTTGGTCATTTCTTCGTTCCTTTGGTTCTGATCTGGTGCCTGCTAAACGCACCCAGTCTTTTACAACTTGAGCGGGCTGTCCTGCGTCAAACGCGACAAGAGATAAAAGCGGACGCAAGTGATGTAGCTGAGCCTTCAGAGGATGACGACGGTTTGACCGAGTTCTGGACACGCGTGCCAGGGCGGCTTGGCCGCCGCTTGGTGGCCATGTCAGCAGAGCTGCACTACCTGAGGGTTTACACCACCGAAGGTGACACATTGATCTTATTCCCCTTTGGACGTGCCGTAGAATTATTGCACGACGAAGATGGCATGCAGATACACAGGTCCCATTGGGTGGCACTGGGCCAGATCGACGAGGTCATCGCCCACGACGGGCGGACCACATGCACCATGATCGGCGGTCTGAGCCTGCCCGTCAGCCGGAGCTATCGTGCCGCCTTGAAAGCTGCACGACGCATCAGCGTTTGAGCTCTGCACCTAGCGGTCGCCCACCAAAGTCTTACGTGAGCCGCTCTGCAATTCGTGCAGGCGACCAGGCCATTCGTGCAGTTCTCTTTGAAAACAGCCCCTTGCGATCGAATTGTCCTCACATCGCTTGCCCGGCAGGCGTCCCACAACACGATCAACAAGGACTTCACAAATGGCTCATACACTATCCAACAAAGCAGCTCTTGCGGCAGCCATAATGTCAGGTTTCAGCGTGCCAGCGCTTGCCGATGCATCGGATGGCGGCTTCTACCTTCGCGCCTTTGGTGGCGCATCGCTTCTATCGGACACCAATCTGAGCGGGCCGGTCACCGGCAACTCTGATTTCGACGCTGGCCAGACGTTCGGTGCTGCGGTTGGATATGACTATGCCGGTAGCCCCTTCCGGTCCGAGCTTGAGTTCGCCTACCGGACGGGTGACGCCGACGGTGCGGCGGGTGTGGCCGGTGACTTTGCCTCCACGACTTTGGCCTTCAACGGCTACTACGATTTCACGCCAATCGGCGGCGGCAAGCTGACACCTTATGTCGGTGCCGGATTGGCCTATGTGACCGAGGTCGACTTTGACATCAGTGGTGGCTCGGCGCCCGGCGAATACAATGACAGCGGCGCCTTCGGGTATCAGCTCATGGTTGGCGCCGCTTATCCTGTTTCGAACCGTTGGGCGCTGACGGGCGAAATCCGTTACTTCGATGCAGGAAACCAATCCCTAACGGGTCCTGGCGGCACGCTTTCAGCGGATTACGACACGGTCGATTTCACCCTCGGTGCCGTTTTCAAATTCTGAGTTCGGGGGTGACCCGGTTTGCTCAGATCCAGCTTGTTCCCCCTATTTTTCAAACAGGAGATTACTCGTGTTGGACGCAGCAAAACTCTTCGCGCTCGCCCTCGGCATGGGTGTTGCGGCCACAACGGGCAAAGCGGCAAGCATTGCCGACATCGCTGCGGGTGACGACCGCTATTCGACCTTGGTTGCCGCCGTTAGTGCCGCCGGCTTGGTGGAAACGCTGCATGGCCCTGGGCCCTTCACCGTCTATGCGCCTGTGGAGCGACGCGTTCGCGGCCTTGCCGAAAGGCCCGGTACAAAGCCCTTTTCAGCCCGATAATAAGGACCAACTGACCAATACTCTTCTGTATGACGTCGATGACCGAACGTTGTCGGCCAACATAATCCCCGGCGGATCGAACGTTTTCTAATCGGTTTTGGCTGCGAAACGTCAGTGCATCACCAAAGACAATTGCAGCGGGTCGGTCCCTGATCACTTAGAATGGCCATGCTTTGGTCATCCAGCCCATGCGAGGCAGGATCGGCTCTGATGGTTTGGATCGGTGTTGCCACGACCATGGCAAAGATGGCCATGACCTGATCGAATGGATAAACGCACAGGATTTGCGTATCGGCAAAGACGTGCTGTTCGGCAACAGCGCTGTTGGTGTTCACATCGCGTTGGCTGCAGCAGAGCGGCCACCGGCCTTGGACGCAAAGTTCCTTCATGAGGCCATCTCCGGTGTGCCGGCGCAGGTTTCGTTTCATATCGGCTATAGTCGGCACGAGGGGGCGCAAGGGCATAGGCTGGCGGTGATGGTCGCTGGTTCGGACTTTCCCCCGTGGGACCGCAATCCAAAGACAGGAGGGTCGTTTTTGAAACTGCCGCTCTGCGGCCCGCTGGCATAAAACTGATCGGCATCAGTCCCGAGTGATCGCCCTTTGCCCCTAACCTAAGGCATAGCCCGCGCCGCGCACGGTGCGGACGGGATCATCGCCGCCGTGCTGGCAAAGCGCTTTGCGCAAGCGACCGATATGCACGTCTACAGTCCGCGTATCGACATAAATGTCTCGGCCCCAGACACGATCGAGCAACTGTTCGCGCGACCAGACGCGGCCTGGCTTCTCCATGAAGGTCGAGAGCAAGCGAAACTCGGTCGGGCCAAGCTTAATGCCCTCCCCGTCGCGGCTGACACGGTGGGTTTCCGCGTCCAGCACGATGTCGCCGAATTCAAGCTTCTCCCCTATGCTGGCAGGTCGCACGCGGCGCAGCTGTGTCCGGACGCGGGCCATAAGCTCGATGACTGAGTATGGCTTGATCACGTAATCATCGGCGCCGGTTTCCAGGCCGCGAACGCGGTCCGCCTCCTCCGAGCGCGCGGTCAACATGATCACAGGGATTCTGCGGGTATCCGAGTTCGATTTCAGCCGTCGGCAGATCTCGATCCCGGATGTGCCCGGCAGCATCCAGTCCAGAATTATGACGTCTGGCTGGGTTTCATCGACCATCATCAAGGCGTCGTCACCGTTTTCGGCCGAGGCGACGCCGAACCCTTCAGCCTGAAGATTATAGGCCAAGACTTCGCGTTGGGCTGGTTCGTCTTCAACCAACAGGACACTTGGTTGATCGGCTGCCATTGTTCTAGCCTTCTTCGCTCATGTAAGGTGTTTCGTCATGTTTGGTGCGCCCATCATCGGGAAGCGCTCCCGTGACCAGATAAATTACCTGCTCTGCGATGTTGGTCACATGATCCCCCATCCGTTCGCAGTTCTTGGCCACAAAATGCAGATGCATGCAGGGCGTGATGTTGCGTGGGTCTTCCATCATATGCGTCAGCAATTCGCGGAAAAGCGCGTTGTACAACTGGTCCACATCTTCATCCCGCTCGATCACTTGGGTTGCAAGATCGGCATCACGCTGGATGTAACTGTCGAGCGCATCTTTCAGCATCAGCTGAACTTCGCGGGCGAGTTTGCGGATTGAAACACTGGCGCTTCCGACCGGCGGCGTTTCAGCCAGGACCGTCGTGCGTTTGGCCATGTTCTTGGCATAGTCGCCACAGCGCTCGAGGTTGGCGCTGATCTTGATGACCGTCATGACGGTGCGCAAATCGCTGGCAGTGGGCGCTCTGAGAGCGATGACGCGTGTGGCTTCCTCGTTGACCTGCTCTTCAAGGGCATCAATGGCTTTGTCGCCATGGCGCACTTGCTCGGCCATTTCAAGGTCGCGTCGTTCGAGGGCCTCTGCTCCGTTGAGGATGGACGACTCGACAAGTCCCCCCATCTTCATGAGCATGGCCTGGATGGCTTCAAGGTCGCGGTCAAATGCGGATGCAATATGCGGATCGATCATGGCGTTCAGGTTCCTACCCGATCCGGCCGGTGATGTAGCTCTCCGTCCGGCTGTCTTCGGGGTTGGTAAAAATCTTGCCGGTCTCGTCATATTCGACAAGATCGCCGAGGTGAAAAAAGGCTGTCTTTTGGCTGACACGCGCCGCTTGCTGCATCGAGTGTGTCACGATCACGACGGAGTAATTCTGGCGCAGTTCGTCGATCAGTTCTTCGACCTGCGCGGTCGCGATGGGATCAAGCGCGGAACAGGGTTCATCCATCAGCAATACTTCTGGGGCCGTGGCCACCGCGCGCGCAATGCAAAGGCGTTGCTGTTGACCACCAGAAAGTCCGGTTCCCGGTGCATCGAGGCGGTCTTTGACTTCGTCCCAGATGGCACCACGGCGGAGGGATTTCTCAACAATTTCATCAAGTTCCGCCTTGTTGCGCGCCAGTCCGTGAATGCGCGGTCCGTAAGCCACATTGTCATAGATCGACTTGGGAAACGGGTTCGGTTTCTGGAAGACCATGCCAACCTTTGCGCGCAGCTGAACCGGGTCGACTTCTTTGGCGTAGATATCCTCTTCATCGAGGTGGATGTCGCCCGTCACACGGCAAATGGGGATCGTATCATTCATGCGGTTGAGACAACGCAGGAAAGTCGACTTGCCACAGCCTGAAGGACCGATAAATGCCGTCACCGTCTTGTCTTCGATATCGACCGAGACGTTCTTGATGGCATGGTTCTCGGCGTAATAGACGTTGACGTCTTTGGCGTGGATTTTGGTGTCGTTCATGCCTGCCGTCCGTTGGATAATGCGCATATCGTTCATGGGTTTATCCTCTTTACCAGCGACGTTCAAAGCGGCGGCGCAGAATGATGGCGAGAATGTTCATGCTGAGAAGGAAAACCAGCAGGATTATGATCCCGCCCCAGGCTTTTTCGGTGAAGACCGCGTCAGAGCGGGACGCCCAGTTGTAGATTTGCGCGGGCATGGCCGAGTTCGGGCCCTCAAAGCCTTGCAGGAAGGTTTCGGGATAGCGGGCGACGAAGCCCACCATTCCGATCAAAAGCAGCGGTGCCGTCTCACCCAAGGCTTGCGCAAGACCGATGATCGTTCCCGTCAGGATGCCGGGCATGGCGAGCGGAAGAACATGATGGAGGACGGCCTGCATTTTTGACGCACCAATGCCAAGCGCGGCCTCCCGGATGGAGGGCGGCACGGCTTTCAGCGAGGCACGGGTCGAAATGATGATGGTTGGTAACGTCATGAGCGTCAGCACAAGCCCGCCCACCAGCGGTGCGGATTGCGGCATGCCCATGAACTGGATGAAGACAGCAAGGCCGAGAATACCAAACACGATGGAAGGCACCGCGGCGAGGTTTGAGATGTTCACTTCGATCAGGTCGGTAAAGCGGTTCTTTGGTGCGAACTCTTCCAAGTAGATCGAGGCCGCAACTCCAATTGGCAGCGACAGCACCAGAACAACGATCATCATCATGAAGGAGCCCAGGACCGAAGCGCCGATCCCTGCCCCACCGGCATTGTCGACGCCGCTGTCCACACCCGTGATAAAGTTCCAATCGAAGCTTTGGGTCAGGATACCGGCGTCACGCAGCGCGTCGGCAAAGTCCAGATCGCCGGGCATGATGAAGCGGTTGCCCTCGCCGATATCATCGCGGTCGAATGAGCCTTTGAAGTAGCGGTCCACCCGGGACGATGCAGCAAGTTGGAACCGTATCGGTTCGCCGATGTCCTGGGGGTTTTCTCGGTAATGCGAACGGATCGTGCCGCCGACTTTGCCGAGAAGACGCTCAATTGTCTTATCGTCGAATGCCAATTCTATGCCGCGCTCTTCCAACCTGCTGGAGAGGTCGGCGATGAAATAGTTCGTGTAGATCTTGGTCTTCAGCATCGCGCTTTCAGCTTCGTCGAACTGCTCTTGCGTCAGTGTGAAGTCGATATTGAGCGTTGCGCGTTTGAATGCAGGAAGGCCATTCGAAAGGATGGCCGTTAGCAAAAGCACGAGGAACACGGCCCCGGCGGTGATTGCTGCGATGCCGTAATACTGAAATCGCTTTTCTGCCCTGTTGCGCGCGATCGTGCGGGCATCTGCCTGGGAGAGCGACCCTTTCCGGGCAGGTGCTGCCATGCCTTGGGTTGCATCGGTCATTCGTACTGCTCCCGGTATTTGCGCACAATGTAGAGGGCGAAGACATTCAGCCCCAGCGTGATCACAAAGAGTGTGGTGCCAAGCGCAAACGCCACAAGCGCTTCGGGCGAGGCAAAATCGCTGTCACCGGTGAGCTGACTGACGATTTTGGCGGTCACCGTGGTCATGGCCTCGAACGGGTTGAGCGACAGCTTGGCCGCTGCCCCTGCTCCGAGCACGACGATCATGGTTTCACCGATGGCGCGGCTGGCTGCCAGCAGGATCGCCCCCACGATGCCCGGCAGGGCTGCGGGCAGGACAACTTGCCGGACGGTTTCCGACTGCGTCGCCCCCAACCCGTAGGACCCGTCTCGCATGGCTTGTGGCACGGCGTTTATGATGTCGTCCGAAAGCGAGGAGACGAACGGGATCAGCATAACCCCCATCACCAGCCCGGCGGTGATAACGGCAGTTCCGCCTGACATCCATCCGACCGTGTCCTTGCCGAAGACCGAGACCAGAAACGGCCCGACGGTCAGTAATGCGAAGAGGCCATAGACGATGGTAGGGATGCCTGCCAGCACCTCAAGCATGGGTTTGACGATCGAGCGCAGGCGTGGCGTTGCATATTCCGACAGATAGATTGCCGCGAACAGGCCGATGGGCACCGCGACGGCAAGCGCCACGAGCGAAATGTAGAATGTGCCCCACAGTAAGGGCAGGATACCAAGCTCCGAAGCACCGCCCCTGCCCGAGAAGCTTGGGTTCCACACTGTACCAAAAAAGAAGTCGGTTATGTTGTAGAGCCGGAAGAACTCGAACGTATTGAAGATCAGGGAGAACAGGATGCCCAAGGTGGTCATGATGGCGATGCAGGCTGCTCCAATTAAAAGCAACGTGATCCCCTGTTCTACCGTGTTGCGGGCGCGAAAATCCTTATGCGTCCTGGCGTAGGAGATACCGAACCCTACAAACGCGGCCAGCAGAACTGCGCCCCACATAAAAATGCTGCCGGTTGCTGCCATACCGCGGTACTTTTGCGCGGCGTCCAGCACGAAAGGCTGAATGTCAGCACCAAGCGCGACGCCAACCTCGGCAAGGCGGTCGCGCAGGTCGCCTTCTGCGGTGATCGTTCCTGCCTCAGCTTCGCTTATACCGCCTTGTTGCACGAGTTGATCCAGGCCGTCAGCGACGCGGCGGACATCACTCATAACAAGACTGCGGTTCTGGCCGTCGGAAATCGCACTGTCGGGCACCTGACCGGAGACAGATGCGTCGATCAGAATTGGCTGTGCGATCAACCATACGATCAGCAAACCGAAGGCAGGCGTGATCACTGTCAGAAAGACGTTGTAGCCATAGAAGGACGGAAGAGAGTGCAGCCCTCGCGGATCACCCCCGTTTGATGCGATTGCGCGCTTGCGTCCTGCAACAAAGCCGATGGCGGCCAGTCCCAAGACAATCAGTGTGAGCCAATAGACTGGCATGTCCCCTCGCCTTCAGTCGCAACAGTGCAGGAAATCGTCAAACAAGCTGGTTAAGAGGGGCGCTTTCCGCCCCTCTTTTGGAGTTGGACTTAGGAGCCCGACCCCATGGTTTCTTCGTTCTCGACCATCGTCTGTGTTTTCACCAGCTCCGGGTCCGCCACGAGACCGTACTGCGCGAGCGGGCCATCGCCGCCTGCGATCTCGTCTGCGACGAAGAACGAGGCGAACTCTTTCAGGCCAGGGATGACGCCGATATGGGCGCCCTTGATGTAGAAGAACAGCGGACGGGAAACCGGGTATTCACCCGAAGCGATCGTTTCGGTCGACGGGGCGATGTCGGACATCGTTGCGACTTTCAACTTGTCCTGGTTGTTCTCATAGAACGCCAGGCCAAAGATACCGACACCGTTCGGGTTGGCGTCGATGCGCGCGAGCGTTTCAGTATAGTCACCGTCGATGTCGACCGAACGACCGTCAGCGCGAAGGTTCATGCACGCATCTTCGGCATCATCTTCCGACATGCCGCCATCGATCATGGCTTGCATAGCGCCCGTGGCTTCGCAGCCTGCCAGCACGACTTTCTCTTCGAAAACTTCGCGCGTCCCGTGCTTGGTGCCCGGAGGGAAAGCAATGATGTCAACCGCAGGCAGGTCCGCATTGAAATCAGCCCACTGACTGTAGGGGTTGTCAACGATCTGACCATCGACCAGCACCTGATCGCTTAGCGCGTTGAAGATGTCGGCTGGTTCGAAGGCGGTGAAGGCCGGGCCATCGATCTGGCTGGCAAAGACGATGCCATCATATCCGATCCGAACTTCAATGATGTCGGTAACGCCAGCTTCGGCGCACGCCGCGACTTCGTTTTCGCGGATGGCGCGCGAGGCGTTCGCGATGTCGATGGTGTTTTCACCGACGCCTTCGCAGAACCGCTTCAGGCCTGCGGAAGACCCGCCTGATTCAACGACCGGGGTCGGAAAGTCAAAGTTTTCGCCGAAAAGCTCAGCAACGATCGAAGCGTACGGCAGCACGGTCGACGAGCCGGCAATCTGAACCTGATCCCGCGCGGATGCAGCGGACGCGGAAAGAGCAACGATCGCCAGTACAGAGGCGGTCAGTTTTGCGTTCAGCATAGAAGATATCTCCTAGTGGTTTCGAAGAAGTCGCCTTTCGCGACCTTGTACCGGCTGAGTAATTCGCCGTGATTGTGCTTTTGTGACAGTTACGTAACAGTTTGATGACACTCGGCAGCTTTCAGAGCTGTTTTTGACAACCATATGAAACTCTTTGGTATTTACCGTGTTTGCCCTTGCGTCACGCTGCACTGTACTTGGAAGAATTGTGCCGATATCAGCCCGTTAAAGCGCGTTTCGACAACGGATTGGGATCGGGTCGATCGCAACCGCGCGGCTCTCCAATGGATTCGGCCCTGGTGACATGTGTGGACAACCGCAAGCAGGAGGACGGGCGGGCTTAGGCCGACATCGTTGCGCCAGCCGTTGCCATCGGCAGAATGACCGAGAAACAGCTCCCCTCGCCCAGCTTGCTCTCGATACGCAGGCGGCCGCGATGGCGGTTGACGATATGTTTCACGATAGCAAGGCCCAGACCGGTCCCGCCCATTTCGCGCGAGCGATGCGCATCAATCCGGTAGAACCGTTCGGTCAGGCGTGGGATGTGGATCTCATCTATCCCCTCGCCCTTATCCTTGACGGACAGAACTACGGCGTCTTCGCGAAGGACCGGATGGTCGGATTGGGCGCGCACGCGGACATAGACTTCGCTGCCCGACGGGGAATACTTGATCGCGTTCTCGACCAGATTGGTCACCACCTGGGCCAACTGATCGGTGTCACCCGGAATCGTAAATTCTGTCTCGGGCATGTCGATCTGGAACCGAATGCCTTCGGCTACCGCCATGGGCGACAATGAATGAAGCACCGACGAGGCAAGCCCGATCAGATTGACAGGGCTGGTGGGCCGGATGCGTTCCTCGGCCTCGACCCGGCTGAGCGACAGAAGATCGCAGACCAGCCGGTTCATCCGCCCAGCTTCCTTCTCCATGATGCTCAGAAACCGGCTTCGGGCATCCGCATCTTCGCGCGCCGCGCCGCCCAGTGTTTCAATGAAGCCCATCAATGCCGTTAATGGTGTGCGCAGCTCGTGGCTGACATTGGCGACAAAGTCGCGGCGCATCTGAAACGTCTCTTCCACATGTGTGCGATCCTCGAACGAGATCAGAACCTGCCCGCTGGGCAGAGGGGCACAGGTTGCCTGCAAGGTGATGTCGCGACGGGCTTCGGTTGTAAGGTACTTGGCACGTGTGGTGGTCTTCCGGGTCACGGCCTGTTCCACAGCGTCCAGGAGCGTGGGCTGGCGCAAGACGGTGATGTAATGCCGAGCGTCAATGGATTCGCCGAAAAGTTTCCGGGCGCCATCATTTGTAGCCTCAATTCGGCCCGACGCATCAACCAGCAACACGGGAAACGGGATGGCAGAGACAAGGTCCTGGAACATGGTTCCACCCTGAAAATAGGAATTTTCTTGGACCTACTGTAAGTCGAGACCAGTTTGAACCGCTAAAACAGAGACTTTTATTGCGTCCAGAGAAAATTATTATAGGTTGAAACTGCGGCTACTAAACAACCTCTGAATGTAAAGGGACGACATGAAGAGAACGAACTACTTTGAGGCGGCGCCGACCGGGACGGCGTCCGACATTTCACAAAACCCTTATGTCAGGGTCCTTGCGGTTGGTGACCCAAAGGAATGGAAGCAGCGTGGGTGTTCATTGCCGACGGACGGAATTGTTTTTCTCTCCTTTTACGAGGTGACGCAGGAAACGATGGATCACCTGCGCCCAGGCCTTGTTGTTTCACCGGTTCTTTCACACACGTTTGATTGTGTTGACCTTGCTATTCAACTGCATCGCGTCGGATTTTCCGGTGAATACCGGGCCTTGGCAACCGGGTTGCCGAAACCCGAGCTGATCGAACGCGAGGTGCGTCAAATGTGTTCGCAACTTGATTTCCGAATTGTCGAGGAGCTCTAACGTTCATCTTGGCTGACAGGCTCTAGACCGTTGCGAAAGGCACGCATCCGCGCCTGGTAATGCGCCGCGGATGCCAGGTTAGCGGCCTGCTGTTCACGTGTTGTCTCGCGGACGACTTTGCCGGGCATGCCCATGACAAGGCTGCCGTCGGGGATGTTCTTGCCTTCCGTGACAAGGGCTCCTGCCCCGATCAGGCACCCTTTGCCAATCCGGGCACCATTCAGAACGGTGGCCCCCATGCCGATCAGACTGCCCGCGCCTATGTGGCATCCATGCAGCATGGCCTTGTGCCCGATCGTGCAGTTTTCACCAATACTGCACGGGAAACCGGGGTCGGTATGAATGACCGTCTGTTCCTGAAGGTTCGTGCCTGCCCCGATCTGGATCGGTTCATTGTCGCCGCGAAGAATTGCGCCAAACCACACCGAGACGCCGCTGCCCAAATGTACATTGCCAATAACATGTGCGCCGGGTGCGACCCAGATGTCGCCGTCTTCGGCAAGTGCGGGCGTGTGATCCGCAAATCGATAGAGCGTCATGTCTCGGCCTCGAATTCGGATTGCAATTTGCGTACGTGATCTAATAGGCCGGGTTGCTGGCTGGCGCGTAAACGCTCGGCCGTGACGATTGTCTTTAGCTTTTCCTCGGTCGTATCCAGATCGTCGTTCACCAGAACGTAGTTGTAGCCGTCCCAGTGGCTGATCTCATCCCAGCTGCGGTTCATGCGCCGGGCAATGACCTCGTCGCTGTCTTGACCCCGACTGACCAGGCGCCTTTTCAGTTCGGTGATCGACGGCGGCAGAAGAAAGACCGACAGCACGCTTGAGGCCAATGCGCTTTTCTGAATTTGCTGTGCGCCTTGCCAGTCGATATCGAACAGGACATCTTTACCTGCGTTGATGGCGGCATCCACCGGCCCCAATGGCGAGCCATAAAAGTTGCCGAAAACGTGCGCGTGTTCAAGCATCTCACCATTGTGAACCATGTGTTTGAACCCGGTCTCGTCGACGAAGTGATAATCCTGTCCGTTGGTTTCACCGGGGCGCGCCGGGCGGGTTGTGGCCGAGACGGAAAACAGGATGTCCGCGTCCCAGGCCCGAAGCCGTTTGGCAAGCGTTGATTTGCCCGCCCCCGAGGGCGACGAAAGGATAATGAGGAGTCCGCGTCGGGTCATTCGATGTTTTGCACTTGTTCGCGCATCTGGTCGATCACGGTCTTCAGGTCTAGGCCAATCGAGGTCAAGGCGCTTGATTGCGCTTTCGAGCAGAGCGTGTTTGCCTCGCGATTGAATTCCTGCATCAGGAAATCAAGCTTGCGCCCCACCGGACCTTCAGTGGCCAACAGGCCACGCGCGGCCTCGATATGGGCACGCAATCGATCAATCTCTTCGGTGACATCGGTTTTCACGGCGATCAGGGCCAGTTCCTGAACCAGGCGCGCTTCGTCCGGCATGTCGCCGGCCTCAAGCAGTTTACCAAGCGCGCGCTCCAAAGTGCTTCGTTGCGCCGCCTCGCGGTCGCCAAGGCTGGCCTGCGCGGCCTCTGTCAGCGTTTCAATCTGGGTGATCTGGTCGGTCAGCACCTCGGCCAGTGCCGCGCCTTCGCGGCTCCTGTCTTCGATGAACGCATCAAGGCAGGTGGTCAGACTGTCCAGAAGTGGGGCTTTCAACGGGCCTGTCTCGACGGACGCGCTGTCGGTCACGTCTAGAACCCCGCGCATCGCCGCAACATCCGAGGGCGAGACCGGTGTCAACGGAACGCCGGCGGCTTCGGCGGCATTGTTAATGTGCTCCAGAACCTTCAGCGCATCGAGGAGCGCTGTGTCATTCAAATGCAGCGCTGTCGCCTCATCCGGGCGCAGCAGTTTGAGTTGAACTGTGACATTGCCGCGGCCAAGTCTGGACTGCAGCAGCTTTCGCAGTTGGGGCTCCAGCCCTTCCACGTCCGGCAATCTTAACCTTATGTCGAGCGAGCGACCATTGACGGCGCGGATATCAGCGCTCCAGGTCCAGCCTTCAAAACTTCCCTGAACGGCGGCGAAGCCGGTCATCGAATTTAACTTGGACGTCACGCGGTCCCCTTCTGTCCGTTAACCTTCACTTACGAATTCCGAAGCAATTGCGACCGATATGTGGCAGAAATCTGGCTGTGGGGAAAGAGAGGCGACCGCTTTGGTCGAAATGGTGGAAGCATGAGTACGGGTAAGGATCAACCGTCCGGCGAAAACGTGTTGGCTCTGGCCGAGCGTGCGCGGATTTCGGTCAAAATCGACAAGATCGAAAGCTATTGGAACGAGGTGCGCGGGCGGCGCCTGGTGCCATCGCGGTGTGAAATCGATCCGCGCGGTCTGGGCGCCGTTCTGAGCCACGCGTTTATTCTGGAACGGATCACCGGTGGATTGGCGCGGTTCCGGATCGCGGGCTCGCACCTTTCGGAAGTGACGGGGCTTGAGCTGCGGCAAATGCCGATCTCGGCCCTGGTACTGCCGGGCTCGCGCGAGCTTTTGTCGGATGCGCTGGATGCCGTGTTCGATGAACCGGCGATGGTTCGCATGCGCGTCACCTCGCCCGGCGGGTTCGGTCGTGCGCCTTTGGAAGGCGAATTGATCCTGATGCCGCTGCGCAGCGATCTGGGGGATGTCGACCGTGTGCTTGGCGGTCTGGTGTTTCATGGGGCAATCGGGCGGACGCCAAGGCGGATTGAAATTGTCAGCCAATCGCGCAAATCCCTGACCGGCTATGCGGGCCCTGTTCACCGGCCTGACCTGCCCGAGACCGACGCGACTGCGGCGCCCCGGACGCCCTTTTTGTCACCGCGCACAGAACCGACACAGCCGAAAGGCCCGGATCGGTCGTATCTGAAGCTGGTGGTTTCAAACGACTAGGGTGTGGTGCGTTATTCTGCTGCCACGACGGACAGCTTCGGTTTGGCGGTGAACTGTCGGTCTTCGTACCGTGCAACCGTTGCCAGCAGGGCTTCGTCGTGGATGACAAGTCGCTTGCGGTTTAATGTGACAAGGCCTTCGCGGCGCAAGCGCATGACCTGGCGGTTTACATGCACCACCGAAAGGCCCAGCATGTCTGCCGCTACGGTTTGCGTTATGGGAAAATCGACATATCCCAATTCAAGCACCATGGGACGTTGGCGGTCATAGAGGTCCAAAAGCAGGCTGCTCACGCGTTCATAGGCCGTCATCCGCCCAAGTCGCATGACCTGATCATTTGCGCGCGCGATCTGCCGGGACATGTGACGATTGAGCCCCGCAGCGATGCCAGGGTTTGCATCCGCCACCCGCTGCAGCGCTTTCGGATCAATCTCGCCCAACTCGCAAGGCGTCAGCGCGGTTACGTCGCTGATTGATTCGCCCATCCCATCGACGTGAAGCCCGATCAAGTCGCCGGGAAGCGCGACATCGAGTATTTGACGGCGGTCCTGATCAAGACGTCGGCTGCGGATCGTCCAGCCTTTGCACAACACGCGAAGTTGTGTGACGGGCTCGCGTTCACGCAAGAGCGCTTTGCCGCGCCCAACAAATCGATGCACAACATTCAGATGGCGTAGCGCCTCGCGATCCTGTTCCGACAGATGCGGCATCCCGGCAGCAAGCGTCATGATCGACGGATCATCAAATCGACTGATGTGTCTGAAGTGGTGTGCCAAGGCGTTCGCCCTCCCAGTTACAGAGAGTAAACGCGCGCGAACCAAAAAAGTTCCCTCAGTCAGGTTTTTCTGTACCGAATAGTCCCGTCAGCGCGCGCCCCACCAGCGCCGAGACACGGGGGCGGTGCTGTTTCGAAAAAGGCAGAGGGCGGCATACCTCCATTGCTGCGACGCCGACGCGCGCTGTCAGCGCGCCATTCACCACCCCTTCGCCAAAGCGGCGCGAGATCTTGCCCAACAAGTGTCCGCCGCCGAGCGACCCAATCAGATCATCGCCCACGGCCACCGCACCCGTTGCCACCAGATGCGTGATTACGGCCCTTGTCAGTCGCCAACTGCCCAACGTCCCTGCGCGCCCGCCATAGATCTGTGCGATCTGCCGGATCATGCGCAGATTGGCAGTCAGGGCGGCAATTACATCGGCAAAGGCCAGCGGAACCAACGCGGTCACCGTGGCGACCTGGCGGGCGGCAGCTTCAACCTCGCGTGTGGCGGCGGTATCAAGAGAGGACAGCAGCTGGTCTTCGGTGGCAAGAAGCACCGTTTCGGCGTCAAAGCTGTCTGCAACTGTATCTTCGAGACGGGCCAATCCCCAGCTGAGATCCGCGCGCCCCTTGTAAAATCGGATCAGCGTTTGGGCAAAGGCGCGCGCGTCCTCCAAGGTGCCGCCCGCGCGGATGTCTGCGGCCTTTTGGTGCAACTGATCCATGCGTTTGAGCCGGGCCAGTGCGCCCAATTCACCCAGAATGATGACAAGGCACACAATCAGGAACGCGCCGAACAGCACCAGGCCCGCCGCCGCAAGAAGCGGACTACGCGCCAGCAACGCCAGCATCGTGTCATAGGCAGCAAGGCCTGCCAGAAAGACGATCAGCGCCAGCAACAGCCGCCAGAACCAGCCGGTCCATCGCGAGCCCTTGCGCGTCGCAAGAGCGGCAAATGTTTGCATGGCCTGCCCATCCGGGGCGGCGGCCAATTCGGCCACGGGCGGGGCGTCCGCCGGGGACGGCGCCGGTTTACTTTCATCCAAATCGATCAAAACAGGGCGGTCTGCCATCACTTCGGTCTCCCTATCGCAGCCGGTCGCCAATCAGGAACTCAGCCGCCCGATCCAGTCGGATATGGGGTGGCCCATCGCCCGGTTTCAGCGTCAGCTCCTGAGGCGCGAACCCTTCGATACTGTATTCGGCGTCCAGCCACGTCTCGGACCCGGCGCGGGCCGGGTTCAGCAAGTGCGCCGGATCATCGGGCAAACGTCCGGGATACATGGCGACGCGCTTCTGTGTGGCCAGCAAACTTCCGCGAACCACGTCCAACGTCCGCCCGTCCTGTTCGATCTGATCCTCGGTCGTGGTTCTGAGCGAGGCGATGGACATGGCTTCGGTAGTTGCGCCCGCAAAATCTGCACGGTCGCGCGCATCGCGCAACACGGCCTCGGCGATGGCCGTCAATTGCGGGTGCTGTGTATGGTGTAGGTGGTCGGCTTTGGTCGCGGCGAACAAGATGCGCTCGACCCGCTTTCCCAGGAAGATGGACCTGAGGAAATCATTTCGCCCCGGGCGAAATGTGGCCAGGATGTCGGCAAGTGACTGCCGCATATCCTCGACAGCCGCGGGTCCGGCGTGGATCGCGCCAAGCATGTCGACCAGCACCACCTGCCGATCGATCCGCGCGAAATGTTCGCGAAAGAAAGGACGGACCACTTCGCGCTTATAGGCTTCAAACCGACGTTCAAATTCGCGTGCCAGCGAGCCGCGCGGTGCCGGGCCACCGGGCAAGGGTGCAAAGGTCAGAACAGGTGAGCCTTTCAGGTCGCCGGGCATAAGAAATCGACCGGGCGTACAATTGGATAGCCCCGCCTGTCGAAGGGCGGCCAACGCCTCGGTATAGGTATGGGCCAAAGCTTGAGCTTGTGGTTCATCCAGCCGGCTGCTGCCATCGGTGCCGCCCAGAAGGGTTGTGTAGTCGGCCATCTCGCTGCGGTCCCCAAACTGGCTTAGGACCCCGTCGGACCAGGCGCGATAGGTCAGGTCCAATAGCGCCAGGTCCAGAAGCCACTCGCCCGGGTAGTCGACAATGTCGAGATGGACGGTGTTCGGCCCCTGAAGTCCCGCCAGCAGGCCATTGGGGCGCACACGAAACGACAGGCGTAACTCGCTGATCCCACTTGTGCTTTCGGGCCAGACCGCCCCGTGCCCCGTCATAGTGGCCAGGTGATCCTCGAACCGGAAGCGGGGCACCGTGTTGTCGGGCTGCGGTTGCAGCCACACCGTCTCAATCCGCCCGTCAGCCGCGGCACGCAGCGCGGGCATCCGGCCCCGGTTCAGAAGATTGGCCGCCAGCGAGGTGATGAAAACCGTCTTGCCCGCGCGGCTCAGACCGGTCACGCCAAGCCGGATGACAGGTTCGAAAAAGGCCTCACTCACCGTCTTCACAGTGCTTTCCACGCCCCGCGTGACGCCGTCTGCAATATCCCCGAGTATCACGTGCTGCCCTCTTGCCTGTCTTCTACATAAGTGGCGCGCACAGTTTCCACCAGCAGGCGCGGAAAATGACACATTTTTCGATCCGATTTCCCTGTCGGGCATCGGCCCCTTTCCGTGCCGCGGACCCTCGCCTATAAGCGCCGCGACGAAGGAGAGGGTCCATGCGCAGCGCGACAGTTACCCGTAAGACGGCCGAAACCGATATCACCGTCGAGCTTACGCTTGACGGGACGGGCACGTATGACAATCAGACCGGGATTGGGTTCTTTGACCACATGTTGGACCAACTGGCCCGCCATGCCCTGATCGACATAAAAGTTCGGGCGACGGGTGACTTGCACATCGATGACCATCACACGGTCGAAGATACCGGCATCGCACTTGGGCAGGCCTTGTCACAAGCTTTGGGGGACAAGCGCGGGATACGGCGGTATGGCGCTTGCCTTTTGCCGATGGATGATGCGCTGGTGCGCAGCGCGCTTGATCTGTCTGCGCGGCCTTTTTTGATCTGGAATGTCGCGATGCCGACCCCGAAGATTGGTACGTTCGATACCGAATTGGTGCGCGAGTTCTTTCAGGCTTTTGCCACCCATGGCGGGATCACCCTCCATGTCGATGCATTGCACGGGCTGAACAGCCACCATATTGCCGAGGCGGCGTTCAAATCGGTGGCGCGTGCATTGCGCGAGGCGGTCGAAACGGATCCGCGCAAGGCGGATGATATCCCTTCGACCAAAGGTGCGCTTTGAACGTGGTGCCCTGCCCTGCTTGGTGGTCTGCTCGAATTTCTAAGGTGGTGTGCTGATGCTCACGGCGCTTATTGATTTTGGCGCGGGCAATCTGCACTCCGCCGAAAAAGCCTTTCAACGGATGGCGCAACACGCAGAGGTCGGCGATGTCATCGTGACAGACCGCGCCGAGGATGTGGTGCGGGCCGACCGGATTGTCTTGCCGGGCGACGGGGCCTTTCCTGCCTGCATGTCGGCGTTAAAGGGCGATGCTGCGTTGTTCGAAGCGATGGTGGAGGCCGTCGAAGTCAAGGCGCGCCCGTTTCTTGGCATTTGTGTCGGCATGCAGCTGATGGCGAAGGCGGGCCATGAGTATCAGCGTGTCGACGGGCTGGGGTGGATTGATGGCGAGGTGCATCGGATCGCACCAAGTGACCCGGCATTGAAAATTCCGCATATGGGCTGGAATGATCTTGTCATCGACCAGGCACACCCCGTTTTGGACGGGATAGCCTCAGGCGATCACGCCTATTTTGTGCACTCCTACCAGATGGAGATGGCGACCCCTGTCGAGCGTCTGGCCCATTGTGATTACGGAGGGACGGTAACGGCGATTGTTGGGCGGGACACGATTGTGGGTACGCAATTCCACCCCGAGAAGAGCCAGGCGACGGGTCTGCGTTTGATTCAGAATTGGCTTGAGTGGCGACCCTGAGGCGGCGCAAAGCGACCCAACCGGCCCTTTGCCGGTTCAACCAGTCCTTCTTGCCTTAACGAACCGCGGCTAGACGAACACATCCCCATGCGCGACGCTATCTGCGATCAGCGCGCTGACGAGTGTCATCATTCCAGCAGCAGAATAGGCAAGGAAGGCCATCATCAACGAGCCAGTCGCGATATATGCGCTGGTCGCGGTCGCCGATGCGACAAAGATGCTGACGATCAGAAAACCCATTTTTCTCCGCTTTCACTGTCAATCTTGTTAAAGTTGAAATGTTAACAAGGCGGTAATATGGCAACGAATTATCAAACTGCGACATTTTTAGGACAAATAGTTAATGTTTTAGCCTTCTGGCACCCATTGCCACGGATTTGTGAACAGTCCCAACGTGTCGCTGATGGCCGCTTCGTCCGCGTCTTGTCGGCCACTTAGCTGCGCCACGAGACCCCTCTTTTTATCCTCGATTACTTGTGTGACGCGCGCTGTGTGACCCGCTTCGGACAGGGCTGCGTTGAAGATACGCGTGATGGCAAGCCGGCGCAGATCAGGCTTAAAGACTTTCCCCACGGCAGTTTTGGGAAGTTCTTCAATGATTTCAATGTGCTTTGGGATGGCTGCCCGTTCGTGGATATGGGCACATGCGTGGCTGATTAATGCGTCCACCGTGACCTCTGCACCGGCAACCAATTCGACATAGGCGCAGGGCAACTCGCCCGCATGGGCATCGGGCTGCCCGATGGCGCCCGCCATTGCAACGGCGGGATGGCCTGCCAGCGCTTCTTCGATCTCGGCGGGGTCAATATTGTGGCCACCGCGAATGATCAGATCCTTGGCGCGTCCAGTGATCCAAAGATACCCATCTTCGTCCAGACGCCCCAGATCTCCGGTCCTCAGATAGCGCTCAAGGTGGAACAAATCGGCATTCTTTTCATCTTGCGTGTAGGTTCGGCCCGCAAATACACCAGGATTCGCCACGCAGATCTCGCCGATTTCGTCCACTTTGCACTCCCGCGTGCCGTCGACGGTCGCCATCATGATTTTGACGTCTGTATAAGGGAACGGAATGCCGACCGATCCGACCTTTTTCACACCGCCAATCGGATTGCAGGACACCAGGCAGGTGGCCTCGGTCAGGCCATAGCCTTCGATAACCTCGACGCCCGCGGCCTCTTCAAAGCGTTTGTACAATTCGACTGGAAGCGGTGCCGAGCCGCTAAAGACCTGTTTAACAGAGGAGATGTCAGCGTCGACCGGCCGCTGCATCAATGCGGAAAAGGCGGTGGGGACGCCGATCACGAACGTGGCACGCCAGCGTTCGATCAATTTCCATAAGTTGTCAAAGACGCCGTCGCCCCGATAGCCGGCCGGTGTTGGGAAAACGACATGTGCGCCAGAGACGACCATGGACATCAAGATCGGATGGCAGGCAAAGACGTGAAAAAGGGGCAGCGGACACAGAATTGTACTGCTGTCGTCGAACAAGAGCGTGTCACCCAGCCATCCATTATAGACCATGCCGCTGTGCTGGTGTTGCGCCACCTTGGGAACACCCGTCGTGCCGCCGGTATGGAAATAGGCGCCGACACGGTCGTCTGAGGGTTCTTCGAAGGCAAGCTCTGTCGGTTGCCTGGCCAGTTCCGAGGTAAAGGACAGGACGCGTGCCGCGTGGGTCACCGGGTTCTTGGGTCGCAGGAAGGGCACGATCCATGATTTGGGGGGCGACAAATACCGAAGCAGATCGACCTCAAGAACTGTTTCGACATTTGGCGCCATGGCGACCGCTTCGGCCGCCTTTTGCGGAACGTCGGTTTTGGGGAAGGCTTTGAGCGTTACCAGAACTTTGGCGTTGGTTTCGCGCAGGATGCCCGCGATGTGTTCGACATCCAGAAGCGGGTTGATCGGATTGACGATCCCTGCTGTCATCGCGCCAAGAAGGGTCAATACCGTTTCATTGGCATTTGGCAGAAGATAGGCCACCACATCGCCCTCGCCAATGCCAAGGCTTCGGAAAAGATTGGCGGCTTGCGCTGTTTTGGCACGCGTTTGTTCCCAGCTTAGCGTTTCTGCCGGATCCTTCGGCCCCGAGAGCAGCTGGAAAGTGATGCCAGGACGGGTGCCGCTGCGGGACGCGGTCCGCTGCAACGCCTGATAGACAGTGGCAGGGATATCCCGATCTTCCCACCGGCCCTCCGCTTCGATGGAATCCCTTTGTTCGCGAGATGAAAAGTTCATGTCGCCCCTCCTCCCTGATCTTTGACTAAAAACTGTGCGGGATTGTGTGCGTGGCGGCAAGGTGCCAGCTTCAAGAGGGACGCAGCGTTATGTCTCTGAAAGGCTGTCCGTCATTTGGTCTTGAGCCATCACGGGCCTTGGTCACTCGGCCGCAAGACCTTCAGTGAATTGAAGCCGCGCCAACCGTGCATAAAGACCGCCTTCGGCCACAAGGCTGTCATGGGTGCCGTTTGCCACGATCTGTCCCTGATCAAAGACCAGGATGCGATCGGCTTGCTTCACGGTCGCCAAGCGGTGCGCCACAACGATGGTGGTGCGCCCTTCCGAAAGCCGTTCAACGGCCTGTTGCACCATACGTTCGCTTTCCGCATCCAGCGCGCTAGTGGCTTCATCCAGAAGCAGGATGGGCGCGTCGCGCAGGATGGCGCGCGCAATGGCGATGCGCTGTTTCTGACCGCCCGACAGCATCACGCCGCGTTCGCCAACCTCGGTGTCATAGCCTTCGGGAAGGGTCACTAGAAAGTCGTGAGCAGCTGCGGCTTTCGCGGCCTCTTCAATCTCGGCATCGCTGGCATCGGGACGCCCGAACCGGATATTCTCGCGCGCTGAAGTGGCGAAGATCACCGGTTCTTGCGGGACAAGCGCGATTGCGTCGCGGAAATCGGCACGGTCCAGCGTGGTCAGGTCATGGCCATCAATCGAGACGGAGCCGCTCAAAGGATCATAGAACCGCAGCAGCAATTGGATGATCGTCGTCTTGCCGGCCCCGGACGGACCGACAAGGGCCACGGTTTCGCCGGGCGCCACCGAGAACGAAACAGTGTTCAGCGCCGGGTCCTGGGGCCGGGTCGGATAGTGGAACAGGACATCCTTGAACTCGACAGCGCCCTGCACCGATTCGGGAAGCGCGCCTGGTGTGGCCGGGTCTTCGACACTGTCTTTGGCCTCGAGCAGTTCAACCAGACGTTCTGTTGCGCCAGCCGCACGTTGAAGCTCGCCCCAAATTTCCGACAGCGCGCCGACCGAACCTGCGACCATCACGGCATAGATGACGAACTGCACCAACTCGCCCACGCTCATCACATCGGCCCGCACGTCGCGGGCCCCAATCCACAGGACCCCAACGATGCCGACAAAGACCAGCGAGATGATGACCACCGTCATTATGGCGCGCAATTGAATGCGTTGTCGGGCTGAGTGGAACGCGCTTTCAGTCACATTACCGAAAATGGTTCGGCTTTGTGCTTCGTGTGTATAGGCCTGAACTGCTTGGACCGACAAAAGCGCTTCCGAAGCGTTCCCGCTGGAATTGGCAATCCAGTCCTGATTTTCGCGGGACAGGACGCGCAAACGGCGCCCCATGACCACGATCGGGACAATGATGACGGGCACCAGCAGAAGAACCAGACCGGCAAGTTTGGGTGATGTATATAGCAAAAGCCCCATGCCGCCGATCAGCATCAGAACGTTCCGGGCCGCTATGGAAATTGAAGACCCGATCACCCCAAGAATGACAGTGGTGTCGGTGGTGATCCGGCTTAGCACTTCGCCCGTCATCAGCCTTTCGTAGAAGGCAGGGCTCATTGAGATCATACGGTCAAACACGGCCTTGCGGATGTCGGCCACAACGCGTTCGCCTAACCGGGTCACCAGATAATACCGCAGCCCCGTGCCGATGGCGAGCAGACCGGCAATCACAAGGGCGGCGCTGAAATAGCTGTCCAGAAGCTCGACCGCCGATGTCTCGAACCCGTCAACCACACGGCGCACTGCAATCGGCAGGATAAGCGAGATGATGGCCGTCGACACCAAAGCAAACACCGCACCGTAAAGCATGCCCCTGTAGCGTTGCACAAACGGCCAAAGCGCCCGCAAGGCTCGCACATTCTTCGATCTTTCGCGATCTTGAACAGTTGTATCCGACATATGTTCCCTCAAGTCCGGCCACATAACCAAAGGCCGCGTGTCTCGACAAGACATCATGTGGGAGGTTTGGAGCGGGCGGCGGGAATCGAACCCGCTTCATCAGCTTGGAAGGCTGAGGTAATAGCCAGTATACGACGCCCGCTCAGCGCTGAACGGTGTAGGCGATGCGCCCCGTCGGGTCAAGCGGTGAGGCTTTGGTGATGCGCGTTTGGCGAAGCGGCACGAGGGCACGGGTCGGGGCGCGCAAAACTTCGGTTTATGGGCCTGTTTTTTGCTTTTTAAGCATTTTCATGGATCACGGGGGCATGATCCTTTCTGTCCACATCCGGAAATGCGCTGGCACCTCATTGCGGGACAGCCTGAAGGCCGCCTTTGGCCCGCGCGTTTTGTTCGATTACGGCGATCATATCGGATCAAGCTGGCCAACATCGCTTGCACGGCGCAAACAGCGCCAGACGGCAGCGCAAGCCAACGCGGCGGGATTGCGAACGGCCTATGACCTGATCCATGGGCATTTCTATCGCCGGAAGTACAGTTTTCTGGGCGACGGCCATGCCAGTATCACGATGCTGCGCGATCCGGTTGAACGCGTGCTATCGAACTATCACTACCTAAAACGCAGGCCAGACCGACGAAATCCGGACGCGCTGATCGTCAACGCCTTGGGGTTCTCGCTAACCGAGTTTGCGCGCCATCCAGACAATCGGAACATGCAATCTCAGGTCCTTGAAACTTCGGACCTTTCGGAATTCGCGGCGGTTGGCCTTGTCGAACGATATGAAGAAAGTCTTGCGGCGTTTTCCACCGTCTGCGGTGTTTCGCTGGCTGCCGGGCCCCCGCAGAACGTCAATCAGGGAGGTCGCTCGGATTATGTCCTCAGTGCTGCCGAGCGCGCGGTGATCGAAAACAACAACCTGGCCGACCTGCGCCTATATGACGTGGCGCGCCGCCGGATCACACAATTGAGTTGGGCATGTTGACGTCAAGCAATGTTTTGGTGGCGGGCGTCAGTTCGGCAGGGAAATCCACCTTCATCGCCAATCACCTAATGCCTGAAATGACGTCAGCGGGCCGACGCCATCACGTGTACTTTGCCGGGCAACTGATGCGTCAGTACAATCTTCGAGGGGAATTGGTTGGACCGGCACCGCCGTTTTCGCTGGCAAGGAGCGGCGTCAGTATCGTGCACCTTAATCTTCTCATGCCGCGCGAAGACGATCTGGCCACCTTTTCGCAGGCGCTTATGGCTTGGGCGACAGATTATGATGTTTATCTGTGCTATGCCCCCGATGCGGTCATCCGCGCGCGGATCGCCAACCGGACCAAGGTTGAACCGCGTCTATCGGGCGATGCCAGCCCCTACCCTGCCGAGCAGTTTCAGGAGCGGTTTTCTGACGTCGACCAAAGACAGATGCTTCTGACCTTTGGCGAGGCAATCGCGCCCGCCGCGCGGTCACGGACGATTGTCTTTTCGAACGACCGCACGACATCACATCTGACCTGGGACGACTTTCTATACGCCCGCCCCTCGCCCGCTTTGGAAGCCGCGCTGACCCAAAGGCCTGATTAAACCGTATAGTTCAGGCCAAGCCGCCCGCCATCGACATAGATCGTTTCGCCGGTGACATAGCTGGCTTTGGGGCTGGCGAGGAAGGCCACCACATCGCCGATTTCCTGTGCGGTGCCCGGTCGACCAAGCGGTGTGCGCGACATGGCAACCTTGAAAGCCTGCGGGTCGGCGTTGACGGCGGCCATCATGGCGGTGTCGATGGACCCCGGACCCACGGCATTCACGCGGATATTGTGTTTGGCCAGCGCAAGGGCTGCCACCTTGGTCAATTGCATGAGCCCGCCTTTCGAGGCGCAATAGGCCGGGATGGCCGGGATCGCGACCTGCGCGTTGATCGAAGACATGTTGACTATGGCGCCTTCGATGCCTTGGGCCACCATCGTCCGCGCCGCCCGCTGGGTGGCCACGAACACGCTGCGCAAGTTTAGCCCGATCACCATGTCGAACGTGTCCAGATCATAGGACAGAAAGTCACCCGGTGCGGCCACACCGGCGTTGTTGACAAGAACGGACACCGGACCGTGCTCGGCCTCGATCTGGTCGAACATGGCCAGCACCGCGTCGGCGTCGCCCATATCGACGGGTATCCCCACCGTGCCGTTCCCAAGCGCCGCTGCAGCTTCAGCCACACCGTCGGCATTGATATCGGCAAGGATGATTTTGTGTCCGTCTGCCGCCAAGGCCTTGGCGCAGGCAAGGCCGATGCCCTGTGCGCCGCCGGTTACCAATGCCCAACTGCCGCTCATGTTTGTGATCTCCCTGATGTGATGCCCGTTTGGACCGCAAAACGAATGCAACTTCAAGTCAGGCGGTTGTCCATTCCGAAGAACCAGATCACCATCGCGGCGACGAACACATGAGGTGCTGACATGCCACTAAAGACATCATCCGCCGATTTGGTGGCCGCAGCGCGCGCGCGGATCGAAGAAATCGAAACCGCGGATCTGATCGAAAGGCTTGATGACCCGGATGTGGTTGTGGTCGACATCCGGGACATTCGCGAACGGCAACGCGCGGGTTTCATTCCGGGCAGTGTTCACGCCCCGCGCGGGATGGTGGAATTCTGGATCGACCCAGATAGTCCCTATTTTAAGGACATCTTCGGCGAAGACAAAACCTTCGTGTTCCATTGCGCCAGCGGTTGGCGTTCCGCTCTAACAGTCGCCACCTTGCAGGACATGGGTTTTGAGGCCGCGCATTTACGGGAAGGGTTTTCGACCTGGGAAGCGCAAGGCGGCCCGGTTGAGCACATGCCTCCGAAGGATTAGAGGAAGTTGTTTGGCCAGATCACCGAACGCCACATATGCGCCACCGGGCTTTGGTCAAAGCCAAGCCCTTCGTCGGGCTGACAAAACGCGCGGGCGATGACGTCTTCGAAGTCCTCGATGCTGACGGTCATATTCGGATCGAACGCGTAAAGGTCGTTCACCACGACTTGCATCGCGCTGTCGAACCATTTGTGATTGCGGCAATAATCCCATTCGGCCTTGATATAGTCAGGCGGGTCGTAATCCTTGCCAAACACCTCGGTATAAAACGCCGGATAGTCATAGCCATAGTCGGGATCGGGCCGAAAGCGCAGGGCCTGGTGATGCTTGATTGCCCACGCAACTTCGGCGTCCACATAAGGTTCCACCATTTGCGCCGCCCAATGGCCGTGATCGTTGCGGATCAGCCCGATGACCGAAATATCGTGCAATAGGCACGCCAGTACGGTGTTGTCCGACAGCCCCTTGTCGCGCGCAAGTTTCGCGCTTTGCAAGAGATGTGTGCCCCCGACTTTGTCCTTCAAAAACCTATGGCGAAAAAAGTCGATCAGGGTTGGCTTGGCGGGCATCGGCTCAAGGCGGGGGTCATCGCCCATCAGCCAGCGCCCCGTGGCCCGCTCCATCGACCCTGTTACGGTCGCGGTGACGCGACCCGCGAAGGGCTTCATCACCTGGACGTCCAGCACCTCGGCCATCGCATGTTCCAGCACGTCGACTTTTTGGTCGAGGTCCATGTCCGGTGTCACACGGTCTTGGGCCAGCGCCTTGGCTTGTTGGAACAAGGTCTCGCGATCCATCGCATCCTCCGCTCGACAGGTCTTGGTGTCCTCGCTTAGGCTAACCCATATCGTTTGGGAGGACACCATGGCATATGTTGACGGATTTCTTGTGCCCGTGCCGACGGGCGCGAAGGCAGCGTACAAAACCTTTGCAGAAACCTGGGCGCCCTTTTTCAAGGACCTTGGCGCGCTGCAAATCTATGAGTGCTGGGGCGATGACGTGCCGTTGGGGAAGGTAACGGATTTCCAGCGGGCGGTTGCGCTGAAGGAGGATGAGACTGTCGTTTTCGCTTGGACCGTCTGGCCCGACAAGGCAACGCGGAATGCGGCCTGGGCCAAGATGAGGGAAGATGACACACCGCCCGAGAACATGCCGTTTGACGGCAAGCGTATGATATTCGGCGGGTTTGAACCGCTGCTGGTAACGGAGTAGGCGATGCTTAAAGGAATTGATCCGCGACTGAATGCGGATGTGCTATATGTGCTGCGCGCCATGGGACACGGCGATACGGTGATCTTGTCCGACACCAACTTTCCTGCCGACAGCATCGCACAACAAACCACCCACGGTGCGCTGTTGCGGATGGAAAACCTGACAGCTGCGGAGGCTGCCGAGGCGGTCCTGTCGGTCTTTCCGCTTGATACATTTGTTGACGATTTTGCGGCCCGGATGGAGGTGGTCGGCGCGCCTGACAAAGTGGAACCCACACAGGCCGAGGTGCAGGCGGCTGTCGACGCTGCCGAAGGGGCGCCGCGTCCGATGCTGAGTGTCGAACGTTTCGCCTTCTATGACCTGGCCAAGACCAGCTATGCCGTGATCCAGACGGGTGAGCGTCGCTTCTATGGGTGCTTCATGTTCCGCAAAGGCGTCATCGGGCCCGAGGTCTAGGCAATGGGGCACATCGCGATCCTGGGTGTGTTTGTCGCCGATACCACGTACCGCGCAGATCGCGCGCCAAAATTGGGCGAGACGATCCTGGGCAACAGCTTTGCGCTTGGCCCCGGCGGCAAGGGCTCGAACCAGGCGGTCGCGGCGGCGCGCGCAGGCGGTGATGTGCATTTCATATCAAAGCTTGGGCAGGATGTGTTTGCCGACATGGCCTTTGGCATTTGGCGCGACGCGGGCGTTACCCCGGCTGTCGCCCAGCCCGAAGGGGCAGCGACTGGGGCGGCCTATATCTTTGTCGAAGAAGCAACCGGCAACAATGCCATCATCATTTGCCCCGGCGTGGCGGCCACCATCTCGCCCGGCGATGTCGATGCACAGGCCGACCTGATTGCCACGTCCTCGGTCTTTATCACGCAGTTGGAGCAGCCGATTGACGCGGCGCAACGTGCGCTGAAGATTGCGCGGGATGGCGGGGCGACGACCCTTCTCAATCCTGCGCCTGCCGCAACTTTGCCCGACAGCATCTATCCGCTTTGCGATTACATCACACCCAATGAAAGCGAAGCGGAAACGCTGACAGGGATCGCGGTGACCGATGTCGCCTCTGCCGAGGCGGCCGCGCGCGCCTTCCTGGCCAAAGGTGTGGGAGCTGCGCTGATCACGCTGGGGGACAACGGTGCGCTGCTGGTTACTGCGGACCACGTCAGCCATGTCCCGGCCCTGTCCGCTGGGCCCGTCGTAGAGACGACCGGTGCGGGCGATGCATTCAACGGGGGATTTGCAGTTGCCCTGTCCGAGGGCATGGGTCCGGTAGACGCGGTGCGGTTTGGTGCGGCGACGGCAGGGATCTCAGTTACCCGGCCCGGTACCGCGCCGTCTATGCCGCAGCGGACCGAAATTGACGCGCTTCTGGCGGGTTAGCGCCCGACATAGCGATCCTTTCGGTGGTTTACCGCGATAATCAGGTTCACGATCACTGCGCCCAGCAGCGACCATGCCACAAGGGCCAGATCAGGTAAGACGAACAGGGCAACTGCGAACAGGATGACGTCGAAGCCAAGCTGCACCCAGCCTGCCTGGATGCCGGCCTTGTCCTGCAGCCAAAGCCCCACGACACCGACACCGCCCAGCGACGCGCCGTGTCGAAACAAAACGATTAACCCCATACCCGCCGTTGCTCCGGCCAGAAGTGCGCCCAGCGTGGGATCGAGCGAGGCGAACACGATATGGCGCGACATGAGCTCGGTCATGACCGAGACCAGGGCCACGGCAATGAAGCTTTTGATCGTGAAACGCGGTCCCATACGGAGCCACGCAAACAGGTAGAACGGCAGATTGACGATGAAGAACACCACGCCAAAACTGGCGCCGGTGACATAGGACAGCAAAACGCCCAAGCCCGCCGTCTGTCCGGTGATCAGGCCCAGATGGGTCAGGATCACAACCGCGAAGGCGCAAAGGGCCGTGCCCAAGACAAAGGCCTGTGCATCTTCGGCAAGCGAATGTTCCAAGCGTTTGTGCGGTTCGTTCATGAGCTGTCTGTGCCCGATCAGAAGGGGTTTGTCACGGACCCAACGCTCGCTTAGCTTTCACTGAAACCGGAGGAACGGGCATGCGTCTTGAGGGAAAGACCGCAATCATCACGGGCGGAGCGTCGGGCTTCGGGCGCGGGATCGCCGAGCGGTTCGCGGCCGAAGGCGCAGGGGTTGCCATATTGGATATCGATCAGCCGGGCGGCGAAGCGGTAGCCGCCAGATTGAATGGGTCGTTCATCGAGGCTGACGTCGCGGACGCAGATGCGGTCAAGCGCGGCTTCGCGCAAGCCGTCACGGCGCTGGGTCGGGTCGATATCGTCGTGAACAACGCAGGCTGGAGCCACCGGAACCAACCGATGCTTGATGTCGATTATGCCACGTTTCGCAAGGTCTTCGCGATTAATGTTGATGCCATCTATCACATGACGCAGGCCGCTGTTCCCCATTGGCGCGGTGCACCCGGTGGTGGCGGTGTCATGGTCAATATCGGCTCGACTGCCGGGATCAGTCCGCGGCCTGGCTTGACATGGTACAATGCTTCTAAGGGTGCTGTGAACACACTGACCCGTTCGTTGGCCGCTGAATTGGCGCCCGAGGGCATCCGCGTCAACGCTGTGGCGCCTGTGATGGGGGAAACCGCCTTGCTCGAAACCTTCATGGGCCAACCCGACACACCTGAAAACCGCAAGCGATTTCTGGCGACGATCCCCATGGGGCGCCTGTCGACACCCGAAGATATCGCGGGCGCCGCGCTTTATCTGGCTTCGGACGATGCGCGTCTGGTGACGGGCGTTATCCTTGAGGTTGACGGCGGACGGACCATCTGAATGAAACCCTTGAATGGAGTCCGCGTTCTAGATCTGACCAATGTGCTGGCCGGTCCGTTTTGTTGCCACCAATTGGCGCATTTGGGCGCAGATGTCGTGAAGGTTGAGATGCCGGACGTCGGTGATCTGGCCCGTCAGTTGGGCGGGGATCACGCGCTAAACGCGCAGGGCATGGGGGTGTCATACCTGGCGCAGAACAGCGGCAAGCGGTCGCTCACGCTCAACTTGAAGCACCCGGACGGAAAAGTGCTGTTGAAACGCCTGGTTCAGACTGCAGATGTGCTGGTCGAGAACTTTCGCCCGGGCGTCATGGATCGCCTTGGGGTGGGATCAGAGGAACTGCTGACCGAGAACCCCGAGCTTGTTTATTGCGCCATCTCGGGCTTTGGCGCCGATGGTCCGATGGCGGGGTTCCCGGCCTATGACCAGATCGTGCAAGGTGTCTCGGGCGTGATGAGCGTGACGGGCGAGCCGGACGGTGACCCGATGCGTGTCGGCTATCCCGTTGCTGACACGGTGGGTGGGCTGACAGCAGCTTTCGCGATCGCAGCCGCCCTTGCCCGCCCAATACCGGGGCGTGGAACCGTGATCGACGTCTCGATGTTGGAAGCCATGCTGTCGACGATGGGTTGGGTCGTGTCAAACCACCTGATCGCGGGCTGGCAGCCGCACCGGGCGGGCAATGAAAACATCGCGGCCAGCCCTTCAGGCGTGTTTCGAGCACGCGACGCAAGTTTCAATATTGCCGCCAACAAGCAGGAACAGTTCGAAGCGCTAGCACGGCTGATTGGCCACCCCGATCTGATCGAGGATCCGCGCTTCGCGGCCCGCAAAGGACGGATCGAGAATCGCGTGCCCTTGAAGGCCATCATAGAACAGGCGTTGTCGGCACGCGACGCCGCAGAGTGGGTTCGGATGTTTATGGCGGCCGGCATTCCGGCGGGTGAAATCCTGACTTTGCCCCAAGCATTGTCCCAGCCACAGGTTCAGAACCGTGACCTTGTCGCCCGGTTCGACACGCCCGGCGTTGACCGCGACGTGCGCGTCGTGCGTCCTGGATTTCGGTTCGACGGCGCGCGTCCCACCACATCCCGGCCCCCGCCGCAACTTGGCGCCCATACGGATGAAATCCTGGCCGAGCTTGGGCTGGAGGCCGACGAGATCACACGGCTACGGAAGGACGGTGCGATATGAGCGATGACAGTGCGGATTGGTGGGCCACCAGCCTGATTGACATGCGCCCCGGCGAAATCCGCTATCGCGGTTACGCGATCGAAGACCTGATCGGGCGTGTCGGATTTACCGAGATGGTCTGGTTGATGCTGCGGGGTGATTTGCCTACGCACCCCGAGGCCGCGCTGCTTGAGGTCGCCTTGATGTCGGCCATTGATCACGGCCCGCAGGCGCCTTCGATTGCGATTGCTCGGATGGCAGCGACCTGTGGTGTTGGACTGCAATCGGCGATGGCGTCCGGATTGAACGTGCTGGGCGATGTCCATGGCGGCGCCGGGGAAGCGGCGGTTCGTCTTTATGACGCCGTTGCGGGGCATGCCAACCCCGAGGACGGGGCAACGGTCGAACTGGACCGGTTTTTCGCTGCGGGCGAACATTTTGTGCCCGGCTTCGGTCACAGGTTTCATCCCGTCGATCCCCGCGCGCCGCGCCTGATGCAGATGGTTGAGGCAGCGGTGAAGGAGGGA